>NZ_LZJH01000080.1:0-105274 GCF_001666745.1 Mycobacterium sp. E2699 | reverse complement strand
CAAAACACCCCCAGCCAACAACTGAGGGTGTTCACTATGTCGCGAGACATCTGTCCTCGATGTCTCGCGACATCACATGGCGGTGGCGGAGGGATTTGAACCCCCGGACGGTGTTAGCCGTCTCTCGCTTTCAAGGCGAGTGCATTAGGCCGCTCTGCCACGCCACCGCTGATAAGGGTAACGGTGGCCGGTAGCGTGGCCGTCATGCGCGCGATCGTCGCCGAATCCCCCGATCAACTGTCCTGGCAAGAGGTGCCCGACGCCGCGGCCGGACCCGGCGAGGTGCTGATCAAGGTCGCCGCGGCCGGCGTCAACCGCGCCGACGTGTTACAGGCCGCCGGCAAGTACCCGCCGCCGCCGGGAGCCAGCGACATCATCGGCATGGAGGTGTCGGGGGTGGTCGCCGACACCGGCGGGGGCGTCGCGGATTGGTCTGCGGGACAAGAGGTTTGCGCGTTGCTGGCCGGCGGCGGCTACGCCGAGTACGTCGCCGTGCCCGCCGGCCAAGTGCTGCCCGTTCCCGACGGGGTGGAGCTCGTCGACGCCGCCGGGTTGCCGGAGGTGGCGTGCACCGTGTGGTCGAACCTGGTGATGGTCGCGCACCTGGGCAAGGGCCAGGTGTTGCTGGTGCACGGCGGGGGCAGCGGCATCGGCAGCCACGCGATCCAGGTCGCGCGGGCGCTGGGCGCGCGGGTGGCCGTCACCGCCGGGTCGGCGGAGAAGCTGGAGTTCTGCCGCGAGCTGGGCGCCGAGATCACCATCAATTACCGCGACGACGACTTCGTCGCGCGGCTGCACGACCAGGGCGGCGCCGACTTGATCCTCGACATCATGGGCGCGGCCTACCTGGACCGCAACATCGACGCCCTGGCGACCGACGGGCAGCTGGTCATCATCGGCATGCAAGGCGGCATCACGGGCGAACTCAACATCGGCAAGCTGCTGGCGAAGCGAGCGCGGGTCATCGGCACCACGCTGCGGGCCCGCCCAGTAACGGGCCCGAACAGCAAGACCGAGATCGTGCAGGCGGTGAGGGCGTCGGTGTGGCCGATGATCGCCGACGGCCGGGTGCGTCCGATCATCGGCGCGCGCATGCCCATCCAGCAGGCCGGTGACGCGCACCGGCGGCTGGTGGCCAGCGATGTGACCGGGAAGATCGTGCTGACCGTCTAGTCAGGGCATTGCGTGTAAGTCCGGGGCGTTGCGTGTGCGCCCACGGCGGCGACACGCCCACAGGGGCCTCCCGGTGTGCACACTTCGAAGCCCTGTGCGCACACACAGCTGCCCCGGCGCTACGCGTGCGGCCAACCGCTCAGCCCAACGACGCCAGCGCGCGCACCAGCTGGTCCACCTCGGCCGTCGTCGAGTAGTGCGCCAGCCCGACGGTGACGGCGCCGCCCACGTCGTTGACGCCCAGCACGTCGAGCGCGCGGGAGCTCCCGTTGGAGATGGCCAGAATCCCGTTGTCCGCCAAGCGCTGCACGACGCGTTCGGCCGGCACGTCCTGCAGGGCGAAGCTGACCACCGGTATCCGCGCCTCGGGGCGGCCGATGACCATGACCAGCGGCAAGGACCGCAGTGACACCATCAGGTAGTCGAACACCCGGTTCAGGTACGTGGCGGCGGACTGCGTCGAGACCGACAGGCGTTCGCGGCGGGTGCCGCGGGCCGATTCGTCGAGCGCCGCGAGGTACTCGATGCTGGCGACGACGCCTGCCAGCAGGCCGAACTGGTGCGCCCCCACCTCGAGGCGCGCCGGCCCGGCGGCGTTAGGATCGGTCGAGACGGTGCCGAACGTGCTGATCAGCCCAGGGTCGCGGAACACCAGCGCCCCGATCGGCGGGCCACCCCAGGCGAGGGCGTTCACCGCGACGACGTCGGCGTCGGTCTCCTTGACGTCGAGCAGGCGGTACGGCGCGGCCGCGGAGTGGTCGACGACGACGAGCCCGCCGACGTCGTGCACGAGCTTGGTCATCGCCCGCAGATCGGTGACCGTGCCCAGCGTCGCCGACGCCGACGAGGCGGCCACCAGCCGTGTCGACTTCCCGATCAGGCTTTCCCACTGCCACGTCGGCAGCTCACCCGTCTCGATGTCGATCTCGGCCCACTTCACCTTGGCGCCGTAGCGATGCGCCGCCCGCAGCCAGGGGGCGATGTTGGCCTCGTCGTCGAGGCGGCTGACGACCACCTCGTAGCCGAGGCCGGCCCGCGAGGAGGACGCCTCGGCCAGCGACGACAACAGGATGGCGCGATCGGCGCCCAGCACCACACCCGCGGGGTCGGCGTTGAACAGGTCGGCCACCGCCGCGCGCGCCGCGTCCAGCACGGCGGCGCTACGCCGGGCCGAGGGGTGCGCTCCGACGGTGGTGGCGCTCGACCGGCGGAACGCCGTGGACACCGTCGTCGCAACCGAATCCGGGATGAGCATGCCGGCCGGCGCGTCGAAGTGCACCCACCCGTCACCCAGTGAGGGATGCAGTCCGCGCACCCGGGCGACGTCGTAAGCCATGCCAGCCACCTTAGAGCTTCGCAATTCCGCGAAAATTGTGACGGTAGCGGGTGCCGCTGAGGCGTTGGCAAGCCGGGGCACCCGGCCAGCCATACTAGTCGAGTGGGCCTGTGGACCGGAACGCTGATCGCACTGTTCTTGCTGATCGCGCCGGGTGTGATAGTCGCGCGCATCACTCAGCTGACCTGGCCGGTCGCCGTCGCGGTTGGCCCGGCACTGACGTATGGCGTTGTGGCCCTGGCGATTATCCCCTTCGGCGCGCTCGGAATCCCGTGGAACGGTTGGACCGCGCTGGCCGCGCTGGCGGCGGTGTGCGTGGTGGCCACGGGTTTGCAGCTGGCACTCGCGCGCTACCGCGACGCCGAGGCCGAAACGCGCGGGATCGGCCGCGGGCCGGCGGCGCTGGTGGCCTTCGGCGTGCTGCTGGGTGCGGCGCTCATCATGTGGGCGGGCTATCGCGGGCTCACGCATTGGCAGTCCATCCCCAGCACCTGGGACGCGGCCTGGCACGCCAACGAGGTGCGCTTCATCCTCGAAACCGGCCAGGCGTCGTCGACCCACATGGGCGAACTGCGCAACGTCGAGACCCATCAGCCGCTGTACTACCCGTCGGTCTTTCACGCACTGACCGCGGTCTACTGTCAGCTCGCCGGGGCGGCACCCACCACCGGCTACACCCTCACTTCGCTGGCCGCCTCGGTGTGGCTGTTCCCGTCCAGCGCCGCCACGCTCACCTGGTTCCTGCTGCGCCCGATCAGCACCCAGTCCGATGTGTCGGCCTCCTCAGCCTCACCGGCATCGTCGGCCTCCCAATGGCGCGCCGCGGGCGTGGCGGCCACCGCGGCGGCGCTGTCGGCGTCGTTCACGTCGGTGCCCTACGTCGAGTTCGGCGTCGCGGCGATGCCCAACCTGGCGGCCTACGGGGTCGCGATCCCGACGTTTGTCCTGATCGCGTCGACGTTGCGGCACCGCGACCGCGTCCCAGCGGCCGTGCTGGCGCTGGTGGGCGTCCTGTCGATGCACCTGACCGGCGGGTTCATCGTCATTCTGTTCCTGTTGGCGTGGTGGCTGCTGGACGCCCTGTGGCATCCGGTCAGCGGCCGCCTACCCGACGCGCTGACCCTCGCCGCCGTCGCGGTGCCGACGTGCCTGATTCTGGCCCCGCAGTTCCTCGGCGTGCTCCGGCAGGCCGACATCATCGCCGGGCACGCGTTCCCCAGCTTCAAGAGCGTCAAGCAGGGCGTCATCGACGCACTGCTCCTGCACACCCGCCACCTCAACGACTTTCCGACCCAATACGGGTTGCTCGTGCTGATCTACCTCGGGATGGCGATCCTGCTGTACAAGCGGATCTGGTGGCCACCCGCGGTCTGGCTGGTGCTGACGGTGGCGACCATCTACTCCGGGGCGCCGTTTCGCAACCCCGTCGGCCGCGCCATCGAGGCGTTCAGCCAGTTCTTCTACAACGATCCCCGGCGCCTGTCGGGGGTGGTGACGATGCTCGTGACGCCGATGGCGGCCGTCGCGCTGTTCGCGATCGTCTCGGTCGCCGTACTGGTGGCCAGACGTATGACCGAACGCTTCAAACAGTTGCCCTCCCCGGTCTGGACCGCCACCACGGCGGTCCTTCTTCTGGTGGCCACCGTGCTCACCGCCCGCCACTACCTCTACCGGCACCTGGTCCTGTTCGGCGACAAGTACGACTCGGTGATCATCGACCAGCGCGACCTCATGGCGATGGCCTACCTGGCCGGCCTCCCCGGCGCCCGCGACACGGTGATCGGCGACTCGAACGTCGACGGCACCACATGGATGTACGCCGTGGCCGACCTGCACCCGCTGTGGACCCATTACGACTTCCCGCAGCAGACCGGGCCCGGCTACTACCGCTACATCTTCTGGACCTCGGCGCGCAAAGGCGAATCCGATCCGAAGGTGGTCGAGGCGATTAAAGCGCTCAATATCAGGTACATCATGACGAGCACACCGAACGTCCGCGGGTTTGCCACACCCGACGGGCTAGTGTCTCTGGATAAATCGCCGTCGTGGACGATGATTTACGACAACGGCGGGGCTCGAATCTACGAGTGGCGCGACGACGCCGCGGCGCCGCAACCCTGAGGTCCCCGAAGAGGATGGTGAGTGGATTGACTAACGGCAACGACGGCCAAGACGCCGACGGCATCGAGGTCATAGGCGGCGTCGATCCGCGGATCATGGCGATTCGCGACGCGGACGACGACTCCGACGACGAGCGCTCCCTGACGGACCTGGTCGAGCAACCGGCCAAGGTGATGCGGATCGGCACCATGATCAAGCAACTGCTCGAGGAGGTGCGAGCGGCACCGCTGGACGAGGCCAGCCGCAACCGGCTGCGCGAGATCCACGCGACGAGCATCCGCGAACTCGAGGAGGGCCTCGCGCCGGAACTCCGTGAGGAGCTCGACCGGCTCACCCTGCCGTTCAATGAGGACACCGCGCCGTCGGACGCCGAACTGCGGATCGCGCAGGCGCAGCTGGTCGGCTGGTTGGAAGGGCTGTTCCACGGTATTCAGACCGCGCTGTTCGCACAGCAGATGGCCGCCCGCGCGCAGCTGGAGCAGATGCGCCAGGGCGCGCTGCCGCCGGGCATCGGCAAGCCGGGCAGCGGGTCCGGGCACGGTCAATACCTCTGAGCGAGCGTAGGTAGCCGACGGTGCCGGGTCCCCACATCGAGACGCGCGACGCGTGGGTGGAATTTCCGATCTTCGACGCCAAGTCGCGGTCTTTGAAGAAGGCCTTCCTGGGCAAGGCGGGCGGAACCATCGGTCGCAACAACTCCAACGTCGTCGTCATCGAGGCGCTGCGCGACATCACGATGACGCTCGAGCTCGGCGACCGCGTCGGGCTCGTCGGCCACAATGGCGCCGGGAAATCGACCCTGCTGCGGCTGCTTTCGGGCATCTACGAGCCGACCCGCGGCTGGGCCAGGGTCACCGGCCGGGTCGCGCCCGTCTTCGACCTCGGCGTCGGCATGGACCCCGAGATCTCCGGCTACGAGAACATCATCATCCGCGGGCTGTTCCTGGGTCAGACCCGCAAGCAGATGATGTCCAAGGTGGACGAGATCGCCGAGTTCACCGAGCTCGGTGACTACCTGTCGATGCCGCTGCGCACCTACTCCACCGGGATGCGGGTCCGGCTGGCGATGGGGGTGGTCACCAGCATCGACCCCGAGATCCTGCTGCTCGACGAGGGCATCGGCGCGGTGGACGCCGACTTCCTGAAGAAGGCCCAGTCCCGGCTGCAGAGGCTGGTGGAGCGGTCCGGAATCCTGGTGTTCGCCAGCCATTCCAACGAATTCCTGGCGCGGCTGTGCAAGACCGCGATGTGGATCGACCACGGCGTCATCCGCATGTCCGGCGGCATCGAGGAGGTCGTGCGCGCCTACGAGGGCGAGGACGCGGCCCGGCACGTGCGCGAGGTGCTGGCCGAAACCGCCGGACAGCCATGAGTGAGACCATCTTCGCCGTCGTGGTCACCCACCGGCGTCCCGACGAGCTGGCCAAGTCGTTGGACGCGCTCAGCACGCAGACCCGGTTGCCCGACCACCTGATCGTGGTCGACAACGACGGTGACGACCGGGTGCGGGATCTGGTTGCCGGCCAACCCATTCCGACGACCTACCTGGGTTCGCGCCGAAACCTCGGCGGCGCTGGGGGTTTCGCGCTCGGCATGCTGCACGCGCTGGCGCAGGGGGCCGACTGGGTGTGGCTCGCCGACGACGACGGGCGGCCTCAGGACTCGCATGTGCTGGCGACGCTGCTGGCCTGTGCCGAGAAGTACGGCCTGGCCGAGGTGTCGCCGATGGTGTGCAATATGGACGACCCGCAGCTGCTGGCGTTTCCGCTGCGGCGCGGCCTGGTATGGCGCAGGCGCACAAGCGAATTACGCACCGAAGCCGGCCAGGATCTGCTGCGTGGCATCGCGTCGTTGTTCAACGGCGCGCTGTTCCGGGCGTCGACGCTGGAATCGATCGGTGTCCCGGACCTGCGGTTGTTCATTCGCGGCGACGAGGTGGAGATGCATCGGCGGCTGGTTCGATCCGGCCTGCCGTTCGGTACCTGCCTGGACGCTGTCTACCTGCATCCGTGCGGATCCGACGAGTTCAAGCCCATCCTGGGCGGCCGGATGCACACCCAATATCCCGACGACGCCACCAAGCGATTCTTCACCTACCGCAACCGCGGCTATGTGCTCGCGCAGCCGGGACTGCGCAAGCTGCTGTTCCAGGAGTGGGTGCGGTTCGGCTGGTTCTTCCTGGTGAGCCGCCGGGACCCCAAGGGCCTGGCCGAATGGATCCGGTTGCGCCGCTTGGGCCGTCGCGAGCGCTTCGGCAAGCCGGGAGGAGCCACGTGACGTTCTATGATGCGGCGGCGCAGTCGCGGACCTTCGCCCGCGCCCGCAGCGACCTCCTCGATGGTTTCCGCCGCCACGAGCTGTGGCTGCACCTGGGTTGGCAGGACATCAAGCAGCGCTACCGCCGCTCGGTGCTGGGACCGTTCTGGATCACCATCGCGACCGGCACCACCGCCGTCGCGATGGGCGGGTTGTATTCCAAGCTGTTTCACCTGGACCTGGCGGTGCACCTGCCCTACGTCACGCTCGGGCTGATCATCTGGAACATGATCAACGCCGCCATCCTGGAGGGCGCCGACGTGTTCGTCGCCAACGAGGGGCTGATCAAGCAGCTGCCGACACCGCTGAGCGTGCACGTGTACCGGCTGGTGTGGCGGCAGATGATCCTGTTCGCACACAACATCGTGATCTACGTCGTCGTCGCGATCATCTTTCCCAAGCCGTGGTCGTGGGCCGACCTGTCGGTCATCCCGGCGCTGGGGTTGATCGTGCTGAATTCCATCTGGGTGTCGCTGTGTTTCGGCATCCTGGCGACCCGTTATCGCGACATCGGCCCGCTGCTGTTCTCGGTGGTGCAGCTGCTGTTTTTCATGACGCCGATCATCTGGAACGACGACACGCTGCGGCAGCAGGGCGCGGGACGGTGGTCGAGCATCGTCGAGCTCAACCCGCTGCTGCACTACCTCGACATCGTTCGGGCCCCCTTGCTGGGCGCCCACCAGGAACTACGGCACTGGGTGGTGGTCTTGGTGCTCACGGCCGTCGGTTGGGCGCTCGCAGCGTTCGCGATGCGCCAGTATCGGGCCCGCGTGCCGTACTGGGTTTAGCCCCTCGCGGTGTCGGCGGGCGCGGCGTTGTTGCTCAGCCGCGGTCGCGCCCGCGGGCGGTTGCCGCGTCCAGATCCTGTTAGGCGTCTTCGCCAGGCGCGGCTCAGCTGATCGGGGGAAGAACTCCCATTTGAGTCAGCACGCCGGCCATATCAAAGTAGACCTTCTCACACAGGAGTCGATCGCCCTCGAATTCGAAGATCCCGACTATCGGAATCTCGACGCGGCGTCCCGTTGGGGGAATACCCGCCCATTCACCGTCATGGGTTCCCGTGATCCGCCCTTCGCCGAATATGGCGTCGTCGGCATGGCGCATCTTGCCGAGTTCGGCGTGCAGGTCGGGAAGCGCAACCATGAGGCCTTGCAGCAGCTCTCGAACGGCCTCCTCGCCATCGCTCGGGACGCCGTTTACCTCGTAACGTGGATGGGCGAAGGTCGCGATTGTCGCCTCGATATCGTGCCGGTTTTCCGCCTCGGCGTGCTTATTGACGATTGCCTCGCGGCGTTGGCGAAGGCTGGTGATGTCCTCGATCGCCGTCATAACGGGGCCTCCTCGATGTCTCGATGAATCCCCCGATGGGGCGTCACTCTAGAACACCGGCGAGATTCGTGGGGCCTTCCAGCTCTCCAAGGATCCTGCAAGGATCCTGCAAGCCACGGACCCGACGCTGCACTCATGAATGACGCGGGTCTCGACGGCGACGTGTGCGTCGCCACCATGCACCGCGCCGACACACCAATCGGCCGGGCGGCGCGGTTCCACACGCGCAAGCTGTTCGGCGAGCTCCCGTGCTGCCATCGCTCGTGGGCCAATGGGGGCAAGCGCTTCTTCCTGCACGGCTACGAACGCAGCTTTGAAGTCGAGTTCGCCTGCGCTCAAACCGAACGCGGCACTGGTCTGGTGGTCGACGTCGGCACCGTCGCCGAAGTTCGGTCGGCACTGCGCTACCAGTTCGACCACACCACGCTGATCGCGGAGGACGATCCGCAGCGCGACCTGTTCGAACTGCTGGCCGAGCGGGGCGTGGTCGACCTGCGGATCATGGCGAACACCGGCATGGAAGGCTCGGCGGCCTGGGTGTTCGAGACGGCCGAGCGCATCGTCGGGCTGGCCACCGGCGGCCGGGTGTGGGTGTCCCGAATCGAGGCGCGGGAAAGCCGCAACAACGTGGTCACGCTCACCGCGGGACCGGTGACGGCCGAGGGCTGGGGTTAACGCGCTGGCAAACGGGGTGGATTCCCCGCGCTACTGGGTATGTGTACAACAGCCAATTCGCTGGCGCGTAGGGTGGCGGCAGCCTGGTCGTGGTGCAACACTGTAGCGCTACAGGTCAGCAAGTGACGGCAGACAGGAATCGGGTCGACTGACGTGAGCAAAAAAGCCAAGTCGGCGGTGGATGTGGCGCGGGAAAACCTGGCCGCGGAGCTGGACCGGCTAAAGCAGCGGCGCGATCGCCTCGAGGTCGAGGTCAAAAACGACCGCGGCATGATCGGTGATCACGGGGACGCGGCCGAGGCGATCCAACGCGCGGACGAACTCGTCGTGCTCGGCGACCGGATCAACGAGCTGGATCGGCGATTGCGGAGCGGGCCGTTGCCGGCGGACGACTCCGAAGCGCTGCCCGGCGGCACCGAGGTGACGGTGCGGTTCCCCGACGGGGAGGTCGTCACCATGCACGTGATTTCCATCGTCGAAGAGACTCCCATCGGCCGCGAGGCCGAGACGTTGACCTCCCGCAGCCCGCTGGCGCAGGCGCTGGCCGGGCACAAGGCGGGCGACACCGTGACCTACACGACGCCGCAAGGGGAGAACCAGGTCGAGCTGATATCGGTGAAGCTGCCCCGCTGACCCGCCCGGCCATCGGCGCCGGCCCCGATAGACTCGCCGCAATGATCCCCCCAGAGCCTGGCGCGGTGCCAACGCGCCCACACTTGGGTCTGACGACGCAGGTAATGCGTTTCGTCGTCACCGGCGGCCTGGCCGGGATCGTCGACTTCAGCCTCTACTTGGTGCTGTGGAAGGTCGTGGGCTTACAGGTCGACCTGTCCAAGGCCACCAGCTTCATCGTCGGCACCATCACCGCCTACCTGATCAACCGCCGGTGGACCTTCCAGGCGACGCCGAGCACCGCCCGGTTCGTCGCGGTCATGGTCCTGTACGGCATCACCTTCGCGGTGCAGGTCGGGCTCAATCATCTGTGCCTGGCACTTTTGCACTACCGGGGGTGGGCGCCCGTTGTCGCGTTCGTGATCGCGCAGGGCACCGCGACGGTGATCAACTTCGTCGTGCAGCGAGCCGTTATCTTCCGCATCCGCTGAGCCGTAGGGCCCAGGCGGTACCCTCTTTGACGATGTTCACCACCAAGCGGCTCGCGGGCTGGGGGCGTACCGCGCCGTCCTTGGCGACGGTGCTTTCGACGCCGGACCCCGAGGAGATCGCCAAAGCCGTGGCCAACACGGCCGACTCGGGGCGCCGCGGCGTGATCGCCCGCGGGCTGGGCCGGTCCTACGGCGACAACGCGCAAAACGGCGGCGGCCTGGTGATCGACATGACCGAGCTGAACACCATCCACTCCATCAGCGCCGACACCGGGCTGGCCGACCTCGACGCCGGAGTGAACCTCGACCAGCTGATGAAGGCGGCGCTGCCGTTCGGCCTGTGGGTGCCGGTGCTGCCGGGCACCCGCCAGGTGACCATCGGCGGCGCGATCGCCTGCGACATCCACGGCAAGAACCATCACAGCGCGGGCAGCTTCGGCAACCACGTGCGCACCATGGACCTGCTGACCGCCGACGGCCAGGTCCGCCACCTCACTCCCACCGGGGACGACGCCGAACTGTTCTGGGCCACGGTCGGCGGGAACGGGCTGACCGGGATCATCCTGCGGGCCACCGTAGAGATGACGCCGACGGAGACGGCCTATTTCATCGCCGACGGCGACGTCACGGCCGGCCTGGACGAAACCATCGCTTTTCACAGCGACGGCAGCGAGGCGAACTACACCTATTCCAGCGCGTGGTTCGACGCGATCAGCGCGCCACCGAAGCTCGGCCGCGCGGCGATCTCGCGCGGCTCGCTCGCCAAGCTCGATCAGTTGCCGAAGAAGCTGCAGAGGGATCCGCTGAAATTCGATGCGCCCCAACTGCTTACGGTTCCCGACATCTTCCCCAACGGCCTTGCCAACAAGTACACCTTCGGGCCGATCGGCGAACTGTGGTACCGCAAGTCCGGCACCTACCGCGGCAAGGTCCAGAACCTGACGCAGTTCTACCACCCGCTCGACATGCTGGGCGAATGGAATCGAGCCTACGGCCCGGCCGGTTTCGGCCAGTACCAGTTCGTCGTGCCCACCACCGCCGTCGAGGAATTCAAAGGCATCATCCGCGACATCCAAAAGTCCGGGCACTACTCGTTTCTCAACGTTTTCAAGCTGTTCGGCCCGGGTAACCAGGCTCCGCTGAGCTTCCCCATCCCGGGCTGGAACGTGTGCGTCGACTTCCCTATCAAGCCGGGGCTCAACGAGTTCCTGAACGAACTCGACCGCCGCGTGCTGGAATTCGGTGGCCGCGTCTACACCGCCAAGGATTCGCGAGTGAATGCCGAAACCTTCCACGCCATGTACCCGCGCATCGACGAATGGATCGCCTTGCGCCGCAAGGTCGATCCCCTGCGGGTGTTCGCCTCCGACATGGCCCGACGTTTGGAGCTGCTCTAGATGGTGCTTGACGCCGTGGGAAATCCGCAGACCATCCTGCTGCTCGGGGGCACCTCCGAGATCGGGCTGGCCATCTGCGAGCGCTACCTGCAGAACGCGCACGCCCGAATCATCCTGGCCGCCATGCCGAATGACCCGGAACGCGACGACGCGGTGGCCCAGATGAAGGTCGCGGGCGCGCGCTCGGTGGAGCTGATCGACTTCGAGGCCACCGACCCCGACAGCCACCCCAAGATGATGGACGAGGCCTTCGCCAACGGAGACGTCGACGTGGCCATCGTCGCGTTCGGCATACTGGGGGACGCCGAGGAACTGTGGCAGAACCAGCACAAGGCGGTACTGGCCGCCGAAATCAATTACACGGCGGCGGTTTCCGTAGGCGTGCTGCTGGGTGAGAAGATGCGCGCCCAAGGCTTCGGCCAGATCATCGCGATGAGCTCGGCGGCCGGCGAACGGGTGCGGCGGTCCAACTTCGTCTACGGCTCCACCAAGGCCGGCCTGGACGGTTTCTACCTGGGCTTGGGAGAGGCCCTGCGCGAGTGCGGGGTTCACGTCCTGGTCATCCGGCCGGGCCAGGTGCGTACCCGGATGAGCGCCCACGTCAAGGAAGCCCCGCTCACCGTCGATAAGGAGTACGTCGCCAACCTCGCGGTGACCGCGGCGGCCAAAGGTAAGGAATTGGTTTGGGCACCAGCAGCATTCCGTTACGTGATGATGGTGTTACGACACATCCCGCGGAGCATCTTCCGCAAGCTGCCCATCTGAACGTGCGCAACGCGCTCGTCACGCTGGGCCAGATGGCCGCGGCGGTGGCGGTGGCGGTGATCGTGGCGGTGCCATCGCTGATCGCGATCGCCGGCGTGCAATGGCCCGCCTTCCCGTCGTCGAACCAGTTGCACGCGTTGACCACCGTCGGTCAGGTCGGCTGCCTGGCCGGGCTCGTGGCCGTCGGCCGGCTCGGCCGCCTGGGCCGTCATCGGATCCTGGCCCGGCTGGGCGGGCTGGTGTTCGCCTCGGCCTTCACCGTGGTGACGCTGGGCATGCCGCTGGGCGCCACCAAGCTGTACCTGTTCGGCATCTCCGTCGACCAGCAGTTCCGCACCGAATACCTGACCCGGCTCGCGGACAGCCCGGCCCTGCACGACATGACCTACCTCGGGCTGCCGACGTTCTACCCGCCGGGCTGGTTCTGGATCGGCGGTCGCGTCGCCGCGCTGACGGGCATGCCGGCGTGGGAGATGTACAAGCCGTGGGCGATCACCTCGATCACCATCGCGGTCGCCGTCGCGCTGGTGCTGTGGTGGCGAATGATTCGCTTCGACTACGCGCTGATCGTCACCACCGCGACCGCCGCGGTGACGCTGGCCTACAGCTCGCCGGAGCCGTACGCCGCGATGATCACCGTGTTGTTGCCGCCGGTCCTGGTGCTGGCGTGGTCGGGCCTGCGCGCCGGCGAACGCGGCGGTTGGGCCGCGGTGATCGGCGCCGGGCTGTTCCTCGGCTGGGCGGCCACGTGGTACTCGCTGCTGCTGGCCTTCAGCGCGTTCACGGTGTCGCTGATGGCGCTGCTGCTGGCGGCGACCCGCTGGCGACAACACGGCTTGGGAGCGGCGCTCGACCCGCTGCGCCGGCTGGCCGTCATCGCCGTCGTCGCGGCGGCCATCGCGAGCACGACGTGGCTGCCGTTCCTGCTGCGCGCCGCGCACAGCCCGGTGAGCAACAGCGGCAGCGCCTTCCACTACCTCCCCGCCGACGGGGCCGAGCTGACCTTCCCGATGCTGCAGTTCTCGCTGCTGGGGGCGGTCTGCATGCTGGGCACGCTGTGGCTGGTCGTGCGCGCGACCACCTCGGTGCGGGCGGGTGCCCTCGCGGTCGGCGTGGTCGCCGTGTACCTGTGGTCGCTGTTGTCGATGCTGACCACGCTGGCGCGCACCACGCTGCTGTCGTTTCGGCTGCAACCGACGCTGTCGGTGCTGCTGGTCGCCGCGGGGGCCTTCGGGTTCGTGGAGCTCACCCAGGCATTGGCCGCACGCCACCGCGCGGTGGTCCCGGTGGCCGGGGCGATCGGCCTGGCCGCGGCGATCGCGTTCAGCCAGGACATCCCCGACGTGCTGCGGCCCGACCTGACCATCGCCTACACCGACACCGACGGCCACGGCCAGCGCGGCGACCGGCGGCCGCCGAGCTCGGAGAAGTTCTACCCGGTCATCGACGCCGCCATCCTCAAGGCGACCGGCAAGCCCCGCGACCAGATCGTCGTGATGACCGCCGACTACAGCTTCCTGTCCTACTACCCCTACTGGGGGTTCCAGGGGCTGACGTCGCACTACGCCAACCCGCTGGCCCAGTTCGACCTGCGCGCGGCCCAGATCGAGAAGTGGTCCAAGCTCAAGACCGCCGACGAGTTCATCCACGCGCTGGACACGTCGCCGTGGCCCCCGCCGACGGTTTTCCTCATGCGCCGCGGCGCGAACAGCAACTACACGTTGCGGCTGGCGCAGGACGTGTACCCCAACCAGCCCAACGTTCGCCGGTACACCGTCGATCTGCCGGCGGCCCTGTTCGCCGACCCGCGCTTCGCCGTCCAGACCGTCGGCCCGTTCGTGCTGGCCGTCCGCAAGCCGGCGGTGTAGCGGTTGATGGCCACCGAAACCCAGGCTGACTTGGCCGAACAACTACCATCTACCCCCGTGGACGACGCGGGAGGTAACCACCGGATCGCTCGGGTGGTTGCTATCGTCGCCGGACTGCTGGGCGCCCTGCTGGCGATCGCCACACCGCTGTTGCCGGTCAACCAGACCACCGCTCAACTGAACTGGCCCCAGAACGGCACGTTCAACAGCGTCGACGCCCCGCTGATCGGCTACGTCGCCACCGATCTGAACGTCACCGTGCCGTGCCAGGCCGCCGCGGGGCTGGCGGGACCGCAGAACGCCGGCAAGACGGTGCTGCTGTCCACGGTGCCCAAGCAGGCCCCCAAGGCCGTCGACCGCGGCCTGCTGATCCAGCGCGCCAACGACTACCTGGTGCTGGTGGTGCGCAACGTCGCGGTGGTCACCGCCCCGCTGAGCGAGGTGCTCAGCCCGGCGTGCCAGCGGTTGACCTTCACCGCGCACGCCGACCGGGTCACGGCCGAATTCGTCGGCCTGACGCAGGGGCCCAACGCCGAGCATCCCGGCGCGCCACTGCGCGGCGAGAAGAGCGGCTACGACTTCCGGCCGCAGATCGTCGGCGTCTTCACCGACCTGAGCGGGCCCGCTCCGCCTGGCCTGAGCTTTTCGGCGACCGTCGACACCCGCTACAGCAGCAGCCCCACCACGCTGAAGATGGCGGCGATGATCCTCGGGGTGGTCCTGACCGCCCTCGCCCTGGTGGCCCTGCACGTCCTCGACACCGCCGACGGGACCCGGCACCGCCGCTTCCTGCCCGCGCGGTGGTGGTCCATCGGCGGTCTCGACGCCCTCGTCATCGCCGTGCTGGGGTGGTGGCACTTCGTCGGCGCCAACACCTCCGACGACGGCTACATCCTGACCATGGCCCGGGTGTCCGAGCACGCCGGCTACATGGCCAACTACTACCGGTGGTTCGGCACCCCCGAGGCCCCGTTCGGCTGGTACTACGACCTGCTGGCGTTGTGGGCCCACGTCAGCACCACCAGCATCTGGATGCGGTTGCCCACTTTGGCGATGGCGCTGACGTGCTGGTGGGTGATCAGCCGCGAGGTGATGCCCCGCCTGGGCCACGCCGTCAAGCGGAACCGGGCGGCGGCGTGGACCGCGGCGGGCATGTTCTTGGCGGTCTGGCTGCCGCTCGACAACGGCCTGCGCCCCGAGCCGATCATCGCGCTCGGCATCCTGCTGACCTGGTGTTCGGTCGAGCGTGCGGTGGCCACCAGCCGGCTGCTGCCGGTGGCGATCGCCTGCATCATCGGCGCGCTGACGCTGTTCTCCGGGCCGACGGGCATCGCCTCGATCGGCGCGCTGCTGGTCGCGGTCGGGCCGCTGCGTACGATCCTGCACCGCAGGTCCAAACTGTTCGGCGCCCTGCCGCTGGTGGCGCCCCTGCTGGCCGCAGTCACCGTCACCGCGATCCTGATCTTCCGCGACCAGACGCTGGCCGGCGAGATCCAGGCCACCGCTCTCAAGCGCGCCGTCGGGCCCAGCCTGAGCTGGTTCGACGAGCACCTCCGCTACGAGCGGCTGTTCATGGCCAGCCCCGACGGGTCCGTCGCCCGCCGCTTCGCCGTGCTCGCGTTGGTGCTGGCGCTCGGGATAACCGTGGCGATGTCGTTGCGCAAGGGCAAGATTCCGGGCACCGCCGCCGGGCCGAGCCGACGCATCGTCGGCATCACCATCATCTCGTTCGTCGCGATGATGTTCACGCCGACCAAGTGGACCCACCACTTCGGGGTGTTCGCCGGCCTCGCGGGGCCGCTGGGCGCGCTCGCGGCCGTCGCGGTGACGGCCGTGGCGATGCGGTCCCGGCGCAACCGCACCGTGTTCGCCGCCGTGGTGCTGTTCTTGGTGGCGTTGTCGTTCGCCAGCGTCAACGGCTGGTGGTATGTCTCCAATTTCGGTGTGCCCTGGTCGAATTCGTTCCCGGCGTGGCATTACGCCTTCGCCACGATGCTGCTCGGGCTGACCCTGCTGGTGCTGCTGCTGGCCGCCTGGTTCCACTTCGTCGACCCCGACAACGGCGCACCCAAAACCCGCCTCGGTGCGCGGGTTGCCGGAATTATCCAGTCCCCGTTGGCAATTGCGACGTGGATACTGGTCATCTTCGAGGTGGCGTCGCTGACCCTGGCGATGATCGACCAGTATCCCGCATGGACGGTGGGGCGCTCCAACCTCGAGGCGCTGACCGGCAAGTCCTGCGGACTGGCCGAGGACGTGCTGGTGGAACAGGACCCCAATGCCGGGATGCTGACACCTGTGAGCGCGCCCGTGGCCGACGCCCTGGGCGCGGGCCTCTCGGAAGCGTTCACGCCCAACGGCATTCCCGCCGACGTCCGCGCCGACCCGGTGATGGAGCGTCCCGGCGACCGCAGTTTCGTCGGCGAGGACAAGCTGACCACCGGCGCGGAGGCCGGCACCGAAGGGGGCACCACCCCCGCACCGGGGATCAACGGCTCGGCGGCCCAGCTGCCCTACAACCTCGACCCGGCGCGCACACCGGTGCTCGGCAGCTGGCGCTCCGGCATCCAGTTACCGGCCCACCTGCGGTCCGGCTGGTATCGCCTGCCCGCCCGCGACAAGGCCGGGCCGCTGCTGGTGGTCAGCGCGGCCGGCCGCTTCGACCCGCGCGAGGTCCAGGTGCAGTGGGCCACCGACGACCAAGCGGCCGCCGGGCACCCCGGGGGGTCGTTACAGATGGCCGACGTCGGGGCGTCCCCCGCGTGGCGCAACCTGCGGCTGCCGTTGTCGGCCATCCCGACCGCCGCCACCCAGATCCGGCTGGTCGCCGACGACGAAGACCTCGCGCCGCAGCACTGGATCGCGTTGACGCCCCCGCGGATTCCGCAGCTACGCACGCTGCAGGACGTGGTGGGCTCGGCCGACCCGGTGTTCCTGGACTGGCTGGTCGGACTGGCGTTCCCCTGCCAGCGGCCGTTCGGCCACCAAAACGGCGTGGACGAGACGCCGAAATGGCGGATCCTGCCGGACCGGTTCGGCGCCGAGGCCAACTCGCCGGTGATGGACAACAACGGCGGCGGCCCGTTGGGCGTCACCGAGTTGCTGGTGAAGGCGACGACGATGGCGACCTACCTGAAGGACGACTGGTCGCGCGACTGGGGCTCGCTGCAACGGTTGACGCCCTACTACCCCGACGCGCAGCCCGCGAAGCTGCAGTTGGGCATCGCGACGCGCAGTGGCCTGTGGAGTCCGGCGCCTCTGCGAAAGACTTAGCCACACGACCCAGCCGTCGACCGGATGAAGGGAGCACCGGCATGACGCTGATGACCATGGCCCGCGCCGAGCGGGCCGACCTCGCCGACTTCCTGGCCACCTGCACGCCGCAGGACTGGGCGGCGCCCACCCTGTGTACGAAGTGGACCGTCAAAGACGTTGTCGCGCATGTCATCAGCTACGAGGAACTGGGCGCCGCGGGCCTGCTGAAGCGGTTCGCGAAGGGCTGGGTGGTGCGGGCCAACCAGGTGGGCGTCGACGAGTTCGCCGCGCTGAGCCCACAACAGCTGCTCGACTTCCTGCGCACCCACCTCACGCCACAAGGCCTGACCGCGGGATTCGGCGGCATGATCGCGCTCGTCGACGGCACCATCCACCACCAGGACATCCGCCGCGCGCTGGGCCGGCCCCGCACCGTTCCCGAGGATCGGCTGCGGCGGGTGCTCGGCCTTGTGCCCGGCAACCCCAGGCTCGGCGCCGGACGCCGGATCAGGGGACTACGCCTGCGCGCCACCGACATCGACTGGGCGCACGGCCGCGGACCCGAGGTCAGCGGCCCCGGCGAGGCCCTGCTCATGGCGATGGCCGGCCGCCCCGCGGCGCTGGCGGACCTCGACGGCCCCGGCCGCGACACGTTGGCCAGACGGCTGACGAAATAGCCTCAGCCCGAGCGGATTTCGAAGGTGAACTCGTGGCCGCCGATGCGGATGCGGTCGCCGTCGACCAGGGTGGCGGTGCCGCGGATGCGCTGACCCCCCACTTCGACCCCGTTGGTGGAGCGCAGGTCGGTCATCATGAAACCGGTTCCGGTGTCGGTGATGACGGCATGGTGGCGGCTGACGTCGGTGTCGTCCAGCACGATGTCGTTGTCGGTGAAGCGCCCGATCCGGGTGATCGCGCCCGTGAGCGGATGAAGCCGACCGGTCTGGTCGCGCAGCCGGGCGAGCGCGGACTCCGCCAGCTGTACCGACGCGGTCGTCGACTCCTGCCGGTAGGCCCCGCGCTTGTGAGTGGTCAGGTCGGCCCGCTTCAGGCCCAGCGGTTCCTGACGCAGGATCCGTTCGTGCAGGGCGCTGACGGTGCGGCCGGGATCGATGCCGAGCCCCTCGGCCAGGGCCGTCTTGAGCCGCCGGTAGGCGCCGAGCGCATCGGACTGCCGCTCGGTGACGTAATAGGCGGTGATCAGTTGCGCCCACAGCGGTTCGCGGTAGGGGTGTTCGGCGGTGAGCGACTCGAGTTCGGCAATGACCTCTCCCGCCCGCCCGCACGCGATCTCGGCCTCGGCGCGCGCGGTGTGGGTGGCCACCTTTTCTTCCATCAACGCGGTGGCGAAGGCGTCGACGAAGGCGAAGTCGCGCAGGTCGTCGAGCACCGGGCCGCGCCATTCGCCCAGCGCCAACGAGTAGTGCCGGCTGGCCTCGTCGAAGCGACCCGCCGCGGCGGCCTGGTTTCCGGCGACCTTCGCGGCGCTGAAGCGCCCCAGGTCGCAGTCGGCGTCGGCGACGCTGAGCTGGTAGCCGGGCGGTGCGCTGGCCAGCACCTGGTACGGGTCGACGCCGGCGCTGCGCAGCAGGCGGCGCAGGTTCGACACGTGGGCCTGGATGCTGGTGCGCGCGGCGGGCACCGGGTCCTCGTCCCACACCGCGTTGATCAACGAGTCGACGGACACCGGCCGGTTGCGGTTGATCAGGAGCATCGCCAGCACCGCCCGCTGCTTCGGCGCGCCCACCGGCACCCGCACCCCGTGGCTGGTCATCAGCAACGGTCCCAAGACACCGAACCCGAGACCTGCATTCGTCATCGCGCCGCCAGCCTCCTGGGTTATCGGGGCCGTTCTTGACACGAGAGTTTATTTCGTGGAAGGGGCGCGGCAAATCGCCGGGCCGTGACCGCGGCCCCGCGTCCTCAGAAGACAAAGGCGCGTCCCTTACCATCGAGCCTCGTGCCCCACGACCGAAATGAGCGATCGCCGCGCATCCCACGGTCGATCGCCGTCGTCGCGGGACTCGCCGGTGTGCTGTTGTGCCTCGTCGTTCCCTTGCTTTCCGTGAAGCAGACGACGGCGACGGTCCTGTGGCCCCAGGGCAACACCGACGGGCACGTCACCCAGATCACCGCCCCGCTGGTGTCCGGGGCGCCCCGCGCCCTGGACATCTCCATCCCGTGCCCCGCGATGGCCACCCTGCCCCCGTCCGGCGGGCTGGTCGTCTCGACCCTGCCCGTCGGCGGGGTGGACACCGGCAAGAACGGGCTGTTCGTGCGGGCCGACAAAGACGTGGTCGTCGTCGCGTTCCGCGACACCGTCGCCGCGGTGGCGCAGCGCTCGGCGGTCGCGGCGGGCGCCTGCAGCGTCCTGCACCTGTGGGCCGACGCCGGTGGGGCGCGCGCGGACTTCGTCGGCATCCCCGGCGCCTCCGGCATCCTGCCGGCGGAGAAGAAGCCTCAGGTCGGCGGGATCTTCACCGACCTGAAAGTGCCGGCGCAGCCTGGGCTTTCGGCCCGCATCGACGTCGACACCCGGTTCATCACGGCGCCCACCGCCCTGAAGGCGATCGTGATGGCCCTGGGCACCCTGGCGGTCCTGGCGGCGATCGCGGCCATGGCGGTGCTGGATCGGCGCAGCCGCGGCGCGCGGCTCCGTTGGCCCTCCTGGCCGCGCGTCAACGCCGCGATTCGCCCGCGAGCGGGAGGTGCCGCGTGGCTCGCCGATATCGGGGTGATCGGAACGCTGCTGGTCTGGCATGTCATCGGCGCCACCTCCTCGGACGACGGCTACAACCTGACCATCGCCCGCGTCGCCCCGAAAGCCGGGTACGTGGTCGACTACTACCGCTACTTCGGGACGACGGACGCGCCGTTCGACTGGTACCTCGCGCTGCTGTCCAAACTGGCCGCGGTCAGCACCGCCGGGGTGTGGATGCGGCTGCCGGCGACGCTCGCCGGGATCGCCTGCTGGCTGATCATCGGCCACTGGATGCTGCGGCGGCTGGGCCCCGGGCGGGGCGGGCTGGCGGCCAACCGGGTCGCGGTGCTCACCGCGGGCGCGGTGTTCCTGGCCGCCTGGCTCCCGTTCAACAACGGCCTGCGGCCCGAGCCGCTGATCGCGCTGGGCGTCGTGCTGACCTGGATGCTGGTGGAACGCGCCATCGCGCTGGGGCGGTTGGCCCCCGCCGCGGTCGCGATCATCGTCGCGATGCTGACCGCGGCGCTGGCGCCGCAGGGACTGATCGCGGTCGCCGCGCTGCTGACGGGCGCCCGGGCCATCGCCCGAACCATCCGGCGGCGCCAGGCGACCGACGGATTGTTGGCGCCGCTGGCGGTGCTGGGGGCCTCGCTGTCGCTGATCCTGGTGGTGGTGTTCCGCAGCCAGACGCTGGCGACCGTCGCCGAGTCGGCGCGCATCAAGTACAAGGTCGGCCCGACGATCGCCTGGTACCAGGATTGGCTGCGCTACTACTTCCTCACCGTCGAGTCCAACCCCGACGGGTCGATGGCGCGACGGTTCGCGGTGCTGGTGCTGCTGCTGTGCCTGTTCGGGATGCTGGTGATCCTGCTGCGCCGGGGCAGCGTGCCGGGGTTGGCGACCGGCCCGGCGTGGCGGTTGATCGGCACCACCGCGCTCGGCCTGTTGCTGCTGACCTTCACCCCGACGAAGTGGGCCGTGCAGTTCGGCGCGTTCGCCGGGCTGGCCGGCGCGCTGGGCGCGGTCACGGCGTTCGCGTGCGCCCGGATCGGCCTGCACAACCGCCGCAACCTGACGCTGTACGTGACGGCGCTGCTGTTCGTGCTCGCGTGGGCCACCTCCGGCATCAACGGTTGGTTTTACGTCGGCAACTACGGGGTGCCGTGGTGGGACATCCAACCGGTCATTGCCAGCCATCCGGTGACGTCGATGTTCCTGACGTTGTCGATCATCACCGGCCTGTTGGCCGCCTGGCAGCACTTCCGGATGGACTACGCCGGCCACACCGAAGTCAAGGACAACCGGCGCAACCGCGTCCTGGCCTCGACGCCGCTGCTGGTGGTCGCGACGATCATGGTGCTCGGCGACGTCGGCTCGCTGGCCAAGGCCGCCGTGTTCCGCTATCCGATGTACACCACCGCGAAGGCCAACCTGGCCGCGCTCAGTTCCGGGCTCTCGCCCGGCAGCTGTGCGATGGCCGACGACGTGCTGGCCGAGCCCGACCCCAACGCCGGCATGCTGCAACCCGCGCCGGGACAGACCTTCGGCCCGGACGGCCCGCTCGGCGGCATCAACCCGGTCGGCTTCAAGCCCGACGGGGTGGGCGACGACCTGAGGTCCTATCCGGTGGTGACCAAGCCGGGAGTGGTGAATTCCGACGCGTCGCCCAACAAGCCCAACGCCTCGATGAGTGACTCCGCGGGCACCGCCGGAGGGAAGGGCCCGGTCGGCGTGAACGGGTCGCATGCGGCGCTGCCGTTCGGCCTCGACCCCGCCCGCACACCGGTGATGGGCAGCTACGGCGAGAACTCGCTTGCCGCCACGGCGACCTCGGCGTGGTACCAGCTGCCGCCCCGCAGCCCGGACCGGCCGATCGTGGTGGTCTCGGCCACCGGCGCCATCTGGTCGTACAAGGAGGACGGCACCTTCACCTACGGACAGCAGCTGAAGCTGCAGTGGGGCCACCGCGACTCAACCCGACCCGACGGCGCCACCCAGCCGCTGGCGGAGGTGTATCCGATCGACATCGGGCCGGAGCCGGCGTGGCGCAACCTGCGGTTCCCGTTGACCTGGGCGCCGCCGGAGGCCAACGTGGCGCGCATCGTCGCGTACGACCCCAACCTGAGCTCCGAGCAGTGGTTCGCGTTCACCCCGCCGCGGGTCCCGGTGCTGCAGACCCTGCAGCAACTGATCGGATCCCACACACCGGTGTTGATGGACATCGCCACCGCGGCGAACTTCCCCTGCCAGCGGCCGTTCTCCGAACACCTCGGCGTCGCCGAACTCCCGCAATACCGCATCCTGCCCGATCACAAACAGACCGCGGCATCGTCGAACGGGTGGGAGGCCGGCGAGGCCGGCGGCCCGTTCCTGATCACCCAGTCGATGCTGCGCACCTCGACGGTCTCGACGTACCTGCGCGGTGACTGGCATCGCGACTGGGGTTCGGTCGAGCAGTATTACCCGTTGGTGCCGGCCGATCAGGCCCCGGTTGCCGCTATCGAACAGGGTGTGATCACAGTGCGCGGCTGGAGCCGGCAGGGACCGATTCGGGCCCTCCCATGAGCGTCACCACCGTCAGGAACCGCGAAGACACGGCGGCCCGCCCCCAAGACGTGCGCGTGACGCGCTGGGTCGCCACGATCGCCGGGCTGATCGGCTTCGTCCTGTCGGTGGCGACGCCGCTGCTTCCGGTCGTGCAGACCACCGCCACGCTGAACTGGCCGCAAAACGGCCAATTGAACAGCGTCACCGCGCCGCTGATCTCACTGACGCCGGTCGACGTAACGGCGACCGTGCCGTGCTCGGTGGTGCGCGCCCTGCCGCCCGACGGCGGGGTGGTGCTGAGCACGGCACCCAAGAAGGGCAAGGACGCCGCGCTGAACGGGCTGTTCGTCGTCGCCAACGCCAAGCGCGTCGACGTCACCGACCGCAACGTGGTGATCGCCAGCGTCCCCCGCGATCAGGCGGAATCCGCACAATGCCAGCGCATCGAGATCACCTCCACGAAGGCCGGCGCCTACGCCACCTTCGTCGGGTTGACCGATCCGGCGGGCAAGCCGGTGGGCGGCGGTTTCCCCGACCCCAACCTGCGACCGCAGATCGTCGGGGTGTTCACGGACCTCACCGGGCCCGCGCCGCCCGGCCTGCGATTCTCGGCCACCATCGACACCCGGTTCTCCAGCACGCCGACGACGCTGAAACTGGCCGCGATGGTGCTGGCCATCGTGTCCACCATCGTCTCGCTGATCGCGCTGTGGCGCCTCGACCAGTTGGACGGTCGCCGGATGCGCCGGCTCATCCCAACGAACTGGCGCACCTTCACCCTGGCCGACGCCACGGTCATCTTCGGCTTCCTGCTGTGGCACGTGATCGGCGCCAACTCCTCCGACGACGGCTACATCCTGGGCATGGCGCGGGTCGCCGGTCCCGCCGGCTACATGTCGAACTACTTCCGCTGGTTCGGGAGCCCGGAGGACCCGTTCGGCTGGTACTACAACCTGCTGGCGCTGATGACCAAGGTCAGCGACGCCAGCTTGTGGATGCGGTTGCCGGACCTGGTCGCCGGGCTGGTGTGCTGGCTGCTGCTGTCGCGCGAGGTGCTCCCCCGGCTGGGGCCGGCGGTGGCGGGCAGCAAGGCCGCGAACTGGGCGGCCGGCCTGGTTCTGCTGGCCGCGTGGATGCCGTTCGACAACGGCCTGCGCCCGGAGGGCCAGATCGCCGTCGGCTCGCTGATCACCTACGTGCTGATCGAGCGTTCGATGCGCTACAGCCGCCTGACGCCGGCGGCGCTGGCGGTGATCGCCGCCGCGTTCACGCTCGGCATCCAGCCGACCGGCCTGATCGCGGTCGCCGCGCTGGTCGCCGGCGGCCGGCCGATCCTGCGCATCCTGGTGCGACGCCACCGCCTGGTGGGAACCTGGCCGCTGGTGGCCCCGATGCTCGCCGCGGGATTCGTCATCCTGACCGTGGTGTTCGCCGACCAGACGCTGTCAACGGTGTTGGAAGCCACCAGGATTCGCACCGCGATCGGCCCCAGCCAGGCGTGGTACACCGAAAATCTGCGCTACTACTACCTCATCCTGCCCACCGTCGACGGCTCGCTGTCGCGGCGGTTCGGATTCTTGATCACCGCGCTGTGCCTGTTCACGTCGATGTTCATCATGTTGCGGCGCAAGCGAGTTCCCGGCGTGGCGCGCGGCCCGGCGTGGCGCCTGATGGGTGTCATCTTCGGCACCATGTTCTTCCTGATGTTCACCCCGACCAAATGGGTGCACCACTTCGGGTTGTTCGCGGCGGTGGGCGCGGCGATGGCCGCGCTGGCCACCGCGCTGGTGTCGCCGAAGGTGCTGCGCTGGTCGCGAAACCGGATGGCCTTCCTGGCGGCGGTGCTGTTCGTGTTGGCATTGTGCTTCGCCACCACCAACGGCTGGTGGTACGTGTCCAGCTATGGGGTTCCGTTCAACAGCAGCATGCCGAAAATCGGCGGAATCACAGTCAGCGCAATCTTTTTCGCGCTGTTCGCGATCGCCGCGGTGTACGCCGCCTGGCTGCACTTCGTGTCCCCCGAGCACGGCGAGGGCCGGCTGGCGCGGGCGGTTACGGCGGCGCCCATCCCCGTCGCCGCCGGCTTCATGACGCTCGTGTTCGTGGCGTCGATGGTGGCGGGCATCGTCCGTCAGTACCCGACCTACTCCAACGCCTGGGACAACCTGCGCGAGTTCAGCGGAGGCTGTGGGCTGGCCGACGACGTGCTCGTCGAGCCGGACAGCAACGCGGGCTTCATGGCGGCCCTGCCCGGCAATTACGGTCCGCTGGGGCCGCTGGGTGGTGTCAACCCGACCGGGTTCACCCCCAACGGCGTCCCGGACCGCACCTTGGCCGAGTCGGTCAAGGAGACGTCGGTGCCGCAGCCCGGTACGGACTACGACTGGGACGCGCCGCTCAAGCTGACGGCGCCGGGCGTCAACGGGTCGACGGTGCCGCTGCCCTACGGCCTCAACCCCGATCAGGTTCCGCTGGCCGGCAGCTACACCACCGGCGCGCAACAGCAGAGCAAGTTGACCTCGGCGTGGTATCGGCTACCCAAGCCCGACGCCGGGCACCCGCTGGTGGTGGTGACCGCCGCGGGCACGATCGCCGGCAACAGCATCCTGCATCACCACACCAACGGGCAGACCGTGGAACTGGAGTTCGGCAGGCCCGGCCCCGACGGCTCCGTGCTGCCCGCCGGAAGGCTGGTGCCCTACGACCTGTACGGCGAGCAGCCCAAAGTGTGGCGCAACCTGCGCTACCCCCGCTCGCAGATGCCCGCAGACGCCGTCGCCGTCCGGGTGGTGGCCGAGGACCTCTCCCTCACGCCGGACGACTGGATCGCGGTGACCCCGCCGCGGGTGCCGGAGTTGCGCTCGCTGCAGGAGTACATCGGTTCGAAGCAGCCGGTGCTGATGGACTGGGCGGTCGGCCTGGCCTTCCCGTGCCAGCAGCCGATGCTGCACGTCAACGGTGTCACCGAAATACCGAAGTACCGGATCACGCCGGACTACAACGCCAAGAAGCAGGACACCGACACCTGGCAGGACGGCGTCAACGGCGGCCTGCTGGGCATCACCGACCTCCTGCTGCGGGCGCACGTGATGTCGACCTACCTGTCCCGCGACTGGGGACGCGACTGGGGTTCGTTGCGCAAGTTCGACACCATCGCCGACGCCCGGCCCGCCCAGCTCGAGCTCGGCACCGCGACCCGCAGCGGGTTGTGGTCGCCCGGAGAGATCCGAATCAAGCCATAGCGAACGCGAAAGCGATTGCGTGGCAATAAGTTTAAATTGCCGTGCCATTAATTCGTCATCCGTCGAATACCTCACGAAATTGACGTTCCGGTAATTCGCGCGCAAATGTTTATTCGGTCAATCGCGGGTCAATACCTATTTCCCCCGTGGGTTAACTGACACATGCGTTAAAAAGGTGACCCGAATGCGTACGCTGATTCGATTAGGCACTTGCACGGCGGCAATGACGGTGGCGGTCTTTCCGGCGGCCACCTATGAGATTGTCGAGGCGGCCGCCCAGGGCGGCACCACGGTCGTTCTCGACAGTTACGAGCGGCGCTGCGATTTCAGCCAGGTGACGGAGGCGGCGTGGATCCCGCGGCCGCCCGAGGGCACCGGCTCGGCGCTCATCAGCGCCTCCGGTTCGAGAGCAGTCGCGCAGGTGCACGTGGCGATCCCCGACGAACCGGGGGC
This sequence comes from Mycobacterium sp. E2699, assembly GCF_001666745.1. Lineage (NCBI taxonomy): Bacteria > Bacillati > Actinomycetota > Actinomycetes > Mycobacteriales > Mycobacteriaceae > Mycobacterium > Mycobacterium sp. E2699. The sequence goes on along the minus strand of NZ_LZJH01000080.1, from coordinate 78,993 downwards.
ACATTACGACGTCGGCCTCATCCAGGAACCCCGCCCGTCGTCGGCGACCTGCGGTCCCGGGGATCCCGGCACCGCCTTTACGGGAATGGACACCGACGGCGCCGGCAACGCGACGGTGACCGTTCAGGACGCCATTCGCCCGGGCACGACGGGCGTCTGGGTAATTGTCGAACGCGCAAACCCGAACTCGCAAAATCCGGCCGAGTTCTACACGTCCGAATTCCTGGTGCCGGTATAACTCGGGTGGGCAGCGGTCACCTCGTGACCCGATGGCCCGCCCGGTCGTCGGCCCGTTGTTGTTCGGCCGCGGTGACGACGAGCGCGTCCGATCCCGGAAACACCGTGGCGACATGGCCGTTGGCGAGCCAGCGCACCACGTAGGGCGGTGCCCCGTCGGCCCCGTGCACCTCCGTGATCAGCCCACGCTGATCCGCCAACTCCGTCGTCGTGCCCTTGATCACGAGCCAGTCGCCCACGTTCGCCTTCATCATCGACTCCTCTAGATCGTTGACTTCAGGGTCGATCATGCGACGCGGCGGGCCTGCAGAGGGAGGGCCATAGGTCACCGTCGACGTGCGAGGACGAACGCCCCGCACGGACGGGACTTCGGTCCCTATTTCCGCGCTTCGGTCAAATGGTCCGATGCAGGTGTCTGGTAACGACGGGGGGTGAAAGGCACGCCGATGAACGCATCATCACAGTCGCTGGCAAGTACACGCTTTTTCGCGCGCGTGCTGGGTCCTTTCCTCGTCATCGTCGACGTCACGGCGGTGGCGCGCGCTTCGGACATGCAGACGCTGCTGTCGCAGTTCGAGGCGAATTCGATGTGGGCGTTCGTCACCGGCGCCTTCATTCTGCTGTTCGGGCTGATCGTGGTCGCCGCGCACCAATATTGGAATGGCGCCGCGGCTATCCTCGTTTCCTCGCTGGGCTGGCTGATCGTGCTGCGCGGGCTGCTCTTGGTGGCATTTCCGAAGGCATTCGTTGCCGTGGCCGACAGCATGATCGGCGCGCAGGGCTGGTGGATTTCGCTGTGCATCGTCTTCGCCCTGATCGGCGTCTACCTGACCTACTTCGGCTGGGCCACTGCACCGGGCCGGCCGGCCTCGCACGCGACGACCGCAACGCCGGACCTTCCCCGGGCAGCGTGATCACGCCGGTGACAACGTCAGCGCCCGACGAGAGCACCGCCGACATCGGCGCGGCTCTGCACGCCAACCTGAGCGACGAGTTCGACACGTCGACGGCCGTCGCCGACGCGGCCGTCGAGGACATGGCCACGATGGGTCGGGGCTCGGGCGTGCTCGTCGTGAAGCGGGGCCCCAACGCCGGGTCGCAGTTTCTCTTGCAACAGCCCATCATGTCGGCGGGGCGGCATCCGGCCAGCGACATCTTCCTCGACGACATCACGGTCAGCCGCAGGCACGCCGAATTCCGAAGGGAGAACGGCAAATTCCGCGTCGTCGACCTCGGCAGCCTGAACAGCACCTACCTCAACCGGCAACCCGTCGACTCGGCGGTGCTCGCCGACGGCGACGAGATCCAGATCGGCAACTTCCGCCTGGTTTTCCTCACCGGGCCGACGACCGGCTGACACCGGCGAGGAGGGCCTTCGTGAGCGCTGCAGACCGGATCCTGATTCAGCTCCTCAGCGAGGCCGGCATATTGGGTCACATCGAACCGGAGACGGCGTCCGCGATGATCAGGCAGCTGCAGGCGTCCGAATTCAAACCGGGGCAGGTCATTTTCGCCCAAGGCGACCCCGGCGATCGGGTTTACATCATCGTCACGGGCAAGGTCAAGATCAGCCTGAGGGGTCCCGGTGAGCGTGAGAATCTCCGGGCGATCATGGGCCCGGCGGACGTCTTCGGCGAGCTGGCGGTGTTCGACCCCGGTCCCCGGTCCTGCACCGCGACGGCAATCACCGACGTTCGCGCGGTGTGGGTGAACCGCGCCACCTTGCACGCGTGGATAGCCCGCCGGCCGGTGATCGCCGAGCAGCTGCTGCGGGCACTGAACCAGCGGCTGCGACAAACCGAGGATCAACTCATCGAACTGATCTCCAGCGATGTGGCCACCCGCGTGGCGCGCCAATTGTTGCTGTTGGCCGAGCGCTTTGGTACCCGGGACCGCGACGGGCTGCGCGTCGCGCACGAGCTCAGCCAGGACGAGATGGCGCAGCTCGTCGGCGCCGACCGGGTATCGGTCAACAAGGCGCTCGGCGATTTCGCATCTCGCGGCTGGATCACGTTGCAGGGCAAGGGCGTTCTGATCACCGACGCCGACGGGCTCGCCGGCCGCGCCGCGGCGGGCGCGGCCGCGGGCGTGTACCGGCGGCGCCCCCTGCGCGCCACCGCATGAGAATTGGCCCGAGTGTCCTTCACTCGACGTCGCCCCTGTAATACCGTCGCGGGCATGAGCGACTACGCCCCGGAGGCGGTGGACCGGCTGCCGTTCTCCACCGAAGAAAAGTCGCAGCGCTATCGGACGGACAGCTACCGGGGGGCCGTGGGCCTCAACTGGTACCGCACCGATCCCACCCTGCGGTCCACCATGGCCTACTACCTGCGGCCCGACGAATTGGCCGTGGTGGAGCCGCATCTCACCCGCATCGGTGACCTGATGGGCGGCCCGGTGGCGCGCTGGGCCGAGGAGACCGACCGCAACCCGCCCCGGCTGGAGCGCTACGACCGGTGGGGACACGACATCAGCCGGGTCGTCATGCCGGAGTCGTTCACCCAGTCCAAGCGCGCGGTGCTGGATGCGCAGCAGGCCCTGCGGGACGCGGCGCGGGCCGCCCAGGTGAGCTCGGGCCTGGCGTTGTTCGCGTCCAACTATCTGCTCAATCAGGCCGACATCGGGATGGGCTGCGCGCTGGGCACCGGCGGCGGGATGGTCCAGTCCCTGGTGGCCGCCTACGCCCCACCCGACGTGGCCGAGCACGTGCTGGCCAAGTTCGCCTCCGGTGAATGGGCGGGCGAGACGGCGCAACTCCTGACGGAACGCACCGGCGGGTCCGACCTGGGCGCGCTGGAGACGACCGCCACCCGCGCGGGTGACGCCTGGCAGCTGAACGGCTTCAAGTGGTTCGCCTCCAACTGCGCGGGCGAGGCGTTCGTGGTGCTCGCGAAACCCGAAGGCGCGCCGGACTCCAGCCGCGGCGTCGCCAACTTCCTCGTGCTGCGCAACCGGCGTGACGGTTCGCGCAACGGGGTGCGGGTGCGCCGGCTCAAGGACAAGCTCGGTACCCGCTCGGTGGCCTCCGGCGAGGTCGAGTTCGTCGACGCCGAGGCGTTCCTGCTGTCCGAGCAGCCCGGCGCCGCAGAAGCGCAAGCGGGCCCGTCCGACGGTAAGGGGCTGGGCCGCATGATGGAGCTGACCAACGCGGCGCGACTCGGCATCGCCCAGTTCGCGCTGGGCAACGCGCGGCGTGCCCTGGTCGAGTCGCTGTGCTACGCCCGGCACCGCCACGCGTTCGGCGGGGCGCTCATCGACAAGCCGCTGATGCGCCGAAAGCTGGCCGAGATGATCGTCGACGTCGAGGCGGCGCTGGCGCTGGTCTTCGACGGCACCGGCGCCGTCAACCACCGCCAGCCCCGCGGCGTGCGGCAGCGCATCGCGGTGCCCGTCACCAAACTGAAGGTGTGCCGGCTGGGGATCACCGCCGCGTCGGACGCGATCGAAATCCACGGCGGCAACGGCTATATCGAGACGTGGCCGGTCGCCCGGCTGCTGCGCGACGCGCAGGTGAACACCATCTGGGAGGGCCCGGACAACATCCTGTGCCTCGACGTGCGCCGCGGCATCGAGCGGGCCGCCGCGCACGAGGCGCTGCTGGCCCGGCTGCGCGACGCCGTCTCGGTTTCCCACGACGACGAGACCACCCGCCTGGTTGCGAGCCGCGTCGAGGACCTCGACGCGGCGATCACCGCGTGGGGCAAGCTCGACGCCGCTGTGGCCGAGGCCCGGCTGTTCCCGCTGGCCCAGTTCATGGGCGACGTGTACGCGGGTGCGCTGCTCACCGAGCAGGCCGCGTGGGAGCGGGAGACCGGCGCCGGGCAGCGCAAGGCGCTCGTCGCGCGGCTGTACGCGCAGCGCTACCTCGCCGACCGGGGGCCGTTGCGCGGCATCGACGCGGAATCCGACGAGGCGCTGGAGCGCTTCGACGAACTGGTCGAGGGCGCGTTCGCCGGCGAGCAGACGTAAAAGCCCCCAATTTCGGTTGAAAACAGGGGCTTTTGCGTCTGCTCGGCGAAGAGAGCGGCTAGACCGGGATCAGGCCGTGCTTGCGGGCGACGCGGAACCACAGCTGCTTGTCCCGCAGCAGGCGCATCGACTTGCGCAGCAGCAGCCGGGTCTCGTGCGGGTCGATGACCGCGTCGATGAAGCCGCGCTCGGCCGCCGTCCACGGGATCGCCATGTTGAGGTTGTAGCCCTCGATGAAGTCCTTCTTGATCTGCTGCGCCTCGGGCGTGGTCGGGTCCGGGAACCTCTTCATCAGCAGCTGCGCGGCGCCCTCGGCGCCGATCACGGCGATCCGCGCGGTGGGCCAGGCGAAGTTGAAGTCGGCCGTCAGCTGCCGGGACCCCATCACGGCGTAGGCGCCGCCGTAGGACTTGCGTACCGTGATCGTCACCTTCGGCACGTCGGCCTCGACGACGGAGTACAGGAACCGGCCGCCGCGCTTGATGATGCCCCGCTTCTCCTCCTCGGCACCCGGCAGGAACCCGGGCGTGTCCACGACGAACACCAGCGGGATGTTGAATGCGTCGCAGAATCGGATGAACCGCGCCGCCTTGTCGGACGCCTCGTTGTCGATCGCCCCCGACATGTGCATGGGCTGGTTGGCGATCACCCCGACCGGGTGGCCGTCGACGCGCGCGTACCCGGTGATGATGGCCGGCCCGTGCTGCGCGGCGACGTCGAGGAAATCGCCGTCGTCGAAGATGCGCAGCAGGATCTCGTGCATGTCGTAGGCCGCGTTGTCGGAGTCCGGCACGATCGCGTCGAGCTCCAGGTCGGTCGGGGTGATCTCCGGCTCCAGCCCGGGGTTGACGATCGGCGGCTTGTCGAAGCAGTTGGACGGCAGGAACGACAGGTAGTCGCGCACGTACTGGAACGCCTCCGCCTCGGAGTCGACCACCTGGTGGATGTTGCCGTAGCGGGCCTGGGCGTCGGAGCCGCCGAGCTCGTCGAGGGTGACCTCCTCGCCGGTGACCTCACGGATCACGTCGGGCCCGGTGACAAAGAAGTAGCCCTGGTCGCGCACCGAGACGAGCAGATCGTCCTGGATCGGCGAATACACCGCTCCCCCAGCGCATTTGCCGAAGATGAGCGAGATCTGCGGCACCAGCCCGGACAGCGCCTCGTGGCGGCGGCCCAGCTCGGCGTACCACGCCAGCGAGGTGACCGCGTCCTGAATCCGGGCACCGCCCGAGTCCTGGATGCCGATGATCGGGCACCCGACCATCGCGCACCACTCCATCAGCCGCGCGACCTTGCGGCCGAACATCTCACCGACGGTGCCCTGGAACACCGTCTGGTCGTGCGAGAACACCCCGACCGGCCGGCCGTCGATCATTGCGTGCCCCGTGACGCAGCCGTCCCCGTAGAGCGCGTTCGGGTCGTTCGGCGTCTTGGCCAGCGCTCCGATCTCGAAGAAGGTGCCCGGATCGACCAGCGCGTGCACGCGGGCGCGGGCGCTCGGGATGCCCTTCTTGTCGCGCTTGGCGGCGGCCTTCTCCCCGCCCGGCTCCTGGGCCAGTTCGAGGCGAGCGTGCAGTTCGGCCAGCTTTTCCGCGGTGGTGTGCTGAACGGGCGCCGGCACGGTTTCGGTCACTACTCGCCTACCTCACTTTTTCCGACGTCGCCGGCTGGTGCTTTGCCGCGATCCCGTTCAGGGCCTGGGTCATGTGCGCGCCCACCTTCGCGATGATCGGCTCGTCGATGACCTGGATGTGCTCGCCACCGACCGGCACGACCTCGAGGTCGGTCACGTACTCGCCCCAGCCGCCGTCCGGCTTGCGGGTGGCGTAGCGCGGCTCGAACATGATCGCGTCGTCATGGTAGCGATCGGCCATGTAGAGCGTCACGTGGCCGTCGTAGGGCTCGATCTCGGCGGTGTCGATGGCGCGCTGGTCCAGGTACGACGTGCGCTGGTGCTCGACGATCCCGGCCGGGATCTGCACACCGCTCGCCTTGACCGCCTCGAGCACGAGCTGGACCTGGCCCGCGTCGTCGAGCTCCTCGAGCTGTTCGTAGGGGATCTCGTCGATGGTGACGTTGAAGGTCTTCTCGGCGAACCGGGCGTAGCGATCCCAGCGCTTGCGGATCTCCTCCTTGGTCTGCGGGATCTCCTCGCCGGGGCGCACCGCGTCGATGAGGCCGACCCACGCGACGTCCTTGCCCATCCGCTTCAGCCCGATCGCGCAGGCGTAGGCCAACGCGCCGCCCAACGACCAGCCGGCGAGAATGTACGGCCCGTCGCCCTGCATCTCGATCAGCTTCGGAACGTATTGCGCCGCACGCTCTTCGATGCTGCCCTCGACCCGTTCCAGGCCGTACATCGGGATATCGGCCGGCAACCGGTTGAGCAGCGGCTCGTACACCACCGTCGAGCCGCCGGCCGGGTGGAACACGAACACCGGCGGCTTGGTGCTGCCCTCCGGGCGCGCCCGCAGCGTGCGGACGAACCCGTCGACCACCCCGGCCTCCAGGTACTCGCGCACCTTCTCGGCCAGCGCCTCGATGTTCTCCGACGCCAGCACGTCCTCGGCGGTGATCGAACCTTCGGCGCGCTCCGACAGCCGCTCCGCCATCTTGGCGGCGGCGGCGTCATCGAGCTTCGGCAGCTTGTTGAAGATGCCGCCCGGCGACTTGCCCGTCACGATCGCCCAGGTGGCGAAGGTGACCCGCTCGGCGGCGTCGCGCGGCGGCACGTCGAGGGCGGCCGCCGGGTTCGGCTGGCCGGCCCCGTTTGTCTGCGACGCGTTGGCCCCCAACGGGTTCGTCGGCGGCGGCGGGATCGGGACGTCGGAAGCCGGCGGCTGCGTCTGCGGCTCGGCTTGCGGGTCGGGAGCCGGTGCCACCACCGAGGCGGGTGTCGCGCCACTGAGCAGCTCGGCCTGTTCCCGGGCGATTTCCTCGGCCGTCTGCGTCTTCTGGTGCTCGGCCAGCTGCTGCACCTCGTCGCGGTGCTCGACCGCGTACTCGATCAGCTTCTCGACGGCGTAGAGGTTGGCGTCGCGCACGGCCGTCAACTGGATGGGCGGCAGGTCGAAGTCGTACTCGACGCGGTTCTTGATCCGCACCGCCATCAGCGAGTCCAGTCCCAGCTCGATCAGCGGCACCTCCCACGGCAGGTCCTCGGGCTCGTAGCCCATCGCCGCGCCGACGATCGCGCCGAGCCGGTCGGCGATGGTCTCGCCCGAATCCGGTGTCCACTTGGTGAAGCCGGCCGGCATGTACCGGTTGGTCAGGCTGTCGCCGAGCGCCTCCTCCTCCGGGCCCTCGCCGGGGGCCTCCGCCGCCGCCGCGCCGTTGGCCGCAGCCGCGATCGCCGTGCCCGCACCGACCGCAACGGGCAGCACCGACTCTGAGCCGCCCCGGGTGACCAGCGCGTCGTACACCAGCGTGAAGGACTCGTCGATGCGCGCGTGCACCTGGACCGACGCGCCGCCCGGGTGCCGGGTCAGCGTCGTCACCAGCCGGGAGCCCTCGCCCGGCTTTGCGCGCTCCTCCGCGGCCGTCAGCTGCGCGTCCGGAAGTACCTCGGCCGCAGCGGCTTTCACCAGCGCCGCGAGATCCGTCAGACCCTTGGGCGCGTACTCCCACACGTGGCGGCCGTCCGGCAGTGCCACGTGGTTGCCCGGCATGATGATCGCGCCGCTGCCCGAGGCGACCTGCACGTCGAGCCAGTGCTCCTTGCGCTTGAACCGGGTCGGCGGAATGTTGGCGTAATGCTCGGGACCCAGCGGCCCGGAAGCGGGCCGCGGGAACAGGGTCCGGGGGTCCAGGTCGTGGCCGTAGACGTAGAGCTGCGCCAGGGTCGAGGTGATCGATTCGACCTCGTCCTGCTTGCGGGCCAGCGTCGGGATCAGCTGGGCGTCGTGCAGTCCGGCGTCCGCCGTGGTCAGGCCGACCTGCATCAGCGCGACGGGGTTGGGTGCCAGTTCTACGAAGGTGGTGTGCCCGCTGTCGACGGCGTTGCGGATTCCGTGCGTGAAGTAGACGGAATGGCGCAACCCCTTCTTCCAGTAGTCCACGTCGTGGATGGGCTCGCCGCCCGGTTTGATGTAGCTGCCCTCGTGCACGGTCGAGTAGATGCCGCACGTCGGGCTCATCGGCTTGATGCCCTGCAGCTCCGCGGCCAGCTCGCCGAGCAACGGATCCATCTGGGAGGTATGGCTGGCGCCCTTGGTCTGGAACTTGCGCGCGAACTTACCCTCGGCCTCCGCGCGGGCGATGATCGCGTCCACCTGCTCGGGCGGGCCGCCGATGACGGTCTGGGTGGGTGCGGCGTAGACGCACACCTCCAGGTCGGGGAAATCGGAGAACACCGTCTTGATCTCGTCGGCGGAGTATTCCACCAGCGCCATCAGCCGGATGTACTCGCCGAACAGCATCGCCTCGCCCTCGCCCATGAGGTGCGAGCGGGAGCAGATGGCCCGGGTGGCGTCGCGCAGCGACAGTCCGCCGGCGAAGTACGCCGACGCCGCCTCGCCCAGCGACTGGCCGACGACCGCGGCGGGCTTGGCACCGTGATGCTTGAGCAGTTCGCCCAGCGCGATCTGGATCGCGAAGATGGTGACCTGGGTGGTCTCGATGCCGTAGTCCTGCGAGTCATCCAGGATCAGCTCGAGCACCGAGTAGCCCAGCTCGTCCTGGACCAGCGCGTCGACCTTCTCGATCCACTCGGCGAAGACCTCGTTGCGCAAATACAGGTTCTTGCCCATCTTGCGGTGCTGGGCGCCGAAACCGGCCAGCACCCACACCGGTCCGTTGCTCACCGGGCCGTCGACGCTGAACACGTTTGGCCGCTGCTTGCCCTCGGCGATCGCGCGCAGGCCCTTGATGGCCTCCTCGTGGTCGTGCGCCAGCACCACCGCGCGCGAGCGGCCGTGGTTGCGGCGCGAGAGCGACCGGCCGATCGACTCCAGCGACGACGCCTGGCCCTCGGGGCTTTCCATCCAGTCCGCGAGCTCCGCCGCCGCCGTCTTCTTGCGGGATGTCAGGAAGGCCGACACCACCAGCGGGATAAGGGGTGTCGGAACCTCTTGCGCCGCAAGCTCTTCCAGGGCGGCCGCTTTGAGCTCCAGCGCCTCTTCGGTGACGTCCGGCAGGTCGGGCTCTTCGTCCTCGGCCGCCGGCCCGTCGGGGATGATGTTGCCGAAGTCGTCGAACCGCAGCGAGTGCGCCTCGAACGTGGGCGCTCCCCCGCCAGCGGGAGGTGCCCCCACGGCCGCCTCGGTGACCGCGTTGGCCTCGGGCGTGGGCTCGGGCTCTTTCTCGACGACGTCGCGCGGTAGGACCTCGCGCACCACCACGTGCGCGTTGGCTCCACCGAAGCCGAAGCTGGACACCCCGGCCAGCGCGTAGCCGCCGTAGCGGGGCCAATCGGTCGCCTTGTCAATCACTTTCAGGTGCATCGCGTCGAAGTCGATGTAGGGGCTGGGCCCGGCGAAGTTGAGCGACGGCGGCAGCTTGTCGTGCTGCAGCGCCAGCACCACCTTGGCCATGCTGGCCGCGCCGGCGGCCGACTCCATGTGCCCCACATTGGTTTTCACCGCGCCGAGCAGCGCCGGGCGGTCGGCCGGGCGGCCCCGGCCGACGACGCGTCCCAGCGCCTCGGCCTCGATCGGGTCACCCAGGACGGTGCCGGTGCCGTGCGCCTCGATGTAGTCGACGTTGCGCGGATCGATGCCGGCGTCCTTGTAGGCACGGCGCAGCACGTCGGCCTGCGCGTCCTGGTTGGGCGCGATCAGGCCGTTGGATCGGCCGTCGTGGTTGACTGCGGTGCCGGCGATCACGGCCAGGATCTGGTCGCCGTCGCGGCGGGCGTCGTCGACCCGCTTGAGCACCAGCATGCCGGCGCCCTCCGAGCGGGTGTAGCCGTCGGCATCCGACGAGAACGACTTGATCCGGCCGTCGGGGGCCAGCACCGCGCCGATCTCGTCGAAACCGAGCGTCACCGCGGGCGTGATCAGCGCGTTGACGCCGCCGGCGACGGCGACGTCGGCCTCGCCGTTGCGCAGTGCCTGCACCGCCTGGTGGATCGCCACCAGCGAGCTCGAGCAGGCGGTGTCGACGGCGACGGAAGGCCCGCGGAAGTCGTAGAAGTAGGACACCCGGTTCGCGATGATCGACGGCGAGTTACCGGTGATCGCGTAGGGGTGCGCGGCGGTCGGGTCGGAGATGGCCAAGAAGCCGTAGTCATGGTTGGAGACGCCGACGTACACGCCGACAGCCTCGCCGCGCAGGCTCGACGCCGGGATGCGGGCGTGCTCGAGCGCCTCCCAGGTCAGCTCGAGCGCCATCCGCTGCTGCGGGTCGATGTTGTCGGCCTCGGTCTTGGCGATCGCGAAGAACTCGGAGTCGAAGCCCTTGATGTCCTTCAGGTAGCCACCCTTGGTGCGGGCCTTGGCGATCCGTTCGGCCAGCCGCGGCTCTTCCAGGAATTCCGACCACCGCCCCTCGGGCAGGTCGGTGATGGCGTCGCGCCCCTCGATCAGCGCCTGCCAGGTTTCGTCGGGGGTGTTCATGTCGCCGGGCAGCCGGGTGGCCAGGCCCACGATCGCGATGTCGACGCGCTCCGCGGGCCCGTTGCGCGTCCAGTCGACGATGTCGACGTCGTCGTCGGGCCGTTCGGGTTCGCCCTCGATGATCCGGGTCGCCAGCGATTCGATGGTCGGGTGCTGGAAGGCCACCGCGACCGAAAGGGTCACGCCGGTCATGTCCTCGATGTCGGCGGCCATCGCCACGGCGTCGCGCGACGACAGGCCCAGCTCGACCATCGGCACCGACTCGTCGATCGAATCGGGCGATTGCCCGGTCGCCTTGCCTACATAGTTGCGCAGCCACTCGCGCATCTCGGGGACCGACATTTTGGTCTTCTCGGCGGGCAGATTCTCCTGCTGGTCCTGGGGCTCGTCTATATCAGTCATGGTTCCTGGTTCAGTCGTTAGCGCCGGCGAAGGCAGTCGGGGAACCGATGCCGCTGCGCAGGCTTCCGTCGAGGTAGGCGGCGCGGCATGCGCGGCGCCCGATCTTGCCGCTGGAGGTGCGTGGAATGGTGCCGGCCTGCACCAGCAACAGGTCGCGCACGGTGACGCCGTGCCGCACGGCGATCGCCGCCCGGATGTCGTCGGCGATGGGCTGGTAGTCCAGCTTGTGCGTGCCGGCGGCGCGCTCGGCGACGATCACCAGCTGCTCGGAGCTGTCCTCCGGGTCGTACTTGAGGCCGGCGTGCGGGTTGTCGAACACGACTTGGGGCAGCTGGTTGGCCGGGACCGAGAAGGCGGCGACGTAGCCGGTCCGCAGCGCCCGGCTGGCTTCCTGCGCCGAGTACTCGAGGTCCTGCGGGTAGTGGTTGCGGCCGTCGATGATGACCAGGTCCTTGATGCGGCCGACGATATAGAGGTGGCCGTCGTGGTAGGTGCCGTAGTCGCCGGTGCGCACCCACAGCCCGGCGTCGGGGGCTCCCTCGGCGTGTGACTCGCTGATGCGGGACTTCAGGATGTTGCGGAAGGTCTGGTTGGTCTCTTCCTCCTTGCCCCAGTAGCCGATGCCGAGGTTGTTGCCGTGCAGCCAGATCTCGCCGACCTGGCCGTCGGGCAGCTCGCTGGCCGTCTCGGGGTCGACGATGACGGCCCATTCGTCGACGCCGATGACGCCCGCGGACACCTGCGCGACGGCCTTGGGGGAGTCCTGGGGCACCTCGACGAAGCGCTGGTTGTTCATCTCGTCGCGGTCGACGTAGATGACGCGGGGGGCCTCGTCCATCGGCGTGGTGGAGACGAACAGCGTCGCCTCCGCCAGGCCGTAGGAAGGCTTGATCGCCGTCTCGCGCAGGCCGTAGGGCTTGAACGCCTCGTAGAACTTGCGCATCGACGCCGGCGACACCGGCTCGCTGCCGTTGAGGATGCCCTTGACGTTGCTCAGGTCCAGCGGCGGCTCGCCCTCCTTGGGCACGCCGCGCACCGCGGCGTGCTCGAAGGCGAAGTTCGGCGCGACGGTGAAGACCTCGCAGTCCGGGGCGTCGTCGGGCTTGCGGGCCATCTCCCGGATCCAGCGGCCGGGGCGGCGCACGAACGCGGCCGGGGTCATGAACGTGAAGTTGTGGCCCAGCACCGGCGACAGCAGCGCGGTGATCAGGCCCATGTCGTGGAAGAACGGCAGCCAGCTCAGACCGCGGTCGCCCTCCTTGCCCTCGAGCCCGTTGAGCACCTGCAGCACATTGGTGGGCAGGTTCAGGTGGGTGATCTCGACGCCCGTCGGGGTGCGGGTGGAGCCGGAGGTGTACTGCAGGTAGGCGATGGTGTTCTCGTCGGCCTCGGGCTCCTGCCAGGTGGAGGCGACCTCGTTGGGCACCGCGTCGACGGCGATGACCCGGGGGCGCTCCTTGGCCGCGCGGGCCCGGATGAACTTGCGGACACCCTCGGCGGCCTCGGTGGTGGTCAGGATCGTCGACGGGGTGCAGTCGTCGAGCACGGCGTGCAGGCGGCCGACGTGGCCCGGCTCGCTGGGGTCGAACAGCGGCACGGCGATCCTGCCGGAGTACAGCGCCCCGAAGAAGGCGATCAGGTAGTTGAGGTTCTGCGGGCACAGGATGGCGATGCGGTCGCCGGGCTGGGTGACCTGCTGCAGGCGGGCGCCGACGGCGCGGTTGCGGGCGCTGAACTCGGCCCACGAGATGTCGCGGTATTCACCGTCCCGCTCGGTGGAGAAGTCGACGAAGCGGTAGGCCAGCTTGTCGCCGCGCACCTTCGCCCACTTCTCAACGTGACGAACCAGGTTCGTGTTGTCCGGGAACCTGATTTTTCCATTCACGATGAACGGGTTGTGGTACGCCATGCCGCCCTCTCCTGTCACAACCTATGGCGGTCGGCTACGCCGACCACTCCGGTGCCGGCTGCGCCGACGGGTCCTCTATACACGAGCCGGCTTTGAACGGCCCGCGCCAGGGAGCGCCGGTCCGTGCCGCGGCCGCAACGAAGTTCTGATTGCTCTTAATTTTCTCTTAATGTTAAGGGGCGCCTCGCGGCAGACCAAATCACAAGGTACCGCCGATCACGTCACGCATCGGCCTACGTCGCGGCATGTCACCCGTGTCTGGGGTGCGGGGCGTTCTCGATCAGCCCGCGGGCCCAATTCAGCGTCCAGTCGGTCGCCGGCGCGCCGTCGAGGTTCCAGAACTGGGTCGTGGCGTACAGCGCGTGGACCGGTTGGCCGGCGCCCCCGGCGAGCGTGTTCAGGGTGTCGGGCAGCTTGGCCACGCTGAACGCCTCGTTCGGCGCGGCGCAGATGAGGTCACCGGGCGCGCAGATCTCGTTCGTCTTGCTGCTCAGCGCGCCGAAGCCGCCCGGGCGCGCGCCGGTCATGGTCAGCCCGAGCCCGGACAACACGGGCACCTCGTGCAGGGTGATCTCGGCGCCCTCGCCGGGCGGGTTGGGGCCGATGTCGTTGCCGACCCCGTCCTGGCGGCGCCCGTCGGCGATCAACGTCACACCGAGCACCAGGTCGTCGTCCACGGGTCCCCGGCCGTTGCCGATGTCGCTGGCGATGTCACCGACGATCACCGCGCCCTGCGAGAACCCCATCAGCACGTAGCTGGTCAGCGGGCACTTGGTGTTCATGTCGGTCATCGCCTGGACGGTCGCGCGGGTCCCCTCGGCCCGGCTTTCGTTGTAGGACATCTGTGTGTCGCCGCTCAGCGGATTGTGGAACTGCGCCGTGTAAGGCGTGGTGTACGTCTGCACCCGCGACGACGGGAACTGCTGGGAGATGTCCGCGGTCACCTTGTGCAGCAACGCATTCGGGAACTGGGACGGGTTGAGCGGATCGTCCTGCGGGGCGGATTCCCAGGTGCCCGGGACGTTGACCAGCTGCACGTCGGGGCACGACGCGTCCTGGGTGGCCGGGCGCGGCTTGTGCGGGTGGGTGGTGGTCGAGGGCGGCGGCAGGACGCCGGGCGGCACCGCGCTGGGCGGTGTCTTGGGGCCGCGCAGCAGCATCACCACGGCAACGATGACCAGCAACACGACGCCCGCGACCGCCAGGGCGGCGATCCAGGCGAGGGTTCGGTGGCGTTTACGCCGCGCGCTCGTGGTCATGTTCTCCTGCCGGCAGAGTCGGTCGATCGCAGCTCGGTCGCGGGCAAGCGGCCGTCCCGCCTCTGCTGCGCTCCCTACACGGTACCGGCGTTCGGCGCGGCGACTGACCTAGCGGATCGCCCCCACGATGTCGCCGGACATGGCTCCCAGCTGCCCCGACCACGAGCCCCAGCCGTTGTCGCCGCCGCCGGGGAAGTCGAAGTGGCCGTTGTGCCCGCCGACGCTGCGGTACTGCTGGTAGAACATCCGGCTGTTGCCCATCGCCTCGCCGGCCTGGCCGATCATCGCGGCGGGATCGCTGGCCGCGTCGGTGGTCGGGCTCCACACCCACACGCGGGTGTTGTTCTGCGCCAGCAGGGCGGCGTGCACCCACGGGTCGTGCCACTTCCACCGGCCCAGCTGCGGCGCCCCCCACATGCCGTTGCCGTCGACGCCGCCGAATTGCTGCAGGCCGGCCAGGATCGAGCCGTTGGTGGTGGTGTTCGACGGGTACAGGAAACCCGACAGCGAGCCGGCCATGCCGTAGCGGTCGGGGTGGAAGGCGGCCAGCGCCATCGCGGCGTAGCCGCCCTGGGAGGCGCCGACGGCGGCGTGGCCGCCGGGTGCCAGGCCCTTGTTGGCGGCCAGCCAGTTGGGCAGCTCGGTGGACAGGAAGGTGTCCCACTGCTTGCTGCCGTCGTTCTCCCAGTTGGTGTACATGCTGTAGGCGCCGCCCGCGGGCGCCGCGACCGAAATGCCCTTGCCGGCCAGCGTGTTCATCGCGTTGCCCGCGGTGACCCAGTTGCTGACGTCCGGCGCGGCGTCGAACGCGTCCAGCAGCACGACCATGTGCGGACCACCGGCCAGGAAGGCCACCGGGATGTCACGCCCCATGGCCGCCGACGGGACCATCAGGCTCTCATAGCCCGCCGCGCGGGCTTTCCCGATGGGGCCCGTCGTCCCCACGGCCAGGACCACACCCAACAGCAACGCTGACAGACCCCGCACGACCCTCATGTCCACCCTCCATCGTCTAGTCGCTGTGTGCAGATTAGCCAGCGCCGTCGTTCCCCCGAGCGCCGGGTAGTGAAACAGATCACACAGGCCGCGCAACAACGAGCGGCGGGAACCCCGGAAGGTGCCCGCCGCTCGTCGCGTTGCTGTTTGGTTTAGGTACCGGTACCGGTGCCGGTGCCCTGGTTCCCCGCCGCGGAGGCGGTGGCCGGGCCGGCGCCCGGCGTGGCGCCCAGCGTGGACTGCAGGTCAGGCTTCATGGCCTGCAGCTGCGCGCCCCAGTACGGCCAGTCGTGCGTGCCGTTGGCGTCGAAGTTGAACACCGCGTTGTGGCCGCCGGCCTGGTTGTAGGCGTCCTGGAACTTCAGGTTGGAAGTCCGCACGAAGCCCTCGAGGAACTTGGCGGGAAGGTTGTCGCCACCGAGGTCGGACGGCTTGCCGTTACCGCAGTAGATCCAGATGCGGGTGTTGTTGGCGACCAGCTTGCCGACCTGCAGCGACGGGTCGTTGCGCTGCCACGCCGGGTCGCTCGACGGCCCCCACATGTCGTCCTTCTTGTAGCCGCCCGCGTCGCCCATGGCCAGGCCGATCAGCGACGGCCCCATGCCCTGCGACGGGTCCAGCAGCGCCGACAGCGAGCCGGCGTAGATGAACTGGTTGGGGTGGTAGGCGGCCAGGATCAGCGCCGACGAGCCGGCCATCGACAGACCGACGGCGGCGCTGCCGGTCGGCTTGACCTGCTTGTTGGCCTGCAGGTAAGCCGGCAGCTCGCTGGTCAGGAAGGTCTCCCACTTGTAGGTGGTGCAGCCGGCCTTACCGCAGGCGGGCTTGTACCAGTCGGAGTAGAAGCTGGACTGACCGCCGACGGGCATGACCGTGGCGATGCCGGACTGGTTGTACCACTCGAACGCCGGGGTGTTGATGTCCCAGCCGTTGTAGTCGTCCTGCGCGCGCATGCCGTCGAGCAGGTAGAGCGCGGGCGCGTTGGCGCCACCGCCCTGGAACTGGACCTTGATGTCGCGGCCCATTGCGGCCGAGGGAACCTGCAGGTACTCCACCGGCAGACCCGGGCGCGAGAACGCCCCGGCGGTCGCCGAGCCCCCCACGGCGCCAATCAGACCCGAGAGCAGGGCCACGCCAACGGCCCCCACCACGAGCCGTCGTGGCATCCGAGCCACGGCGCCGCGCAACCTGTCGACAAGCGTCATCCTTGCTTCCTCATCCTTCTTTCGGCCTTTCGGCGCATTTCTCCGATTGGACGCATCCCCGAATTGGGTCCGACTGCATGCGCGTCCGGCGCAGCAGTGCTCGTGTAGTCAACCACACCATCGGGCATCCCCTCTCATCGAGCGGGTCGGGCAAACGGCGATTTCGGCTTCCTACTCAATGATTTTCGGGCCGAACATCGACATGGAGAATCGCGTTTCCGCATGTGCCTAGCCCTCAGTGCGCACTGGTGAGAGCGCAGATGTGAGATTGCTGGCAATGTCCGCGAAAGCTCCGGCGGGAGCCGATTTCGGTACTCCCGGAAAAAAATTTCGGTTTGGGCGCCTTATTCGTGCGGAGGCGGCGGGATCGGCTCCGGAACCGGCAGCCCGCACCTGGCGAGCTCGTAGAGCGGAACGCGATCAATGCGGTATGCGGTGAACGCGAACGAGTGCAGGACGTTGGAGACGAAGCGGTGCAAGCTCATTGGGGCTCGCACCGAGCTGAGCACCGCCTGGGTCTCCGGACATTTCAGCGCCGCCACCGCCTGGGCGACCCAGTTGACGTCCAGGTAGCCCGGAACGCCGGGATATATCTTCACCCACGGGCCGTCGGCGATCACCCAGTCCGGGAAGAGGTTCTTATCGTGCCCGATCCGGCCGTGCTTCAACCGTTCGGTGTGCTGGGCCAGCGGGTTTGCCAGGCCGATCTGGTCGATCACCCTGACGTCGAGTCCGACGTTCATGCCGACCATGCCGAGATTGGTGAAAAACACCGCGTGCTGCGCCTTCTGCGGCCCCTTGTCGTCGCCGGGCGCCGCCTGCGCCTGGGGCACCAGGTCCCACTGGGTGTAGTTGCCGGACGGTAGCAGCAACGCCCCGTCGGGGGTGTTGTCGAGGGCCGTCAGGACGGCAGCCATCCGCGGGTAGTCCAGGTAGTCCGCGGCCGTCAGCGGATGCGCGTGCCCGGTGGCCTGCGCGTAGAACCGGCGCTCGTCGACGATTCCCGAGTAGGTGACGTGGGTGGCGTCGTCGCCCATCCCCGGCGAGTTTGCTGCCCACAGTGACCAGCCGGCGATTCCGAGCCACAGCGCCGCGAGCGCACCGGCCACCCAATTGCCCGTCTCCCGCGAATAATCCGCGCCGTCGGGAATCGCCACCGGAATGACGGCCACCGGTGCCAGCAAACAAAATAGGGGCGCCAGCAGCACCCGCGCGTGCATGAAATCGCCGCCCTGGCGAATCCAGTAAAAGCCCTGCAGCAGGCCGCTGACGACGACGAAGGCGACCACCGCCGGCGGGCTCTGCACCGCCCGCGCCACGCGCCCGTAGTCGGGCGCGAGCACCGGGCGCAGGAACGACGGGCGGCGACGCGCAACCACCAGAAGCGCGCCGAGCGCCACCAGCAGCACCACCGGCACCCACACCGCGTATGGCGCGTTGAAGTTCGCGAGGTAGATCATCCCCTGCGACCACTTGTCGCCGGCCGCGTCCTTCGCCAGGGCCGTCCCCGGCACCAACAGGCCGTAGTAGCCCATCCGGAAGATTTCGTAGGTCACCGGCAGGAATCCGCCGGCCACCACGACCAGCACCCGCCGTCGCCAGGTGCGCGCCGCGATCAGCATCATGATCAGCGCCAGCCCGCCCATCAACGCCAGATCGGGCCGGACCAGAACGCTGAACCCGGCGACGAAGGCCAGCGCCCCGAGGAAAACCGGGCCGTCCGGGCGCCCGCGCACGGGCTGCGCCCAGCACACCATCATCCACCACAGCAGCCCGAGGTAGGCCAGCGTCAGGCCGCTCTCCAACCCGGAGGTGGCAAAGTCACGCGCCGGCGGCAACGCGATGTATACCAGCGCCCCGGCCGGCAGCATGATCGCCCTGCGGCCCCGCAGGCTGGGCGCGTACAGCCGGCCTGCGCCCAGCATCAACAGCGCCACGCCCAGCACCGAAAGGGTCAGGGCCAGCGCCAACGCCACGTATTCCATGCGCATCGGCCCGCCGACCCAGCTGCCCGCGTACATCAGGTAGGTCCAGGCCGTGGAGGTGTTCGCCTCGACCCGCTCGCCCTGGTTGAACACCGGCCCGTTGCCTGCCAGCAAATTGCGCACGGTGCGCAGCACGATGAGCCCGTCGTCGGCGATCCAGCGGCGCTGCCAGGCGCCCCACGCGAACAGGGCGGCGACCACGGCCACGCTGATCCACAGGCTGACCCGCACCATGGTGACGTAGGGGAACGGGAACCACTGCAACGGCCGCCCGGCCCGCCTGAGCACCGGCCGGCTAGCCGAAGGCAACGGCGGCCCCAACTGTCGCGATCCAGGCCAGCGCCAACAGCTGCAGCACCCGGTCACGCAGCGCAATGTCCTCGGGCTCACCGGCCAGCCCGCCGTCGACGTCGACCGCATAGCGCAGGATCGCGATGGTGAAGGGGACCATCGACACCACGAACCAGCCCGCCTCGCCGTGTTCGCGCTCGAACGCCCACAGCCCGTAGCACAGCACCACCGCGGTGGCCGACATCGTCCAGACGAACCGCAGATAGGTGCTGGTGTAGCTCTCCAGCGCCTTGCGGATCGCCGCGCCGGTGCGCTCGGCCAGCTGCAGCTCGGCGTAGCGCTTGCCGGCGACCATGAACAGCGACGCGAAGGCGGCCATCAGCAAAAACCACTGCGACAGCCGGGTATCGGTGGCCGCACCCCCGGCGATGGCCCGCAGCAGATACGCCGACGACACGATGCAGATGTCCATCACCGCCTGGTGCTTGAGGCCGAAGCAATACCCCAGCTGCATGGCGATGTAGACCGCCATCACCAGCGCCAGGTTCGGCGTCAGCCACCAGGCCAGGCCCAGTGACACCACCCCGAGCAGGACGGCCAGGGTGTAGGCCAGCCATTCGGGCACCACACCTGCGGCGATCGGGCGGAAGCGTTTGGTCGGGTGTTCGCGGTCGGCCTCGACGTCGCGGACGTCGTTGACCAGGTACACCGCGGAGGCGGCCAGGCTGAACACGACGAAGGCGACCGCCACCTGCATGCCCAGTTGGCCGTACTCGTAGCGGTGACCGCGACCGGCCGCGCTCAGCGGCGCGGCCAGGACCAGCACGTTCTTCACCCATTGCCGTGGGCGGATCGCCTTGATCACCCCGACGATCAGGTTCGACGGGGGTCCGATCACCACGTCCTCGCTCATTCGGCACACACCTCTCGCGCTCGGCCGGCGATCCCCGCCACGGCTGCGCCGAGGGCGATGCCGCAGGCCACGTCGCTCGGGTAGTGCACCCCCAGCAGAACCCGCGACAGCGCCATCGGCGGGACCAGGACCGCGGCAACCAGTCCCCCCGGCAGCCCGGTTGCCCGGCCCATCAGGATGGCCGCGGCCGTGGTTGAGGTGGCGTGCGCGGACGGAAAGCTCAACCGGCTGGGCGTGCCGACGTTGACGGCGACGGACGGGTGGTGCGGCCGTTGGCGCCGCACCAGCCGCTTGATCAACACGGCGGCGGCGTGCGCGGCGAACGCGCCGGCCCCGACCACCAGCCAATCGCGGCGGCGGCTCGGCATCAGCAGCGCACCGAGCAACGCCACGGCCAGCCAGCCGATGCTGTGCTCCCCGAAATGGGACAGTCCCCGCGCGACGGCCAGGACGCCGGGGCGGTCCGCCAGCGCCGACTGAACGGCCACCAGCGCGGCGACTTCGCCGCGCGGAGCGGCCGATTCAGCCATGTCGCGACTCTGCGGCCGGCAACAACGCCGTCTCCCATTTCTGCTTGCTGGACAGCACGGGCAGCGCCCCCCGGTACACCCGGCGCATCTCGTCGAACCGGCTCAGCAGGAGGCGCTGGCGCCGCAGCGACTTGAGCAGCAGCGAGATCATCTTGGCGCGGTCACGCTGCCGGTAGACCACCCCGCAGCCATCGGCGGTCGTCACGGTCACGCCGTCGACGGTGCACAGCCGGAACCAGCGCGCGTCCTGCGTCGCCACGTTGTACTCCGGCCGCCGGTGGGCCGCCGGATCGGCCTTGGTCATGTTGTGCAATATCCCGCGCGACAGGCGGTAACCGATGGAAACGGGGTTCACCGGCGGCTTCATCGCCTTGCTGCGGTGCACCGGCTGCGGCAGTTCGCTGGCCGCCGGCAGCACGACCGCATCCGGGTACTCCTTGCGCATCCGGTGCACTTCCGGCAGCGCGCTCTCAAGGATGGAAAAGATGTGCTCGGGGCCGGCCAGGAAGTCGTCGATCGCCTTGTTCTGGATCGCCACCGTCGAATACTCAAGGCAGGCAAGGTGTTTCAGCGTCGCCTTGAGGTGGCTGCGGACCAACCCGGTCACGTCACCGTCCCAGTGCATCGCGGCGACCACCAGCCGGTTGCGCAGATGGAAGTAGGCCTGCCAGTCGATGGCGTCGTCCTTGTCGCTCCAGGCCATGTGCCAGATCGCCGCGCCGGGCAGGGTGACGGTCGGGTACCCGCGCTCGGCGGCCCGCAGCCCGTAGTCGGCGTCGTCCCATTTGATGAACAGCGGCAGCGGCTGCCCCAGTTCCTCGGCGACCTGCCGCGGGATCATGCACGTCCACCAGCCGTTGTAGTCGACGTCGATGCGGCGGTGCAGCAGCTTGCTGCGATCGTTGTTGTCGTTCAACGGATATTCGGCGAAGTCGTGGTCGTACTCGGCGTGCGGCGCGGAGGTCCACATGAAGTTCGTCCGGTCCACGATCTCGCCCATGATGTGCAGGTGTGACGGCTCCTGCAGGTTCAGCATCTGGCCGCCGACGAGCATGGGGCTCTTGGCGAAGCGGTGCATCGCCAACACCCGCAGGATCGAGTCCGGCTCGATGCGGATGTCGTCGTCCATGAACAGGATCTGTTGGCAATCGGTGTTTTTCAGCGCCTCGTACATCACCCGGCTGTAGCCGCCGGAACCGCCGAGGTTGGGCTGGTCGTGGATGGACAGCCGATTGCCCAGCCGCGCCGCCGCGGCGGGGAAGTCGGGGTGATCGCGCACCTTGCGGACGCCCTGGTCGGGCACGATCACCGCCCCGATCACCTCGTCCACCAATGGATCCGAGGTGAGCGTGCTCAGCGCGTTGGCGCAGTCGGCCGGGCGGTTGAAAGTGGGAATCCCGACGGCGATGTTGGCCGTGCCCGGGGCGGGTTCGGTCGCATACCAGCCCCCGTTGAGCAGGGTGACCTTGGTGTCGGTGGTGATGTCGAACCAGATCCAGCCGCCATCCTCGAACGGCTTCAGCGCCACCTCGATCTCGACGACGGCGGGTTCGTCCTCGGCGCCGGCGAACTGGCGGCCCTCGACGAAGATGCGCGCCCCGGTGGCCTTGGTCCGGTAGACGTCGACGCGGCCGGCGCCCGTCACCTCGACGCGCAGCACCACCGACTGGCAGATGCTCCAGCGGCGCCAGTAGCTGGCGGGGAACGCGTTGAAGTACGTGGCGAACGACACCTCGGACTCCGCGCCGATCTGCAGCGAGGTCCGCGATGTCGCGTGCGCACGCCGGGCGTTGGTCGTCGACTCCTCGAGGTAGAGCTTGCGCACGTCCAGGGGCTCACCCGGCCGCGGCAGGATGATCCTGGAAAGCAGGCTTACAGCAGTCATCCCCCCGCGCCTTCCTCCACTAGAACTTTGCCTTCGCGCAAATGCGGCGCCAGGCTGTTGTCGTACATGTTCAGTGCGCTGGCGATGGCCATGTGCATGTCCAGATACTGGTAGGTGCCCAGGCGGCCGCCGAACAGCACCTTCGACGACGCGGTCTCGGCCTTCGCCCTGGCCCGGTAGGCGGCCAGCACCGCGCGGTCGGCCTCGGTGTTGATCGGGTAGTAGGGCTCGTCGTCCTCGTCGGCGAACCGCGAGTACTCGCGCATGATCACCGTCTTGTCGGTCGGGTAGTCGCGCTCGGGGTGGAAGTGGCGGAACTCGTGGATGCGTGTGTAGGGCGGATCGGGGTCGTTGTAGTTCATCACCGGGGTGCCCTGAAAATCACCGATCGGCAGCACGTCGACCTCGAAATCCAGTGTGCGCCAGCCGAGCCGGCCTTCGGCGTAGTCGAAGTAGCGGTCCAGCGGGCCGGTGTATACGACGGGCGCGTCCGGGCTTTCGGCCCGCAACTGGTCGCGGACGTCGAACCAGTCGGTGCCCAGCCGGACCTCGATGCGGTCGTCGGCGGCCATGTTCTGCAGCCACGCGGTGTAGCCGTGCACCGGCAGGCCCTCGTAGGTGTCGGAAAAGTATCGGTTGTCGAAGGTGTAGCGCACCGGCAGCCGGGTGATGTTGGACGCGGGCAGTTCCTTGGGGTCGGTCTGCCACTGCTTGGCGGTGTAGTTCTTGAGGAACGCCTCGTAGAGCGGCCGGCCGACCAGTGAGATCGCCTTTTCCTCGAAGTTCTGCGCGTCCTCGGTCTTGATCTCGGCGGCCTGCTCGGCGATCAGCCGGCGCGCTTCGTCGGGGGTGAAGTATCTGCCGAAGAACTGCGACACCAGGCCCAGGCCCATCGGGAACTGGTAGGCCTGCCCGTCGTGCATGGCGAACACCCGGTGCCGGTAGTCGGTGAAGTCGGTGAACTGCCGCACGTAGTCCCAGACCCGCTTGTTGGAGGTGTGGAACAAGTGGGCGCCGTATTTGTGGACCTCGATGCCCGTCTGCGGCTCGGCCTCCGAATAGGCGTTGCCGCCGATGTGCGGGCGGCGTTCCACGACGAGCACGCGCTTCCCGAGTTGGGTAGCCACGCGCTCGGCAATGGTCAGGCCGAAGAATCCAGAGCCGACGACAAAAAGATCGAAGCGAGCGGTCATCGGTTGCTTAGGGTAT
This sequence comes from Mycobacterium sp. E2699, assembly GCF_001666745.1. Classification (NCBI taxonomy): domain Bacteria; kingdom Bacillati; phylum Actinomycetota; class Actinomycetes; order Mycobacteriales; family Mycobacteriaceae; genus Mycobacterium; species Mycobacterium sp. E2699. The sequence goes on along the minus strand of NZ_LZJH01000080.1, from coordinate 55,649 downwards.
CCGACGGCGTCGGCCTAACCCATTTGGCGAGGCCAGGAAGTCCGGGTTAAGGCAAATGACAACGGCTTTGGGACGACCCGAATCCCTGGTCACAGTCGGAGTCGCAATTACCTCACGATTCAATATCAGCACTCTAGTCACAGCAATCCCACTCGTACCATCGACTCTGTGTGCTTCATGCCGGATAGGACAGGCCGGGCACGCCGACACAACGCAGTTGCAATAGTTGTCCAGATTTGAGGAGACTTCCGTGCCGAACCGACGCCGACGCAAGCTTTCGACAGCCATGAGCGCGGTCGCCGCCGTGGCAGTGGCGAGTCCTTGCGCATACTTCCTTGTCTACGAATCGACCGCCGACAGCAAGCCGGCCGAGCACCACGAGTTCAAGAAGGCCGCGGTGATGTCCGACCTGCCCGGCGAACTGATGGGTGCGCTGTCGCAGGGCCTGTCGCAGTTCGGGATCAACCTGCCGCCCGTGCCCGCCCTGGGCGGGACCGGGGCCACCGGGGCCGCCACCCCGAGCCTGGCCACTCCGGGCCTGGGCACCTCGGGTCTCACCAGCCCGGGTCTCACGAGCCCGGGTCTCACCAGCCCCGGTCTCACCAGCCCGGGGTTGACCAGCCCGGCGCTGACCAGCCCGGGCCTGACGAGCCCGGCCCTGTCGAACCCGGGACTGCCGCCCACGACGCCCGGGGTCACCACGCCCGGTGCGGTGCCCACGACGCCGGCCGCCGGACTCAACCCGGCGCTGTCGAACCCGGGGCTGACCAGCCCGGCCGGCGTCGCGCCCGGCATCGGCAGTCCTACCCTGTCGCCCAGTGAGGTGCCGATCGACTCGACGACCGGATTGGACCCGGGCGCCGGCGGCACCTACCCGATCCTCGGCGACCCGTCGACGCTGGGCGGTGCCTCGCCGATCGCGTCGGGCGGCGGCGGCACCGGGGGCAGCTCGGGTGGTGGCGGACTGGTCAACGACATCATGCAAGCCGCCAACCAGTTGGGCGCCAGCCAGGCGATCGACCTGCTCAAGGGCCTGGTGATGCCGGCCATCATGCAGGGCGTCCAGCAGGGTGCCGCGGGTGGTGCGCCGGGTGCCGCGTTGCCGGCCGCCGCCGGTGCGCTGCCGGGTGCGGCCAAGGCCCTGCCTGGTGCCGCCGCCGGTGCCCTGCCGGCCGGCGCGGGCGCGCTGCCGGGTGCCGCCGGTGCCCTGCCGGGTGCCGCAGGTGCCGCGCCGGGCGCAACCGGCGCCCTGACCGGTGCCGCCGCACCGGTGTTGCCCCACTAGGACCGGGAGAAACCTGTCCCCTGACGGCACCGCAGAGCCCCCAATCACACCTCTGCGGTGCCGTCGAACAGGTTTTCGTGGACTTTTCGGCGGCGGGCATCGTGTCGCCTCATAATTAACACCAGAAACACAAGTAACATCAGCTGGTGTCGTCCCGCAGTCGCGCGCCCACGACGTTGCTCACCGCCATCGCGGCGACGGTCGTCATCGTCTCGTGGGTGGGCGAAGCGACACACGACCGCGGCGCGCCGCAGCCGCCGCGGGTACAGGACACCCAGCTGGCCGAGCAGCCGCTGATCGGGCTCGCGGGCGGCGTCACGGTTCGCGAACTCACGCAGGCCACGCCGTTTTCGATGGTCGCGCTCACCGGCGACCTCGCCGGCACGTCGACCCGCGTCCGCGCGAAACGCCCCGACGGAAGCTGGGGGCCCTGGTACCAGACCGAGTATGAGACCTCGGCACCCGACGCCGGCCCGGCCGGCGACGACGAGTCGGCCGGGCCGTCGGAGGGGCCGCGCAGCACCGACCCGGTGTTCGTCGGCGCGACCACGACGGTGCAGGTAGCCGTCACCCGCCCGATGGACGCGCCGCCGACGGGCTCGAACCCCCCGGCGGCCCACGACGGGTTGGGATACAAGCCGGTGAGCAGGGAACAGCCCTACGGGCAGAACATCTCCGCGATCCTCATCTCCCCGCCGCAAACGCCGGCCAGGACGCACTGGACGCCGCCGAGCGGGGTGATGATGCCCGGGCAACCGCCCCCCATCATCAGCCGGGCCGAGTGGGGCGCCGACGAGTCGCTGCGCTGTGGTAGTCCGCAGTACGACAACGGGATTCGCGCCGCGGTGGTCCACCACACCGCCGGCAGCAACGACTACTCGCCGCTGGAATCGGCCGGGATCGTCAAGGCGATCTACACCTATCACGCCAAGACCCTGGGGTGGTGCGACATCGCCTACAACGCGCTGGTCGACAAGTACGGCCAGGTGTTCGAGGGCAGCGCCGGGGGGCTCACCAAGGCCGTGGAGGCCTTCCACACCGGCGGATTCAACCGCAACACGTGGGGCGTGGCGATGATCGGCAACTTCGACGACGTGCCGCCCACGCCGATCCAGCTGCGAACCCTGGGCAGGCTGCTCGGCTGGCGGCTGGGCATGGACGGCGTCGACCCCAAGGGCACGGTGGCGCTGGAGTCGGCCGGCAGCCACTACACCACCTTCGCGGCCGGAACCATCGCCAACCTGCCCACCATCTTCACGCACCGCGACGTCGGCAACACCGACTGCCCGGGCAACGCCGCCTACGCCTTGATGGACGAAATCCGGGACATCGCATCGCATTTCAATGATCCGCCCGAAGAGCTGATCAATGCGCTCAAGGGCGGGGCAATTTACGATCACTGGCTGGCGATGGGCGGGATGAACAGCCCCCTGGGCGCGCCCACGTCTCCGGAAGACAGCGCCGAGGGCGGCGCCCGTTTCGTCACCTTCGCCAAGGGCGCGATGTACTGGTCGCCCGAGATCGGCCCGCAACCGGTGACCGGTGCGATCTACGACGCCTGGGCGTCGCTGAGCTACGAGAGGGGCCCGCTCGGATTGCCGACGAGCGCGGAAATACAAGAGCCGCTGCAGATTACGCAGAACTTCCAACACGGAACCCTGAACTACGACCGGCTCACCGGTAACGTCACCTCGGTCATCGACGGCATCACGACGCCGCTGTCGACACAATCGCCGAGCGGCCCCGAGGTGCCCCCCGAACACTTCTCGCTGCCGAGTCACCCCACCGCCACCTGACGGGTTTCCGGGCGTTTCGCGCTCGGTGTGTCCGCCGTCACAGTAGGCTCGACCTGCCTGGGGTTGGGATCGAGGGGAGGCGGTCGTGTCATTTGTGATCACAGAACCGGAGCTGGTGACGGCCGCGGCCGAACAGCTGGCGGGTATCGGCTCGAATCTGGGCGACGCGACAGCGGCGGCCGCGGGTCCCACGACCGGTGTGGCCGCGGCGGCGTCCGACGAGGTGTCGATCGCGATCTCCGAGGTGTTCGGCAGGGTCGGCCGGGAGTTCCAAGCTCTGGGCGCGCAAGCCGCGTCGTTTGAGTACGAATTCGTCGCGCTCTTGAACGGTGGCGCGACGGCGTACCTCGGCACCGAGATCGCCAACGCCGAGCAGAGCCTGCTGTCGACCGGATTTCCGGCCGCGTCCGGCCTGGCCGCCGCGTCCCCGGGGGGCGCGTACGGGCAACTGATCGCCACCACGTCGGCAAACCTGCAAACCCTCTTCAACGCCTGGTCCGCGGACCCGTTCCCGTTGCTGCGCCAGGTGCTGGTCAACCAGCTGGGTTACTGGCAGCAGGTCGCGACGTCGCTTACCAACACCATCGAAAACTTCCCCACGTTCCTGGCGGGCCTGCCGGCGGCCATCCGATCCGGCATCCAGCAACTCCTGACATTCCCCGCCGCGTACTACGTGCAGCAGTTCATCACCACACAGATCGGCTTCGCCCAGCAGTTCGCCACCAACCTCTACGCCGCGGCAACCGGCATCGTGGCCGGCCTGCCCGCGTTCGGCGCTCAGCTGCAGGTGGCCCTGCAGGCCGTCCTGGCGGGCAATTATTACGGCGCGGTGCAGGACGTCGCGCAGGCCTTCGCCAATCTCGTTGTCACGGGGGCCAATCCGGGCACTCCGGTGGTCACCATCACGGGTGGCCTACTCAACCCCACCTTGAATGCCACGGTCACCCCGACACTGCTCGGCCCGCTGGGAAATCTCTTCGCCCTCGCGAACATCCCCGGGCAGGAGGCGCAGTACTTCACCAACCTGATGCCGCCGTCGATCCTTCGACAGATGTCGCAGAACTTCACCAATGTGCTGAATGTGCTTACGATTCCGAGCATTTCGGCGACCGCCACTGTCCCGATCCTCAATCCCACGACCGGATCGCTCAGCGCCTTCTTCGGCTTGCCATTGGTGGTCACCTACGCCGTGGCGGGCGCGCCGCTGGCGACGCTGGGCGGGATGGCGAACGCGGCGACGGCGGTTCAACAGGCGCTGTTGGCCGGCAACGGCGTCGGAGCGCTTGGTGCACTGATCAACAGCCCGGCCGTCGTGGCCAACGGGTTGCTCAACGGCGAAACCATCGTGGATATGACGATCCCGGTGCCCGTCAACGTCACCATTCCGGTCATCGGCCCCGTCAGCACCACCGTGCCGATCACGTTGCACCTGCCCTTCGACGGCATTCTCGTTCCGCCCCACCCGGTGACCGCGACGATAGATCTGAGCGGCATCGTCCCGAATACGCAAATCCCCGTGACCATCTTCGGCACGCCGTTCATGGGACTGGCGCCCTTGATGCTCAACTACCTGCCGCAGCAGCTGGCGGCGCACATCGCACCCGCGGGTTAGCTAAAGCCACCAGCGTTCCAGCACCCGGCCCACCCCGTCGTCGGTGTTGGGCGCGGTGACTTCGTCGGCGGCGGCCACGACGTCGGGATGCGCATTGCCCATCGCCACGCCGTGGCCGGCCCACCGCAGCATCGGGATGTCGTTGGGCATGTCGCCGAACGCCACCACCTCGTCGCTGGTGATCCCCTGGGGTTTGGCGATCTCCTCCACCCCGCTGGCCTTGCTGATCCCCAGCGGCACGATCTCGACCAAACCGTTATTGGTGGAGTAGGTGATATCGCCTTCGATGCCAACGTGTTTCGCCAGTGCCGCCGCCATGTCCGCGCTGCGGGCGCCGGTCTTGCGGATCAGCAGCTTGATCGCAGGCGCACTCAGCAGGTCTTCGATCGACACCTCGGTGTTGTCCGGATTGAGCCAGGCATGCTCGTAGCCCGGCGAGCTGATGAATTGCGGCGTGGCCGTGTCATGGGCACGTTCGCCGATCCGCTCGACGGCCAGACCCGCGCCGGGGATGACGCGCGTCGCGAGCTCGGCCAATTCGGCCAGGGTGTCGACGGCCAGCGTTTGCGACGACACCACACGATCGTTCGCGGGGTCGTAGAGGACGGCGCCGTTGGCGCACACCGCGATCGGCGCGAAGCCGAGCGCCTCGACGACGGGACGGATCCAGCGCGGCGGGCGGCCGGTCGCGACGACGAATTGCGCGCCGGCGCCGACGGCCGCGCGCACGGCGTCGCGCGTGCGCGGGCTGATGGTCTCGTTTTCGTCGAACAGGGTGCCGTCGACGTCGCAGGCGATCAGCGCCGGCAAGGTCATGGAGGCGATCCGCCCTCTGCAGTCGTCAATGCAATCCGCTTTGGCCCTGCCCCGGTCGGGTCACGCCGTCGCTACCGTACCTTTGCACCCGCTCCTGTAGTTCGGCCAACCGGATCGCACGGGAGTCGTCTTGGCTCGGCGCGGTGCCGCCCAGCCGCCGCGGCACCCAATACTGGCCCTCGGGGTGCGGATACTCCTCCTGCACCCGGTACAGCAGCGCATTCATCGCCTGCCGCAGCGTGGCGTTGAGCTGATCGGCCGTGCCCTGCGGCTGCAGCGGGCGGCCGACGGCCACGGTGATCGGAACCTTGTTGCGGAACACCTTCTTCGGGTGGTCCTTCGGCCAAATCCGATGGGCGCCCCAGACGACCACCGGGATCAGCGGCACCTGCGCCTCGACGGCCATCCGCGCCGCCCCGGTCTTGAATTCCCGGAGCTCGAAGCTGCGGCTGATCGTCGCCTCGGGATGCATGCCGATGAGCTGGCCCTCGCGCATGCGCTGCACGGCCACCTCGAGCGCGCCGTGTCCCGCCCGGCGATCCACCGGGATGAGCCGCGCGTGCTTGATCACGTAGTTGACCGCCTTCACGTCGGCCATTTCGGCCTTGATCATGAAGTACATCCGCCGACCGCGCTCCTTGACGGCCAGCATCGTCGGGAGCCAGTCGAGGTAGCTGGTGTGGTTCTGGGCCAGCAGGGCACCGCCGCGCGTGGGGATGTTCTCCAGCCCGTGGTAGGTGAATTTCGTTCCCTGCATGGCGACGACCGGCGGAACGACCCACTCCGCAAACCGGTAGAACGGCTCTGCCATCTCCTTGCTCCTTTCCCCCTAAAGCGACTGATGCGGAGTGCGGTTGGCGGCCTTCCTCGCCGACCGTGCCGCGACCTCGTCGGCCTCTATCCGGGCCGCCTCGGCCAAAGTCGGTGCGCCTCCGCCCAGCCGGCGCGGCACCCAGTAGGCGCCGGCGGGGTGCGGATAGGCGTGCTGCGCCCGGTGCAACAGCGCGGTCATCGATTCGCGCAGGGCGGCCGTGGTGGACGCGACGTCCGCGGCCGCGCGCAACGGCCCACCCACCTCCACCGAGATCGGCACCTTCTTGCGGCCGACGTTGCGGGGATGGTCCTTGGTCCAAATGCGGTGAGCCCCCCACACGACCACCGGCACGATCGGCACGTCCGCCTCGACGGCCATCCGGGCCGCGCCCGTCTTGAAGTCCTTGAGCTCGAAACTGCGGCTGATCGTGGCCTCGGGATAGACGCCGACCAGCTCGCCCTCGCGCAGGCGTTGGACGGCGACCGCATAGGCGTCCGCCCCGGCGCCGCGGTCCACCGGAATGGTGCGGGTGCGCTTGATCAGGAAATTGACCACCTTCACCTGTTGCATCTCGGCTTTGATCATGAATCTAAGCCGACGACGTCGCCGATGCACAGCCAATGCGGCGGGCAAAAAGTCGACGTAACTGGTGTGGTTGATCGCGATCACGGCGCCGCCCCGATCGGGGATGTTCTCCTCGCCCCGGTAGGTGATGGGGGTGCCGGTGGCCAGCACCACGAGGCGGGCCAGGATCTCGAGGGCGCGAAAGGTCGGCTCCGCCATCGGCTACTGCTCCGGCGGCCCGGTGGCTCTGGCGCGACGGGCCGCCCGCTCGGCGGCCTCCTCGGCGTCCATGCGGGCCGCCTCGGCGAGCGACGGTGCGCTGCCGCCGAGCCGTCGCGGCACCCAGAACTCACCGGCCGGATGCGGCCCATACATTTCTTGGGCCCGTTCCAGCAGGTGCTGCATCCGCGAATGCAGCAGCCCCTTCAACTCCTCGACGGCCAGCGTGGGTTCGATCGGTTCACCCGCCAGGACGACGATCGGCACCTTGGGGCGCAGCAGCTTCTTGGGGTGGCCCTTGGTCCAGATGCGCTGCGCGCCCCAGACGATGTGCGGAACGATCGGCACCCCGGCCTCGACCGCCATCCGGGCCGCACCGGACTTGAACTCCTTGATTTCGAAGCTGCGGCTGATCGTGGCCTCGGGGTAGACGCCGACAAGCTCGCCGTCCTTGAGGTTCCGCACGGCGGCCTCGTATGACGCGGCCCCGTCCTGACGGTCCACGGGAATGTGCCGCAGGCTGCGCATGATCGGCCCGGTGATCTTGTCGTCGAACACCTCTTGCTTGGCCATGAACCGCACCTTGCGCCCCAGGCCCTGCTTGTACGCGGGCAAACCCGCGAAGGTGAAGTCCAGGTAGCCGGTGTGGTTGATCGCGATGACGGCGCCGCCGCTTTTCGGTAAGTTCTCGACGCCCGAGACAGTGATCTTCAGACCCTGAATGCGCCAGACCAAGCGGGCGAGCTGAATGACTGTCCCGTATACCGGTTCCACAGCACTTCAGCCTAGTGCTCCCGACTGTGAGCCGCCCGAAGTGCCGGAAGCGCCGAGGAGAGGCCCCGTGTCCGTCCCCGATCCCCCGCCACCCGTGCCGGCGGTCGTGGGCCGCTTCGCCGCGGGCAGGCCCGTGCGCGCGGTCTGGGTCAACGAGCTCGGTGGGGTCACCTTCCGAGTGGGCGCGGGGTCCACCGGGGCGGAGTTCATCAAGGTGGCTCCCGCCGAAGTCGCCGACTTCGGCGGTGAAGCGCAGCGGCTGCGCTGGGCGGGCCGCTATGTGACCGTGCCGCCCGTCCTGGGCGGGGGCGTCGACGGGCACCGCGCGTGGCTGCGCACCGACCCGGCGCGCATCGGGTTTTAACGGCGGTTGTGGCGGGCCGAGGATGCGGCCTCGCGCTAAGCTCGGGGGCTGGCAAGCCGTCAACCGGCGGCGGGCCCCGATTTCCCAGGAAAGGCATCAGTGCAGGTCACGAGCGTCGGCCACGCCGGATTCCTGATCGAGACCCACGCGGGCAGCATCCTGTGTGACCCCTGGGTCAATCCGGCCTACTTCGGGTCCTGGTTTCCGTTCCCGGACAACAGCGGGCTGGACTGGGACCGGCTGGGCGACTGTGACTACCTGTACGTGTCGCACCTGCACAAGGACCACTTCGACGCCAAGAACCTGCGCGAGCACGTCAACAAGGACGCGGTGGTGCTGCTGCCCGACTTCCCGGTGCCCGACCTGCGAAACGAGTTGCAACTCCTGGGCTTTCACCGGTTCGTCGAGACCACGGACTCGACCAAGCACCGGGTCGGCGGGCCCAAGGGCGATCTCGACATCATGATCATCGCCCTGCGCGCGCCGGCCGACGGCCCGATCGGCGACTCCGCGCTGGTGGTGTCCGACGGCACCACCACGGTGTTCAACATGAACGACGCACGGCCGGTGGAAATGGAGGTGCTGGCAACGGAATTCGGCCACGTGGACGTGCACCTGCTGCAGTACTCCGGGGCGATCTGGTACCCGATGGTCTACGACATGCCGGCCCGGGCCAAGGAGTCGTTCGGGATCCAGAAGCGGCAGCGCGGGATGGATCGCGCCCGCCAATACATCGCCCAGGTGGGGGCGCGCTGGGTGGTGCCGTCCGCGGGGCCGCCGTGCTTTCTGGACCCGGAGTTGCGCCACCTCAACGACGACCACGGCGATCCGGCCAACATCTTCCCCGACCAGGTCGTCTTCCTGGAGCAGATGCGCATGCACGGCCACGACGGCGGCCTGCTGATGATCCCGGGGTCGACCGCCGACTTCACCGGCGCCACGCTGAACTCGCTGCGCCATCCGCTGCCCGCCGACGACGTGGAGGCCATCTTCACCACCGGCAAAGCGGCCTACATCGCCGACTATGCCGACCGGATGGCCCCCGTGCTGGCCGCGGAACGCGCCTGCTGGGCCCCGGCGACCGGCGAGCCACTGCTCGACCAGCTGCGCGCGCTCTTCGAGCCGATCATGCTGCAGAGCGACGAGATCTGCGACGGCATCGGCTACCCCGTCGAGCTGGTCATCGGGCCCGAGACGGTGATCCTCGACTTCCCGAAAAGATCAGTGCGCGAACGGATTCCCGACGAGAAGGTGCGTTACGGCTTCGCGATCGCGCCGGAGCTGGTGCGCACTGTGTTGCGCGATCACGAACCCGACTGGGTCAACACGATCTTCTTGTCCACCCGCTTCACCGCGTGGCGGGTCGGCGGCTACAACGAATACCTGTACACGTTCTTCAAGTGCCTGACCGACGAGCGGATCGCCTACGCGGACGGGTGGTTCGCCGAGACCCACGACGACTCCGCGTCGATCACGCTGGACGGCTGGGAGATGCAACGCCGTTGCCCCCACCTCAAGGCCGACCTGTCGAAATTCGGTGTGGTGGAGGGCAACACCTTGACCTGTAACCTGCACGGCTGGCAGTGGCGGTTGGACGACGGCCACTGCCTGACCGCGCGGGGCCACCAACTGCGCAGCTCGAAGAAATGACCGCGACCTACGATGACGGCTTGGTTCAGCTGGACCGGGCGGCGATCACGTTGCGCCGCTACCACTTTCCGTCCGGCACGTCGAAGGTCATCGCGCTGGAAGCGATCCGCGGTTACAGGACCGAGTCGCTGGGCATGTTCGTGCAGCGCTTCCGCATCTGGGGCAGCTCCGACCTCCGCCGCTGGCTACCCCTGGACATCCAGCGGCCCTTCAAGTCCAAGCTGATCACCCTGGACGTACCGGGGACCTGGCCCAGCCCCGCGTTGACCCCGGCCCGCCCGGACGAGTTCACGGCGTTGCTGGACGAACTGCTGAGCCAGCGCGGTTAGCGCCCCAGGTCACGCAGCGCCGCGCGGGCGGCGTTGTAGCCGGGGATGAACGTGATCCCCGGCCCGCCGTGGCAGCCCGCCCCGCCGAGGTACAGCCCCTCGATCGGGATGGGCTGGCCGCGAAAGCCTTTCGGGCCCGGCCGGTTCGGCCCGATCTGATCCGAGCTCAACAGCCCGTGGCAGTAGTCGCCGCCCGGGGCGCCGAACATCACCCCCATGTGCCTGGGCGTGAAGGTGGTGTGCCGGATGATGCTGCGCTCGAAGTTCGGCGCGAGCCGGGTGATCTTGTCGATCACCCGCTGGCCCATCTCGACCTTCGTCTGGCCATAGTCGGCACCGCCCTCGATCGGGAACCACAGCGCGAACGCCGATGCGGCGTGCTTGCCCTCGGGCGCCAGGTCCGGATCGTTCTGTGACGGGATCTGCAGCACCACCGTCGGGTCGGCCGGCACGATCCCGCGCCGGGCGTTCTCCCACTGCTGCTGGACTTCCTCCGGCGTGCAGAACAGGCCGATGGAGGCCTGCATGGCCGGCTCGTTGAGCGCCTCGTAGGGCGCGGCGAACTGCGGCGCCTCCTCCAGCGCGAAGTGCATCTGCAGGTAGCTGCCACGATGGTCGATCCCCGCGTAACGCTCGCGGATGTCGGCGGGCAGCGCGGCGGGATCGACCATCTCGTTCAGCGTGACGTCGGGCGCCAGGTTGGAGACGACGATCGGCGCGGTTAGCGTCTCGCCGGCCTCCGTGCGCACGCCGGTCACCCGGCCCCCGGCGACCAGGATTTCGGTGACCTTGGTGCGCAGCCGCACCTCACCGCCCAGGCTCTCCAAGAGTTCGGCCAGGTGCGCGGTGAGCGCGCCGATGCCGCCGCGCAGCTTCTTCATCTGCATGGTGTCGCCGTCGGGAACGCCGAGCCCGAAGGCGAGTGCCGCGGCGCTGCCCGGCGTGGCCGGCCCGCGGTAGAGGGTGTTGACGGCCAGCACGGTCATCGAGCCGCGCAACGCGCCGTGCTTCTCGCGGTCGGGCAGGTAGCGGTCCAGCACATCGGTGACCGAACCGAACAGCATGTCGTCGATGGCCGAGCGCTCGAATTCATTGGTGGCGCAGGCGTACATCTCGTCGAAAGTCTTGGGCTCGGTCCCCGCCTCGAACCGGCCCAGGGCCCGGGTCGGCGCCTGGCTCCAGGCCATCAGGCCCGCCATCCCGTTGACGGCGTCCGCGCCGTGCACCTCGTTGAGGTGCGTGAACAACTTGATGGGGTCGCTGTACTGGATGAGCGGATCGTCGCCGACGCCGCGCACCGCGACCGACATCACGTCCAGGTCGATCGTCTCGAGGGTGTCGAGGCCCAGCTCCTCGACCACCACCGACGCCGTCGGGAACTGCACCGAGCCGGCGATCTCGAAGCGATAGCCGTCGAAAAGCTCGACCGTGGAGGCCATCCCACCGGCATACAGCTTGGCGTCCAGGCACACCGTTCGCAGGCCGGCCTTCTGCAGCAGTACCGCCGCGGCCAACCCGTTGTGTCCCGCACCGATGACGATCGCGTCGTATTCAGTCATGTCCCTGCCCTCCGGAAAGGAGGCTGACACGGCCGCGAAGTTTTGTCAATTATGACGAAACGCGGCGTCAGGCGCCGGCGGCCCAGGCGTCGGTGATCCCGGCGCGCAACGACTCGAGCGCCGTGTGGCACATCCGCGCCAGCTCCCCCAGCGAGCGATCGTCGCCGATCATCCAGAGTTCCATCGCGCCGAACACCGCGGCCGCGACGCAGCGGGCGGTCACCGCGGCGCGCAACCGCGCGTCCGGGTCGTGCATCGCCGCGCAGCTACGCCGTTGCAGTTGCTCTTGGATGGCGTCGGCGAAGTCGGCCTGGACTTCCTGGATGTGGCGCACGATGCGGCCGGGGTCGAGCTCACCGCCCCGCAGCGCGGCGATCTTCGTCACGGCCTCAACGTCATAGGGAAACGAGAAGACCGCCGACTGCACGGAATCGATGATCGGCTCCGCGGCGGGCCGGGCATCCAACGCGGCGCGGAACCAGGTCAGCCCGGTGTAGTCGGCAAACAGCAAGTCGTGCTTGGACCGGAAGTGGCGATAGAAGGTCCGCAGCGACACCCCCGCGTCCGACGCGATCTGCTCGGCCGACGTCTCCTCGACGCCCTGGGCCAGGAACCGCACCAGCGCGGCCTGGATCAGCGCCTCCCGGGTGCGCTCGCTGCGCGCCGTCTGCGCGGGCCTGACCATGGGAGTAAGGTACCTCAGAATCTTTTGTCACTATTGACAGAACTTTGGCCGGGGGGTGAGACTTCGCCCATGATCTGGCTTTACATCCACGCAATACTCGGGATCGCCGTCGTCGCCTGGATTATCGCGTCGAACCCGAAGATCTACGCCAAACCGGCCGACGGGCCGTGGCTGTCGGCGCTGGAGTGCGTCTACTACGCGGCGGGCATCGCCTCGGTCGTGCTGGGCTGGTATTTCAACATTCACTTCGTGCTCGCCGCGCACGGCGAGGGCAGCATCGTGTCGGGGCCGGCCAGTTATCCGCACTTCCTGGCGGAGCAGTTCGCCAACCCGGCCGCGGGTTCGGGCGACCAGGACTACATCATCGCGAATGTCATTCTGTTGCCGGTCTTTACGATCGTCGACGGCTACCGGCGCGGGATCCGGCGGCCGTGGCTGTTCTTCCTCGCGAGCTTTTTCACCAGCTTCTCGTTCCCGCTCGCCTTCTACTTCGCGACCATGGAGCGGATGCGCCGGCACGCGAAATCCACGCCGACACCCGCGACCGTGGACGCGTAGGCCGGTCTCAGGCCGCTCTCAAGCCGGCTTGGTGACGCGCCAGCGCTGTCGCCCGCCGCTGACGTCGACCGCGACGTGGACGAATCCGGCCGCTTGAAGCCGCCGACGCAGGTCCGCCGGTGGAATCGGGTTGTAGGTGTCGGCGATGTGGAGGAGCCGGAAGGACAGCGACGGCACGCCGTCGCTGCCGGCGAACACGCCGCCGGGCCGCAGCACCCGGAACGCCTCGCCGAACAGCCGATCCTGGAGCTGTGCGTCGGGGACGTGATGCAGCATCGTGAAGCACACCACCGAGCTGAAGTGGTCGTCGGGCAACCCGGTGTCGGTGCCGTCGCCGTGCATGATGCGGGCCCGATCGCCGTAGCGGCGATTCAGCCGATCGGCCATCGCGGCATCGACCTCGACGGCCGTAAGTGCCTCGGCCCTGTCCAGCAGGGCGCGCGTCGTCGCCCCGTAACCCGGCCCGATTTCCAGTGTGCGAGAACCCAATTCGACGTCGCCCAGCACCCAGGGCAGCAGCCGGTCCGCCACCGTCTCCTGCCAGCCCGTCGAACTGCACCGCCACCGGTGCAACAGATTCATCGCCATCTCGCCAACGCTAGGCGCCGAGCCGCCTTGCGGGCTTCCGATATTCTGCCTTGATATGTCGGAAAGCGGCCACAACGGCCTGGCGACCTCGTCCCAGTCGCTGCCGCCGGGCGCGCGGATCCGGCGGCACCGGCATCGCCTGCACCAGATCGTCTACCCGTCCGCGGGCGCGGTCTCGGTCACCACGCCCGCGGGCACCTGGATCACCCCGACGAATCGCGCCATCTGGATACCGGCGGGCGTGTGGCACGAACACAGGTTTCACGGCCACACCCGGTTCCACGGCGTCGCGCTCGACCCCGGACGCTACCGTCGGGGCCCCGTGACACCGACGGTGCTCGCCGTCAATCCCTTGATGCGAGAACTGATCATCGCGTGCTCGGAATCCGAGGCGCTCGACACCGGCGAACACCACCGGATGCTGGCCGTGCTGCACGACCAGTTGCAAACGACGAGCGCCCGCGAGCCACTGTGGATCCCGACCCCCGCCGACAGCCGGTTGCGGCAGGCGTGCACCCTCATCACCGACAACCTGGCGGCCCCGCTCACGTTGCGCCAGCTCAGCAACCGGGTCGGCGTCAGCCAGCGCACCCTGAGCCGCCTGTTCGGCGACGAGCTGGGCATGACCTACCCGCAGTGGCGCACGCAGGTCCGCCTCCAGCACGCGCTGATGCTGCTCGCCGAGAACCGCGGTGTCACCGCGGTGGCGCTGGCGTGCGGCTGGGCCACGCCCAGCGCCTTCATCGACACCTACCGGCGCGCCTTCGGCCACACCCCGGGCGCCCGCCGTCTCTAGCCAATGATGGCGACCCGTCCCCCAGCTCCGCGGGGGTACCCCCAGCGCCCGGCTACGCCGCGCTTGCGATCGCCACTAGCCGGCCGGCTCCAGCAGGTCGGTGCCCACGAACGGCGCCAGCGCGGCGGGCACCCGCACGCTGCCGTCGGGCTGCTGGTGGTTCTCCAGGATCGCCACCAACCACCGGGTGGTGCCCAGGGTGCCGTTGAGCGTGGCCGCCACCTGAGGCTTGCCGTTCGCGTCCCGGTAGCGCGTGGCCAGCCGGCGCGCCTGGAACGTGGTGCAGTTCGACGTCGACGTCAGCTCGCGGTAGGTGCCCTGCGTGGGAACCCATGCCTCGCAGTCGAATTTGCGCGCGGCCGACGAGCCGAGATCGCCCGCGGCAACGTCGATCACCCGGTACGGCACCTCGATGCGGGCCAGCATCTCGCGCTGCCAGCCCAGCAGCCGTTGGTGTTCGGCCTCGGCGTCGGCGGGCGCGCAGTAGACGAACCCCTCCACCTTGTCGAACTGGTGCACCCGGATGATGCCACGGGTGTCCTTGCCGTAGCTGCCGGCCTCACGCCGGAAACACGACGACCAGCCCGCGTAGCGCAGCGGCCCGCCGGACAGATCGAGGATCTCGTCGGCGTGGTAGCCGGCCAGCGGCACCTCCGACGTCCCCACCAGGTACAGGTCGTCGGCCTCCACCCGGTACACCTCGTCCGCGTGCGCGCCCAGGAACCCGGTGCCGGCCATCACCTCCGGGCGCACCAGCACGGGCGGGATCATCGGGATGAAGCCGTTGTCGACGGCCAGCCGCAGGGCCAGCTGCAACAGGCCCAGCTGCAGCAGCGCGCCGCGGCCGGTGAGGAAGTAGAACCGCGAGCCGGACACCTTGGCACCGCGTTGCATGTCGATCAGGCCCAACGCCTCCCCCAATTCCAAATGGTCCCTGGGGTTTTCGATTGCCGCGGGCTCGCCGACGGTGTCGAGGACGACGTAGTCGTCCTCCCCGCCGGCGGGCACGCCGTCGACGACGACGTTCGAGATCGCCATGTGCGCCGCGGTGAACGCCGCCTCGGCCTCGGCCTGGGCGGCCTCCGCGGCCTTCACCTGCTCGGCGAGTTCCTTGGCGCGCGCCAGCCTGGCCGGGCGCTCGTCGGGTGACGCGGCGCCGACGCTCTTGCTGGCGGCCTTCTGTTCGGCGCGCAAGTCGTCGGCGGCCGAGATCGCCGCGCGGCGGTTGGCGTCGGCACTCAGCAACGCATCCACCAGCCCCGGGTCTTCGCCACGGTTGACTTGGGAGCGGCGCACGGCGTCGGGGTCTTGCCGGAGCAATTTCAGGTCGATCACGCGCCTGAGACTACTTTCGCGGACCGCCCCGGCCGTCAGAGCACCCCACCGCGTTGATCCCAGAAGTTGACATCCGCAACTTTCGTCACGCCACTTCGCCGGCCCTGTCAGAATGGAGCCGATGTCGGAAGCGCCCGAGAAGGAAGTTCCGGAAGCCGGTACCCCCGCCGGCTCCCCCGACGACCCTCGGAAACGGGCCGGCTTCGCCTGGCCGCGCGGGTTGCAGGCGACGGCGACCAGGCGCGCGCTGCTGCTCACCGCGCTGGGCGGCCTGTTGATCGCCGGGCTGGTCACGGCGATCCCGGTCGGCAGCGGGCCGGGGCGGCTGGCCGGCTACATCAACAGCGAACCGGTGCCCAGCACCGGCACCAAGAGCGACGCCGCGTTCAACCGCGCCAAGAGCGGCGACTGCCTGACATGGCCGGACGCCACCCCGGAGTCGGCCACCATCGTCAACTGCGCCGACGACCACAAGTTCGAGGTCGCCGAGTCCGTCGACATGCGGACGTTCCCGGGTGCCGAGTACGGGCCCGGCGCCGCTCCGCCGTCGCCGGCGCGGGTCCAGCAGATGACGCAGGAGCAGTGCGAGCCCGCGGTCCACAACTATCTGGGGCCCAAGTTCGACCCGGCCAGCAGGTTCATGGTCAGCCTGCTGTGGGCCGGCGACCGGGCCTGGCGCCAGTCCGGTGACCGCCGCATGCTGTGCGGCCTGCAGTTGCCGGGGGCCAACAATCAGCAAGAGATCTTCAAGGGCAAGGTCGCCGACGTCGACCAGTCCAAGGTCTGGCCCGCCGGCACCTGCCTGGGCATCGACTCGACGACCAACCAGCCCACCGATGTCCCGGTCGACTGCGCGGCGCCGCACGCCATGGAGGTCACCGGCACGGTGAACCTGGCCGAGAAGTTTCCGGGTGCCGTGCCGGCCGAGCCCGACCAGGACGGCTTCATCAAGGACTCGTGCACGAAGATGACCGACGCCTACCTCGCGCCGACCAAGTTGCGCACCACCACCCTGACGCTCATCTACCCGACCGTGTCGCTGCCGAGTTGGTCGGCGGGCAGCCGCCAGGTCGCCTGCAGCATCGGCGCGACGCTGGGCAACGGGGGCTGGGCCACGCTGGTCAACAGCGCCAAGGGGCAGCTGCTCATCAACGGTCAGCCCCCGGTGCCGCCGCCCGACATTCCGGAGGAGCGGCTGACGATGCCGCCGATACCGGTCCAGGTGCCGAGCCAGCAGAGCCAGGCCGGCAACCCGCCGGACGCCATACCGCCCAACAACCAGCACCTGCCGGGACAGCAGCCGGTCGCGACGCAACCGCAGGCGCCGGCCCCGCAGCAGCCTCCGGCCCCCCAAGCGCCGCGGGACGTCCCACCGCCGGCCGACGCCGGCGCACCGCCGGCGCCGCCCGCACCTGAAGCGCCCCCGCCTCCGCCGCCCCCGGGCGGCTAGCCGGGTGGCCGTGCGGATGGACCCGCAGCGGTTCGACGAGCTGGTCTCCGACGCGCTCGACCTGATCCCGCCCGCGCTGGCGGCCGCGATGGACAACGTCGTCGTCCTCGTGGAGGACCGCCACCCGGACGACGCCGAACTGCTCGGCCTCTACGAAGGGGTGGCGCTCACCGAACGCGACTCCGACTACGCCGGGTCGCTGCCCGACGCCATCACCATCTACCGCGAGGCGCTACTGGACGCCTGCGACTCCGCCGACGACGTCGTCGAGGAGGTGGCGATCACGGTCATCCACGAAATCGCCCATCACTTCGGCATCGACGACGACCGGCTGGAAGAACTGGGCTGGGCCTGACGCCCCTGAACCCCTTGTGCGGGCGCGGCAACCCCATTATGTCCGGGCCGGGTGCTATGAACGGCTTATGAGCGCTGAATGCCGCGAGTGCCGGGCGGGCTTGGATCACTGCCACGGCACCATCATTCGTCATTCGCTGCGCCGGTGGGAATGCACGGAGCCGGACTGCGACAGCCCCGAGCTGTTGGTACACACCTTCGTGATCGACTGCGATGCCGTCGGCTGCGCCTGTGCCGACGAGTCGCTAGCCCATCGGATCGGTGCCTGAGCGCACGGCGTCGGCGACGGGCGTCGCGTCGGCCTGGGGGTAGAACGGCGGCGTCAGGTTTCCCCACCGCACGCAGCTCCACCTCCCGTCGGTGATCGGGGCCAACACCACCGATTCGGCGTTGTCGAGATGGTTGTCCAGCGCGAAGTTGCCGTCCACCCCGGCCAGCACCGCCGAGGCCAGCCGGATCGCCGCGCCATGGCTCACGACGACGATGTCGCCGTTCCACTCGTCGTCGTCGAGATAGCGCATCCGCAGTTCGGTCAGCGCCGGCACGTAGCGGTCCAAGACGTCGTTGCCGGTCTCCCCGCCGGGCAGGGGCACGTCGAGGTCCCCGCGGTGCCACTGTTCGTAGATCGCGTTGAACTCGGCGACCGCCTCGTCGTCGCTGCGGTTTTCCAGCCGCCCGACCTGCACCTCGTGAATCCCGGCGACTTGCCGGGCGCCCAGTTCGACTTCCACGCCGATCACCTCGGCCGTCTGCCACGCCCGGGTGGCCACCGAGTGCGCCAGCAGCGCCGGGCGTCCCGAATCGCGGGCGAACGCGCGGGCCTGGTCACGGCCCAACGGCGTCAGCTCCGCGCCGGGAGGCCGGGTGTCCAGCCTGCGCTCGACGTTGCCGTAGGACTGCCCGTGCCGCAACAGCACCAAACGACCGCCCATCGCTCCCTACCCCCCCGCCCCGGACGTCTGGTCCGGTTTGCCTTCCCGCAGTCGCGCCAACCAGCGCGAGGCCTCGTCCGCCGGCGGTGGCGGCACCCCGACGGCCGACCCCGTCGGCCAGGAACCCAGATATCTCACATCGGCACAACGACGGTGCAACGCCTTGAGTGCCTCGGCGACGGCGCCGTCGTCGACGTGGCCGACACAGTCGGCGAAGAACAGATAGGTTCCGAGTTCGGTTCTGGTCGGCCTGGACTCGATTCGGGTCAGGTCGATGCCCCGAATGCCGAATTCGGCCAGCGCGGACAGCAGCGCACCCGGCACGTTGTCGATCCGCAACACCACCGCGGTGCGATCGGCTCCGGTGCGGGCCGGGGGCGGACCCGGCAGGCCGATCAGCACGAAGCGGGTGCGGGCGTTGGGTTCGTCGACGACGCCTTCGGCCAGGGCGGTCAGTCCCCAATGCGCGGCGGCCAGCGGGGAGGTCACCGCGGCGTCGGCCTGGCCCTCGGCCACCTGCCGCGCCGCGTCGGCGTTCGAGTACGCCGGCCGCAGCTCGACGCCCGGCAGCTGGGCCGCCATCCACTTGCGCACCTGCGCCACCGCCACCGGGAAGGCGGCCAGCGTGCGCACGTCGCGCGCGCCCAGGCCCGGTTTGATGACGATGCTGAACGCCACATCGAGGGTGGTCTCGGCGAACACCTGCAGAGGCGAACCGATCGCCAGGCTGTCCAGCGTGGGGCTGACCGAGCCGTCGATCGAGTTCTCGATGGGCACGCACGCGTAATCGGCGTTGCCGTCGCGGACCGCGTTGAGCGCCGCCGGGGTGCTTTCGAGCGGGATCCGCCGCACGGGCCCCGGCTCCTGACCGGGCACCAGGCCGGCGGCGGTGATTTGCAGGAGCGCCGCCTCGGTGAAGGTCCCTTCGGGACCGAGGTATGCGATGCGGACCACGCCCCAACCCTAACGGCGCTCGACGCCGCACGAACCTTGCGACGCGGGCGACCGTAAGTTAACTTAGGCTTACCTAATTAGCGGAGGAGAACTATGGCACTGCCGAGCGGCCGGGCACCGACGACCCCGGAACGCATTCGCAGCGCCTGCGCGCGGGCCGGTGGCGCGCTGCTGGCCTTGGAAGGCGGGCCGGCGCGACGGGACCCGTTCGCTTCGCCGGTCCACCACCTGCTGCCCGACGGTTCCTTTGCGCTGGCCATCCCCGTCGACGCCGGCGAACCCGTCGCCGGATCGCAGGCGCTGCTGGAGCTGACGGACTACGCCCCACTGCCGTTGCGGGAACCGGTGCGTTCCCTGGTGTGGGTGCGCGGCCGCCTGCAGCGGGTCCCGGCTGACGCCGTGACCGACACGCTTGACCGGATCGCCGCCGCGTACCCGAACCCGGCGTTGCTGCAGGTCGAGACCCCGCGGTCGGGGCCGTCCGGCGGAGAGCCGCGGTACGCGCTGTTCCGGCTGGAGATCGCCTCCGTCGTCGTCACCGACGCCACCGGCGCCGAGCCCGTCAGCGTCGCGGACCTGCTCGCCGCCCGGCCCGACCCGTTCTGCGACGTCGAGGCGAGCCTGCTGTGGCACCTGGACACCGTGCACAACGACGTGGTCGCGCGGCTGGTGTCGAAGCTGCCGGCGCCGCTGCGGCGGGGGCAGGTGCGCCCACTGGGGCTCGACCGGTACGGCATGCGGTTCCGCGTCGAAGCGACCGACGGCGACCACGACGTCCGGCTGCCTTTCCACAAGCCGGTGGACGACATGACCGGGCTGAGCCAGGCGATCCGGTTGCTGATGGGTTGCCCGTTCATCAACGGACTACGAGCCCGCAGGTAGCCCGCGTACGTTAGCCGGGTGAACGGCGACCGAGCACCGCACCGGCGCGCGCCCCGACCGCCGCGGAGGCCGGAGCCGCCGCAGGTGATCGCCCGGGCCGATCCGCCCACCGCACCGCTGCGACGCCCGGTGCCCACACCACCAGCGCCGAAGCCGCCGCCGCCCCCGAGGCCCGTCGGCCCGAGGGCGCGCCGCAACCGCCGCTGGGTCCGGGCGGTGGCGCTCACGACGTTGATCGGCGCGCTGCTCGCCGGCGTCGGTGTCGTGGCCGGGGCGGCTTGGTTCGACGCCGAGCTGCACCGCGAACAGGCGCTGACCGACTATCCCGACCGGCCCGCGGCGGGCCGCGGCACGAATTGGCTGATCGTCGGCTCCGACAGCAGGCAAGGCCTCACCGCCGAGCAGCAGCGCGACCTGGCCACCGGCGGCGACGTCGGCAACGGTCGCACCGACACCATCCTGCTGGTGCACGTGCCCGCGCCCGGATCGAGCACCCCGCCGACGGTGGTGTCGATCCCGCGGGACTCGTACGTACCGATCCCGGATCACGGCAAGGACAAGATCAACGCCGCGTTCGCGATGGGCGGCGCGCCGCTGCTGACCCGGACGGCGGAGCAGGCCACCGGGCTGCGCCTCGACCACTACGTCGAGATCGGCTTCGGCGGCTTCGCCGGCCTCGTCGACGCGCTGGGCGGGATCACCGTGTGCCCGGCCGCGCCCATCGACGACCCGTTGGCCGGCATCGACCTGCCGGCCGGCTGCCAGAAACTCGCGGGCCGCGACGCCCTGGGCTACGTCCGGACGCGCGACACACCGCGCGCCGATCTGGATCGGATGGTCAACCAGCGCGAGTTCCTGTCGGCGCTGCTGCACCGCGCCACCAGCCCGGCGGTGTGGCTGAATCCCCTGCGCTGGTACTCGGTGCCGCGCGCGGCGGCCGACGCCATGACCGTCGACCGGGGCGACCATGTGTGGGATCTCGCCCGGCTCGGCTGGGCGCTGCGCGGGTCCACGACCTCGATCACCGTTCCGATCGGCGAATTCACCGACAGCGACGTCGGCTCGGTGGTGGTGTGGAACCACCAGGTCGCCGGCAAGTTGTTCGACGCGCTCGCCACGGACGCGCCCGTGCCCGCCGCCGCCCTCGAGGGGCCGCGATAGCGCGTCTAACCGCTGCCGTCCCCGGCCCGCGCGTTCTGCAACCACGCCTTGGTGCGACCTGGGTGATGGGTGGCGAGCCAGGCCACGCCGACGTCCCGGCAGAAGTCGATGTCCTCGTACTCGTCGACGTTCCAGCAGTAGACGGCCCTGCCCTGCGCGACGGCGCGGTCCACCAGTTGGGGATAGTCCTTCAACGTCGCCAACGAGGGTCCGACGGCGGTGGCGCCGACGGCGGTGGCCGCGCTGCTGGCAAGGTAGCGAGCGGTCTTGCCGAGCAGCACCGTCGGCAGCAACGGCGCGGCTCGCCGGATCCGCCAGACCGCGGCCGCCGAGAACGACATCACCACGGCGCGGGACCGGTCGGCCGAGGCGGGCGCCGCGATGCCGAAGCGATGCAACGACGCGAGGAGCTTGCTTTCCACCAGGGAGCCGTAGCGCACCGGGTGCTTGGTTTCGATGAAGAGCTTCACCGGCCGGTGCCAGTCCAGAACCAGCGACACCAGGGCGTCCAGGGTCAGCAGGCTGGTGTCGCCGTGCGTGCCGTCGGCGCGCCAGCTGTCGTGCCACGCACCATATTCGAGCTCGCGCAACTCGGCGAGCGTCATGGTGCTGACCAAACCGGCGCCCGTCGAGGTCCGGTCCAGACGGCGGTCGTGCACGCAGACCAGGTGGCCGTCGCGGGTCAGGCGCACGTCGCATTCCACGCCGTCGGCGCCCTGTTTGAGCGCGAGATCGTAGGCAGCCAGCGTGTGTTCGGGCCGAGCGGCCGAAGCCCCTCGATGGGCAACGACATAGGGATGCCCGGCGAGCACCTCGTCGGCCCACGTCATATCCCTATGCTGCCGGTTCCTGCCCCTCCAGCTCAACCGGACCGCCGGATGCGCGGCCGGCGCCGCGGTCCGGGCCGTCCCGCTCGACCACCACCCAACGGTGCGCGGGCCGCTGCACCGGTTTGCGCTCGAAGCCCTCGAACACCCGGGCGACCGCGGCCACCGTGACGGCGGCGAGCAGATAGGCGAACACCATCAACACGGTGTTGTTGGCGATGCCCTGGGCATCAGTGGCGAAGCCGGTGAAGATGGCGAAGATCGAGACCAGGTAGCTGAAGACCCACGCGATCCACCACTCGAGGATCGGCCGTCGCAGCCGCGCGTAGTGTTCCTCGACGGTTGCCAGCTCGATGACGTACACGGGAGCCCACAGCAGGTTTGCCAGCGGCACCACGCATCCGGGCCACAACGCGCGAACGGAACGCGACTCCGGCAGGCCGTGATGGGCGAAGACCGCGGCCCTGCGTGCGATCAGCCACCGGATCAACATCACGCCGGAGGTGAACACCGCCGCGATCGCCCCCACGCTGGCCAGCACCCCGATCCAATCCGCGACGATGGCCACGACCGAATTCAGCAGCGTGTTCCGGTTGAACACCAACAGCGCGTATCTCACGACATACACCAGGGCGGCCATGCTGAGGATCAGCACGGTCAGGAACAGCGTGGTCCGCAAGACCGGCGCGGAAGGCCCGGTCTGGGAAGGCTTTTCGGCCGCCGTCGGGGTCTGCTCAACGCGGTCGGCCAAACCCCAGCGCGGAATCACGGCGTAGCGCGGGGTGGGGCCCAGGGACCGGTGACCTCGGCGCGGAGGCGGCGCTGCGCCCGGGCGCACCGCGATCCACCGGAAGCCCGGCGGCAACCGCGGCGCGCTGCGCTGCCAGCCGGGGCCCGCGGGTCCGGCGGTCTGCCCGGCCGGTGCGTTCCATCGCGGGTCTGCCACCGGCATGTCGGGCAGGGGAGCCATCAGCGCCCCGCGGCAGCGGGGACACCAGTCACGTCGCCGCTCGCGCACGTTCCACCGCGTGCCGCACTGGGAGCACACCTGGATCACCGGACCAGCCTAGCCCCGGCGACGAGGCGGGCCGCGGTAAGCGGCCCGGTGAGAAGCGGGGCAATCCGGCACCGCCCCGGCTTGGCGGCGGTCCGCGCTAAGCGACGAGGCGGCCCGCGGTGCGCGGCGCGGGCCCGCGCATCCGGCGGTCCGGCAACCCAACACTTTCTCAGGGCTATCCACAGTTTGCACAGGTTTATCCACAGTTACTGAGCGGGTAGCCACCGCATCAACACAGCCTCTTCGAGTCACCCGGTCCGCAACTGTGGATAACCCCCGGGTGGTACGGCTGTACCATAAACAGCCCTAACCGGTACACGAGCGAAATGAATTGCCTCGCTAACTGCTCGCAGCTGAGCCCGCCGGGACACCTGACACCGGCCGGATCCCGCCTACGTCGGTGTCGCGCGGCAATCTCCGGAAACCCCGCGCCGGCGCGCCGTCAGCCAGCGCATTTTCCAACCCCGGCGCGAGGGGTTATGATCACCGTCACGAAAAATCGTTGTGACTCACCTCACTCGAGCGGGGTGGGCTTGCAGGTGAAAGGCGCTTGATGGCCACGCATTCGTTCGGTCCGGGTTCGCCGGCCGCGTCGAACTCGTATTCCGGCTCGCCTGCCTGTAACCACAGCTATAGCGTCGCCGCCCTTCGCGCCGCCCTGATTGCGCTGGCGTTGCTCGCGGTTCTCGCCATCATCATCCTGTACTGACACTCACACCCCGGCGGGTATCCCCTCACGGCGGTCGTCCTTGCGGCGGGCGCGCGCATGGAGCAGGGTTGATTATGGCTGGCCGCCGCGTGGCAGCCCCGCGCGATGAGCGTCCGATCATCACCAACGATGCACCGAAGAAAGGAATGCTGTGGCTGTATACACCCTGCCCGACTTGGACTGGGACTTTGGAGCGCTGGAACCGCACATCTCCGGCCAGATCAACGAACTGCACCACGACAAGCACCACGCCACCTACGTCAAGGGCGCCAACGACGCCCTGGAGAAGCTGGAGGAGGCACGCGCCAAGGAGGACCACTCGGCGGTGCTCCTGAACGAGAAGAACCTGGCGTTCAACCTCGCCGGCCACGTCAACCACAGCATCTGGTGGAAGAACCTGTCCCCCAACGGCGGCGACAAGCCGACCGGCGAGCTCGCCGCGGCCATCGACGACGCCTTCGGTTCGTTCGACAAGTTTCGCGCGCAGTTCCACGCCGCCGCCACCACCGTGCAGGGCTCGGGCTGGGCGGCGCTCGGCTGGGACAGCCTCGCTCAGAAGCTGCTGATTTTCCAGGTGTACGACCACCAATCCAATTTCCCGCTCGGAATCGTGCCGCTGCTGCTGCTCGACATGTGGGAGCACGCGTTCTACCTGCAGTACAAGAACGTCAAGGTCGACTTCGCCAAGGCCTTCTGGAACGTCGTCAACTGGGCGGACGTGCAGGACCGTTACGCGGCCGCGACATCAAAAGCTCAGGGATTGATTTTCGGCTGAAACCGTCTTTTTCCAGGCTGGGGCGTCACGCGTATAGCGTGGCGCCCCAGCTGTTTGCGCTGCGCAAAATCGGGGCATCTTGAGAACATGTGCGTCAGTGGCCGTGTCGGGTTGCACGGCGCCTAACCCGCAGGCATGCTTAATCATTCGAGCTACCAGTGTGGTTAGGCGAAGCCAGGCGTCACACGGAGGTCGAGATGGAATCTGGGTCCGACCGCCCCATCGGGGTTTCCCCCTTCCATGCCCGCGGTGCCTTGAAAGGGTTTGTCATCTCGGGGCGTTGGCCGGATTCGACGAAAGAGTGGGCCCAGCTTCTGATGGTCGCGGTCAGGGTCGCGTCGTTGCCCGGATTGCTTTCCACCACAACGGTCTTCGGGGCGCGCGAGGAGTTGCCCGACGAGCCCGAGCCCGGCACCGTCGGCCTGGTGCTGGCCGAGGGCACTGTCTTTGGTGAATCGGCAATCCAGCCAGGGTATTTCGCCGACCATCAACCGCCCGCGCTGCTGATGCTGCATCCGCCGTCGGAAACCATGCCCTCGTTGCCGGAGTGCACCGGGGCCGCGTCCGGGTGCGTTCTGCTGCCGGGGCTCCCGTATCTGGGATTGGAGCACCGGGCCGCGTGGGTCGAAGCGGAGGCGGACGGGACGATCACCTCGATGGTGAGCCGCGTCGGCGTCGACCCGATCAGCCACCCCGACACGGCGATACTGGCTATGCTGCTTGCCGCGTAAGGGAATTCAAACGCGCTGATTCGGGCGGCGAATCTACAGATACGGGCGTCCGAACTTGCCCGGTCGCCTGGCGCGCGGCCTCCCCACCCGTTAGCGTTGGCACCGTTAGCGAAGGGGAGTAGCCCCGAATCGTCGAGTCGACACACTGGCGCACAGCCCGGCCGGCGAACCGATCCCGACAGGGCGGTGGGCGAGACCTTCGACCGGGTCCGGTGACCGATGCGGTCACGGACGACGTGTCGAAAGGTCGCCCGCCATGCTCGCCGCCACACTCCTCACCTTCGGGGTGGTTTTCCTCGCCGAGCTCGGCGACAGGTCCCAGCTGGTCACCATGACCTATGCGCTGCGCTATCGATGGTGGGTGGTGTTGGCGGGGGTGGCGGTGGCCGCGTGCCTGGTGCACGGGGTGACGGTGTCGATCGGCCACTTTCTGGGCGCCACGCTCCCGTCGCGTCCGATGGCCTTCGCGTCGGCGATCGCTTTCCTGGCCTTCGCGGTGTGGGCCTGGCGCGCGGACGCCGGCGGCGACGAGGGAGCGCCGACCGATCGGCAACCGCGCTTCGCGATGCTGACCGTCGTATCCACCTTCGTCCTCGCCGAGCTGAGCGACAAGACGTCGCTGGCGACGGTCACGCTCGCCAGCGACCACGATTGGACGGGCGTGTGGATCGGCTCCACGCTGGGCATGGTGCTGGCCGACGGATTGGCGATCGGTGCGGGCACGCTGCTGCATCGGCGCCTTCCGCAACAGCTGCTGCACGCCATGGCCAGCCTGCTCTTCCTGATCTTCGGGCTGTGGATGCTGCTCGACGCCGCACTGGGGTTGCGCTCGGTCGCCGTCGCGGTAACGGCGGCGGTGCTGCTGACCGCCGCGACGGTGGTGGCCGCGCAAACTCGGCGCCGGCGCAAGCAGGAGGCTGCGCCCGCCCGGCGGTTAACCGACATCGGCTAGAGTGCCGTCGGCACCCCCCTTCTTCCCGCCGTCTCGACCCGACGTCGCCCCCGGGGTATCTCCGGGGGCCATCAAGTGCACCCCGAGCCCGTTTTCCGGGCGTGTCTCCGACCTGACAGCAAATGTTGTCGCGGACAGCCGTTCGTTGCCTGCCAGTTGCGGTGCAAGTGCCCAGCATCCTCCCCCGAATCGAGGCGCCTTTCCTGATCCCAGTCGCCCGCCACCCTCGCGGTGAACCCGGATTCTGCGGATAACCTGTGAAGTTGGCCGATTTAGTGGACACCTCAGCGAATTAGTTAGACGCTCGTTCAGTGGGTATTCGGCAGTCGCCAGCAACGTCGGCCCCGAACCACAGCGGGTTTGCACCTGGTTGCGGACCCGATCCGTCGCTACCATTGTCAGCAAATACACCTCGGCAACAGTTCACTTCTACAGCCCAGTGGAGGTCATATCGATGAGCACGACGTTCGCCGCCCGCCTCAACCGCTTGTTCGACACGGTGTATCCACCGGGGCGCGGGCCGCACACCTCGGCGGAGGTGATCGCGGCGCTCAAGGCGGAGGGCATCACGATGTCGGCTCCCTACCTGTCCCAGCTACGTTCGGGCAACCGCACCAACCCGTCGTCGGCGACCATGGCCGCCTTGGCCAACTTCTTCCGCATCAAGCCGGCGTACTTCACCGACGACGAGTACTACGAAAAGCTCGACAAGGAGTTGTCCTGGCTGGCCACGATGCGCGATGACGGCGTGCGCCGCATTGCCCTGGCCACCGTCGGATTGTCTCCCCAGGCGCAGCAGGACGTCGTGGAGCGGGTCAACGAGCTCCGCCGGGTCGAACGCCTCGACGCCTAGCTTGCCCGCCCCCACCTGACCGGCTGCCTTCGGTGCATTCCGATTAGGGTTGGCTCTCGGAGAGCGATCGTCCACGAGAGACCGGGAGGCGGCCGGGAATGGGCCTGTTCCGCAAGCGAAAGAGCCGCGCGACGCGTCGCGCCGAAGCCCGCGCGATCAAGGCCCGCGCCAAGCTCGAGGCCAAGCTGGCCGCCAAAAACGATGCTCGTCGGCTCAAGGCCGATCGGCGCGCCGCCGAAAAGGCCCTCAACGCGCAGATCAAGTCGCAGCGGGACAGCGACCGGACGGCCCTGAAGGTCGCCGAGGCCGAGCTCAAGGCGGCGAAGGAGGGCAAGTTGCTGTCGCCGACACGGATTCGTCGGGCGCTGACGGTGTCTCGGCTGCTGGCCCCGGTCCTCACGCCGTTGATCTACCGCGGCGCCATGGCCGCCCGCGCGGCGATCGACCAGCGGCGCGCGGACCAGCTCGGCGTTCCGCTCGCCCAGATCGGCCAGTTCTCCGGGCACGGCGCCCAGCTGTCGGCCCGGATAGCCGGGGCGGAGAAGTCGTTGCGGGTCGTGCAGGAGAAAAAGCCCAAGGACGCCGAGACCAAGCAGTTCGCCGCCGCCATCAGCGAACGGCTCGCCGACCTGGCGGCGGCCGTGACCGCCGCGGAGAACATGCCGGCCGCGCGCCGCCGGGCGGCACACGCCGCGATCACGTCGCAGCTCGACGGTATCGAGGCGGACCTGATGGCCCGCCTCGGATTGACGTGACCGCCGTACGCGTCCTGATCGCGGCCGTCGCGCTGTATCTCGGTTCGGCGCTGGGCATCCCGACGGCATGGGCGCACGTGCACGCCACCAGCGACAACCCCGTGCGCGGCGCCATGGCCATCGTCACCTTCCAGGTACCCAACGAGTCCAACACCGGCGCGGCGACCACCGCGCTGAGTGTCGGCCTGCCCAACGTCGCCGCGGCCAGCACCGAAGCCATGCCCGGGTGGACGGCCAAGCTCGACCGTGACGCGGCGTCCGGCAGCGTTCGCTCGGTGACCTGGACGGCCGCGCCGAACGGCGGGATCGGGGTGGATCAATTCGGGCTGTTCCGGGTAGCGGTGCAGTTGCCCGACACCGAGACGGTGAGCTTCCCGGCCACGCAGACCTATTCCGACGGGACCGTCGTGAAGTGGGACCAGCCGCCGTCGCCCGGCGGCGGCGAGCCGGAACACCCGGCGCCGGCGCTGACCCTCACCGCGGGGGGCGGGGCGCCGCATGAGCACCATCCCGGCGGCGGCGCGCAATCACCGAAGCCGCCGGACAACACCGCCCGTCTACTTGGCGGGGCTGCGCTGGTGGTGGCCGCCCTCGGCATCGCGCTGGTGCTGTTGCGCCGACGCGGATGAGGCGCGTCCCGGTCGCCGCGGCGGCGGGCCTGCTGCTGGCCGCGATGGTGTCGGCCGCGATCCTGCACGCACAACCGGCGTGGGCACATGCCGCGCGGGTTTCCACCGACCCCGCCGACAACGCGGTCCTCACCACCGGTCCCGACCGGGTCAGCGCGACCTTCAACGAGAGGCTGCAGACCACGTTCGCCGCCATGACGGTCGTGGGGCCCGACGCCAACGTGTGGTCGGCCGGGGCGCCGACGGTGCAGGGCGCGATCGTCGGCGTGGCCCTGCGCCCCCTCGGCCCGGCCGGCACCTACACGGTGAACTACCGCGTCACGTCGGCGGACGGCCACGTGGTGTCGGGGTCCTGGTCGTTCCGGCTGACGGTCCCGGGCACCGGAACCCCCGGACCGCCGGCCGCCGGGCCCGGCGGGGACGGCGGCGTCCCGGTCTGGCCGTTTGCGGTGGTGGCGGTGGCGCTGGTCGCCGGGGGCGGCTGGTGGGCGCTGCGGCGCAGGCCCTGAGCGCCCCGGTCGCCGGGAGCCCGCCGCGCCTCCTGGCATGATGGGACGCGAGGAAACGGCGCGCGAGACGCACCCGAGACAGCTGCAAAGGAGCGGCCGCATGGCAGACCCGCAGGACCAACCCGACAGCGAGCCCGACGGCCCACCGACCCCGCCGGAGAAGAAACCTCCCGGCGAGGCCGCCAAGAAGGCCGCCAAAGCGCCCGCCAAGAAGGCACCTGCGAAGAAGGCCCCCGCCAAAAAAGCGCCCGCCAAAAAGGCCCCGGCCAAAAAAGCGCCCGCCAAGAAGGCGCCGGCCAAGAGCCCTGCGCCCCCGCCCCCCAGACCCGCCGAGCCGCCGCTGGGTATCCAGCAACGCATCGAAACCAACGGTGAGCTTGCCGCCGCCGCCAAAGACGCTGCCGCACAAGCCAAATCGACCGTCGATGCCGCGCCCAACCCGGTCTCACCCGAGGTCGCGCCGGCGGCATCCGGGCAGTCGCCGGTGCCGCTGATCGTCGCGGTGGCGCTCAGCCTGTTGGCGATCGTGCTGATCCGGCAGCTGCGGCGCCGCTGAGGTGGCCGTGCCGTTCCGGCCGACCGCCGACCTCGTCGACGACATCGGCCCCGACGTACGCAGCTGCGACCTCCAATTCCGTCAGTTCGGCGGCCGCCCCGAATTCGCCGGTCCGATCAGCACGGTGCGCTGCTTCCAGGACAACGCGCTGCTGAAATCGGTGCTCTCGGGCCCCGGCGACGGCGGCGTGCTGGTGATCGACGGCGCCGGCTCGCTGCACACCGCGCTCGTCGGGGACGTCATCGCCGAATTGGCCCGATCCAACGGCTGGGCGGGGGTGATCGTCAACGGTGCGGTGCGTGACGCCGCCGCGCTGCGCGGCATCGAGATCGGCATCAAGGCGCTGGGCACCAACCCGCGCAAGAGCAGCAAGACCGGCTCCGGCGAGCGCGACGTCGAGATCAGGCTGGGCGGCGTCAGTTTCGTGCCCGGCGAGATCGCCTACAGCGACGACGACGGCATCGTCGTCGTGCCGTCCGTCAACCCCTAAGCGGCAACCGCCGCACGCTTTTTCGCGAACCGCAACCCCTCGTCGGCGATCTTGCCGCGCCGGATCAACTGGATGTCGCGCAGGTAGTTCTGGTTGAGCCGCCACGGCTTGCGTGAGCCCTGCTTGGGCAGCTCGTCGAGCGAGCGCAGCACGTATCCGGGCGTGAATTCCATGAACGGGCGTTCGTCGACCTCCGAGCCGGGGTGGTCGACCACGACCGTCTCAAAGTCGTTGTCGTCCATGTAGTTCAGCAGGCGGCACGCGAACTCCGAGACGAGGTCGGCCTTCAGCGTCCAGGAAGCGTTGGTGTACCCGACCGTGTAGACCATGTTCGGCAGCCCGGACAACATCATGCCCTTGTAGGCCATCGTCTTGGTCAGGTCCACCTGCTGCCCGTCGACGGCGACCTTCGCGCCGCCGAACAGTTGAAGGTTCAATCCCGTTGCGGTGACGATGATGTCGGCCGGAACCTCCCGGCCTGAGGCCAGCCGGATGCCGGTGGGCGTGAACCGGTCGATCGTGTCGGTGACCACGTCGGCCTTGCCGTGCCGGATGGCGCGGAACAGGTCGCCGCTGGGCACCAGGCACAGCCGCTGGTCCCACGGATTGTAGTGCGGGCCAAAGTCTTTCTCGACGTCGTAGCCCTCGGGAAGCTGGCGCTGCACGTAGCTCAGCAGGATCTTGCGCATCCGCTTCGGCCACTTCTGGCAGGCGCCGTACAGCGCAGCCTGGCGCAGCACGTTCTTCCAGCGGATCGCGAAGTAGGCCATGTTGTCGGGCAGCCAGCGGTTGAGCCGCTCGGCCAGCTTGTCCCGCTTGGGCTGCGAGACGATGTAGGTCGGCGATCGCTGCAGCATCGTCACGTGCCCCGCACCCGATTCCGCCAGGGCGGGAATCAACGTGACCGCGGTCGCGCCACTGCCGATGACGACAACGTTCTTGCCGGCGTAATCCAGGTCCTCCGGCCAGTGCTGCGGGTGGATGATCGGGCCCGCGAAATCCTCCGAGCCGGCGAACGTCGGCGCGTAGCCCTGCTCGTAGTTGTAGTAGCCGCTGCACAGGAACAGGAATGTGCAGGTGAGTGTGGTTGGGGTGCCGTTGTTTTCGATCTGCAGGGTCCAGCGGTTTTCCGCATTCGACCAGTCGGCGCTCACCACCCGCTGGTTGAGCCGGATGTGCTTGTCGATGCCGTACATCGCCGCAGTGCCCTTGACGTAGTCGAGAATCGGGCCGCCGTCGGCGATGGCCTGGCGCTCGGTCCACGGGCGGAACCTGAAGCCCAGCGTGTACATGTCCGAGTCGGACCGGATGCCGGGGTAGCGGAACAGGTCCCAGGTGCCGCCCATCGCCGCCCGCTTCTCGAGGATGGCGTAGCTCTTGGTCGGGCAGCGGTCCTGCAGGTGCCAGGCCGCGCTCACGCCGGAGATGCCGGCGCCCACGATGACGACGTCTATGTGCTCAGTCATGTGGCCCACGCTATCAACGCAGTGTCGAACGAGTCAACGGGCTGTCGAAACTTTCAACAACGTGTAAAGTAACGTGCCGTGACGACCGCCGGCCCTACTCGCGCCCTTCGCGGCCGCCGCGCACTGCGCCCCTCCGGTGACGACCGCGAGCAGGCGATCCTCGCCACCGCCGAGCGACTGCTGGAAGAGCGTGGTTTTGCCGGCATCTCCGTCGACGACCTCGCCAAGGGCGCCGGCCTGTCCCGGCCGACCTTCTACTTCTATTTCAAGTCCAAGGAAGCGGTGCTGCTGTCGCTGCTGGAACCGGTAATCGCGCGGGCCGACTCCGAGTTCGACGGCGCGGTGCAGCGCCTGCCGGAGGACCCGCGTCGCGTGTGGCGCAACGGCATCAAGGCGTTCTACCGCGCGTTCAGCTCGCACCGCACGCTGGCCCGCGCCGCCACAGAGGCGCTGGCCACCAGCTCCGAGCTCCGCGCGGTGTGGCTGGGATTCATGCAGAAGTGGATCGACCAAACCGCGGCCATGATCATGGCCGAACGCGCGCGCGGCGCCGCCCCGGAGACCATCCCGGCCGCCGACCTGGCGACGTCGCTGAACCAGATGAACGAACGCACGATGATGGCCGCGCTCGCGGCCGAGGCCCCGGCGGTCGACGAGGACCGGGTCGTCGACACCCTCACGCACATCTGGGTCACCAGCATCTACGGCGAATCGGGCTAGGCTGTCGCAGCCGCATGGGAACATACGTTCGTGCGGTGTGAAGCGTCCATCCTGCACGCGGACCTGGATTCGTTCTATGCGTCCGTCGAACAGCGCGACGACCCGACCCTGCGGGGGCGTCCGGTGATCGTCGGCGGCGGGGTCGTGCTGGCCGCCAGCTACGAGGCCAAGGCCTACGGCGTGCGCACCGCGATGGGCGGCGCGCAGGCCCGCCGCCTGTGCCCGTCCGCCGTGGTGGTGCCGCCGCGTATGAACGCCTACTCCCGCGCCAGCGACGCCGTGTTCGAGGTCTTCCGCGACTGCACCCCGATCGTGGAGGCGCTGTCGGTGGACGAAGCCTTCCTCGATGTCGGCGGCCTGCACCGGGTCTCCGGCACGCCGGTACGGATCGCGGAACGGCTGCGCGCCGACGTGCGCGACCGCGTCGGCCTGCCCATCACCGTCGGCATCGCCCGGACGAAGTTCCTCGCCAAGGTCGCCAGCCAGGAAGCCAAACCCGACGGGCTGCTGCTGGTGCCGCCCGACCAGGAGTTGGCGTTCCTGCGTCCGCTGCCGGTGCGCCGGCTTTGGGGCGTGGGCGCGAAGACCGCCGAGAGGCTGCACGCGCACGGCATCACGACCGTCGCGGAAGTCGCCGAGCTCAGCGAGTCGACGCTCGCCTCGATGCTGGGCGGGGCGATGGGCCGCCAGCTGTATGCGCTGTCGCGCAACATCGACCGCCGCCGGGTGACCACCGGCGTGCGCCGCCGCTCCGTGGGCGCGCAGCGGGCGCTGGGCCGCGCCGGCAACCGCATGTCGGCGCCCGCGGTCGACGCGGTGGTGGTGAACCTGATCGACCGCATCACCGCCCGGATGCGCGCCGCCGGGCGCACCGGTCGCACGGTGGTGCTGCGGCTGCGCTTCGACGACTTCGGCCGGGCGACCCGGTCACACACTCTGCCGCGGGCCACCTCGTCGACACAGCCGATCCTGGCCGCCGCGCGGCAGCTCGTCGCGTCCGCGGCGCCCCTCATCGCGGAGCGCGGCCTGACCCTGGTCGGCTTCGCGGTGTCGGGCATCGACCGCAGCGGCGCGCAGCAATTGATGCTTCCGTTCGGTGGGGGTAGGCCGACCGTCGATGAGGCAATCGATCAAGTGCGCCGTCGCTACGGCAGATCCGCCCTCACGCCGGCGGTGTTGGTCGGCAGGGACCCGGGCTTCGAGATGCCGCACCTCCCCGACTGACGCAGCCGCACCCGGTCCAGCACGCCCGCGCTAGATCGCCTCGCCGGTCAGCGCCTCCTCGCTGGCGAAGCAGGTCATCGGCACCCGGCGTCTGAACAGCAGTGACTCCATGGCGCTGCCGGTAACCGGGCGCGAGAACAGAAAACCCTGCGCCCGATGACATCCGTGCTCCAACAGGGTCTGTACGGCGGCCGGCGTCTCGACGCCCTCAGCGACCAGTTGCAGGCCGAAGGCCTCCGCGAGGCCGATGATGGCGCGAACGATGGCCAAGTCGCTGGTGTTGGTGTCCAGGTCGCGGACGAATCCGGCGTCGATTTTCAGCATGTCGACCGGAAGGGATTTCAGGTGCGACAGCACCGCATACCCGGTGCCGAAGTCGTCGATGGCGATCTGGACCCCGACCTCCTTCAGCTCCGCGAGGGTTCGCCGAGTGGTTTCGATGTCGCGAACCACGGCGCGCTCGGTGATCTCCAGGCACACCGATCCGCCGTCGATGCCGAACTCCTCGATGGTGTCGGCGACGCTGCGGACGAAATTGGGGGTGATCAGCTGAACGGGCGACACGTTGATGCGCATCGTCGCGCCGTGTCCCACCCCGTTGGATTGCCACCGGCTGAACTCGGCGCAGGCGCTTCGCATGACCCATCGGCCCAGGTCTGCGGCGAGGTTGGTCGATTCGGCCACGCCGATGAACGAATCCGGTAGCAACAGCCCGCGCGTCGGGTGCCGCCAACGGACCAGCGCCTCGGCGCCCAGGATTTCGCGGGTCAGCAAGTCGACTTCGGGCAGGTAGTGCAGCAGCAGGGCATCGCTGTCGATGCCGGCCTGCAGATGGAACTCGATATCGTTGCGGAAGACGATATTGCGAGAGATGTCGCTGGTGCACACCACGACCTGGTTGCCCCCCGCGCGCTTGGCCGTCAGGGCGGCCTCGTCCGCACGGCGAAGTAGATCCGCGGTGTTGTCGTGTCCCGGCTTGCCCACCGCCATCCCGATGCTGACGGAGGGAGTGATCACGTCGTCGCCGATCTTCAATGGCGCGCACAGCGTCCTCTGAAGCCGCTGCGCGAGTGATTCCGCGCTCCTGGTGAGCATCGCCCGGTCCGAGAAGACGAGGAACTCGTCCCCGCCGATCCGACCGATCGTGCCCTGGTCGCCCAAGCTTGCCTGAAGCCGTTCGGCGAAGACCTTGAGGAAGTAATCGCCGGCGGGGTGGCCGAAGTAATCGTTGATCGCTTTCAGCCGATCGAGATCGAAATACAAGACCGCGACGGGTCCGGGGCGTCCCGCCGCGAGTCTGTCGGAGAGGCGCGCGACAACCGATCGACGATTGTGCAGGCCGGTCAGATCGTCATGCTCAGCCAGGTGCCGAAGCCCTTCTTCGGCGGCGATGCGGGCCTGAAGCTGGGCGAACAGAGTCGCCACCGCCCCCAGGGTGCCCAGCTCTTCCTGCTTCCACTTCTTGCGGCGATAGTTGACGAAGCCGAGTACACCCGTGGTCACCCCTCTGGTAACCAGCGGAGCGGCCGCCATCGACGGTGTCGCGATGCGGCGTCTTCCCGTTTGGCGCTGAAAGGCCTTGTACGCATAGGTCGTCGCGGCCGACGGCCGGATCACCACCGGTTCCGTGGGCTGTACCGCGAGCGGTTCCTTGCCGTGCGCGCAGGGGCCGAAGACGTCGTCGGCGCTGGTGAAGTCGACGATCGGCAAGAGATCCGCTTGTGGGCGGTCGGGTCGCGACGGCCATTCCGCGATCAATTTGGAGGCCGCGATGGCCGGGTCGTTGTGGCGTAAGAAACCGGTGTCCGCGTCGAACATGCGAACAAGCCTCGCCAGTACCTGTTGGCTCACCGTCGTGGCGGTGTACGCATTCGCCTCCATCAGTTGGGCGGCAACGGAGTTGACGAATCCTAGACCGCGCGACACGGTGCCTCGATCGCCGTCCTGCGGACAGTCTCACCAGGTTCACGCACGTCACCAGGCAAGTCGGGCCATGCCGACCAGGGCCGGAGCGGTGGCCCGGTCATCGTCGGACCACCGACGACATCCAGGTTTTGCCGCTGACCCGCCGGCGAATCGGATGGTCTCTTCGGCGCCGGCAGTTCGGCCCGCCGCCTACCGAGCGTGTGCCGGGTGGCGCAAGCCTTCCGCAGGGTGGGGCGTTCGCCAGCATCTGCTCGATCTGGTTCCACGCCACATTCCTTCTCGTCCGTTTCGCTGACGACGCCGTGGCCGGCGCACGCTACTTGCCGGCCGGCGTCCCTGTCCGCCGGTGTAACGATCCCGCGCACGGATCCCCAAGCGTGTCGAGGCCGGCGGGCTCGCCATACCTAATCTACAGTCAATGACGCATAAACGGTACGTCGAGTTTGGATTTGACCCATTTTTATTATGTGTCGTACGTCACTGGCGATCTGACGCGTGAGTGAAACGGCCCCCCCGCTGCCTCACCTACCCGAGCGCTGCCGTCCACTCCAGCAGCTGGTCGGCCGGCCAGGTGTTGACGATCCGCTCGACCGGCACGCCCGCGTCCAGCGCGCGCTGGGCGCCGTAGCCGAGGAAGTCCAGCTGGCCGGGCGCGTGCGCGTCGGTATCGATGCTGAACACGCAGCCGATCTCGAGCGCCAGCTGGAGCAGCCGGGTCGGCGGGTCCCGGCGTTCGGGACGGGAGTTGATCTCCACGGCCGTCCCATGGTCGCGACAAGCGGTGAACACCGCCTCGGCGTCGAACTTCGATTCGGGCCGGATGCCGCGCCCACCCGCGACCAGCCGGCCGGTGCAGTGGCCCAGCACGTCGGCGTGCGGATTGGAGACGGCGCGCAGCATGCGCCGCGTCATCGCCGGCGCATCCATCGACAGCTTCGAGTGGACGCTGGCCACGACGACGTCGAGGCGCTCGAGGAGCTCGGGTTCCTGGTCCAGGCCGCCGTCCTCGAGGATGTCGACCTCGATTCCGGTGAGGATGCGCATCGGCGCAAACTGGTCGCGCAACCGGTCGATGACGTCGAGTTGGGCGCGCAGCCGCTCCGGCGACAGGCCGTTGGCGATGGTCAGCCGCGGCGAGTGGTCGGTCAGCGCGCAGTACTCGTGGCCCAGCGCCGACGCGGTGGCCATCATCTCGTCGATCGGCGCCGACCCGTCCGACCAGTTCGAGTGCAGGTGCAAGTCGCCGCGCAGCGCGGACCGGATGTCACCGCCACCGAGATCTTCAGCGGCGGAACGCAATTCGACCAGGAGGTCGGGTTCTCGACCCGACCAGGCCTGGTCGATGACCTTCGCGGTCTTGGGACCGATGCCCGGCAACGTCTGCCAGCTGTTGGCCTGCCCGTGCCGCTCCCGCGCCGCGTCGTCAAGCGCTTCGACGATGTCGGCGGCGTTGCGGTAGGCCATCACCCGCCTGGGATCGTGGCGGCTGCGGTCCTTGTAGTAGGCGATCTGCCGCAGCGCCGTTACCGGGTCCATGGCTCCAGTGTGCCCAGGCGGTGACTGCAAGCGCGGCCGAGCCTGGCGCCGCGGCTCCCTGCCCGTTTTGCAGTGGGTCGGCTGGCCCAGGTTCTAGTGTTGTAGCCGGCAAACGTCGGCGCAGGGATCAGGTGTCGCGTTCGCAGCGTGCGACGAGGTGAGGAGTCGGCGATGAGCGACGCCGCAGACACCACAATGGGGTCGCGCGCGGGGTCGATGTTCGGGCACTATCGGCTACACCGACTGCTTGGCCCCGGCGGGTTCGGCGAGGTGTATGAGGCCGAAGACACCGTGCTGCATCGCCTGGTGGCGCTGAAACTGATC
Source organism: Mycobacterium sp. E2699 (assembly GCF_001666745.1). NCBI lineage: Bacteria > Bacillati > Actinomycetota > Actinomycetes > Mycobacteriales > Mycobacteriaceae > Mycobacterium > Mycobacterium sp. E2699. The sequence continues at coordinate 18,133 of NZ_LZJH01000080.1, read as the reverse complement.
GCCGCCCGCTACTCGCACGATCCGGTGTTTCGCGAGCGGCTGTTTCGTGAGGCCCAGCACGCGGCGCGGTTACATGATCCGCACGTGGTCCCCATCCACGGCTGCGGAGAGATCGACGGGCAGCTCTATATCGACATGCGCCTGATCAAGGGCATCAACTTGCAGGCCCTGCTGGCCCGCGAGGGGCCGCTCGACCCGCCTCGTGCGGTGGCCATCGTGCGTCAGATCGCGTCGGCGCTGGATGCAGCTCATGCCGATCAGGTGACGCACCGCGACGTCAAACCCGGCAACATCCTCGTCAACCGGGACGACTTCGCCTGCCTGGTGGATTTCGGGTTGGCCAACGCGGCGGGTGAGGCGAAGTTGACCAGCACCGGCACCACCATCGGCACGTTCGCCTACATGGCCCCAGAGCGGTTCGGCAACGCTGAAGTGACCGCCCGGTCCGACATCTACGCACTGGCGTGTGTGCTCTATGAATGCCTGACCGGCTCGCAGCCCTACGCGCCGGGTGATCTGCCCGCCTTGATCACCGCGCACCTCACGGCCCCCATCCCGCGTCCGAGCCAGTGTCGACCAGACATCCCCGCCGCGTTCGACGAAGTGATCGCGCGGGGCATGGCCAAAGACCCCACGCAGCGCTACGCGAGCGCCGGGGAACTCGCCCTCGCCGCCCAACACGCCCTGGGCAACCCCGACCGAGACGACGACGACACTATCCTCATCGGTAGCGGCGCCAGCCCGGCATCCGAGACCATTGCGGCGCCAACACCGTTGGCGCCCGCCGACACCCTCGTCGTCACACCACTGGCCGCAGCACAGACAGCGGAGGTCCCCTCGACCGACACGCCGACGCGGCCGACTGCGCCGAACCTGGTGCCATCAGCAAAGCCGGAGCGGCCTCAACGCCCCAGTCCCGCAAAGAGATTCAGCGGCAAGCGGCGGCTGGCGGTCGCGGTGGGTGCCGTCGCGCTGACCGCCGCCGCCATCGTCGGCATAGTGATCATGGTCGGGCAGAGGTCGGCGCCCCCGGCGACGCCGCCCCCGGCGCCGCCGCCGCCGGCCGCCGAGCCGTCCCAGGCGGTGCTGCTCGCCGGTGTCGAGGATCCCCGGGGTGTCGCGGTGGACAGTGGCGGCACCGTCTACGTCGCCGAAAGCGGCAACGACAAGGTGCTGACGCTGCCCCCAGGATCCACCACCCCGACGGTGCTGCGGTTCACCGGCCAGCGCGACACCCTGGGGATCGCCGTGGACGGCCGGGGCACGGTCTACTTGACGGACTCGATCGACAACGAGGTGGCGGCGCTACCCGCCGGATCGACGATCCCCACGGTCCTGCCGTTCACCGGCCTCGACTATCCGTCCGGGGTCGCGGTGGACGGCAACGGCACCGTCTACGTCGCCGACACGGGAAACCACCGGGTGCTGGCGCTGGCCGCGGGATCGACGACCCAGCGAACGCTGCCGTTCACCGACCGGCCTGACGCGTGCGGGGTGGCGGTGGACGGCAAGGGCGCCGTCTACGTCACTGACACGCGCAACAACCAGGTGCTGATGCTGCCCCCGGGCTCCAACACTCCGACGGTGCTGCCGTTCACGGGGCTCGGCTATCCATCCGGTGTCGCGGTGGACAGCAGCGGCGCAGTCTACGTCGTCGACTCGAACAACCACCGGGTGCTGAAGCTGCCCGCCGGATCCACCACCCCGACGGTGCTGCCGTTCGCCGGCCTCAAAAGCCCCTGGAGTGTGGCACTGGACGGCAAGGGGGCCATCTATGTCACCGACTCGCAGAACAACCGGGTGGTGAAGCTGCCGGCGTCCTGATCGCGTTGAGTTCCCCGACATCCATGCGCCAGAACGCAATTCGGCCAGCAATCGGGTTCGCGACGATCCGACCGGGCCTGGTCGATGACGTTCGCGGCGGCATCGACGATAGGCGATCACCCGCATGGGGCCGTGGCGGCGAGCGCGGCGCAGCGGGCGCTGCAGGTCCCCGCCGGCAGCGGCCGGGTCAGAAGAACTGGCCGGCGATGAACCCCGCGAGCAGCACGGCGAACCCCCCGATTTCGCCGCCGATGAGCAAGGCCATCGCGATCGCGATTCCCCGGTTGGGCCGCTCGAATTGGTTGACGGTGTCGCGCCGCGCCCCGTGGCCGATGTAGCTGAGGATGGCGCCGACGAAAAGAAGACGACGACGCCCGCCGCGGTGAGGTTGACCCACGCCGGCCAGGCGCTGAGTTCGACGAAGGCCGCCAGCAGCAGCGTCGCGAACGAGTAGAGCAGCGCCGCGCGGTGCGCGATGTCGACGTACGGGTGCGCACGGTGATCCTCGGCGGCCATGATCTGGCGGTACTTCCACACACCGAGCACCAGCGCGAGCAGGAAGATCAGGCCGGCCGCCAACAGGGTGATCCTGGTGTCCGGGCCGAGGGTGTGGGTCATCGTCTGACGAGTTTAGTTTCCCTTAATAAACCCGGACTACCGTCGGGGTCATGCGATTCGCGTTCAAAACCTCACCCCAGAACACCACTTGGGCCGACATGCTCGCCGTCTGGCAGGCCGCCGACGACATCGACGTCTTCGAGTCCGGGTGGACCTTCGACCACTTCTATCCGATCTTCTCCGACAGCAGCGGACCCTGCCTCGAAGGCTGGACGACGCTGACCGCGCTGGCCCAGGCCACCCAGCGGTTGCGGCTGGGCACCCTGGTCACCGGCATTCACTACCGCCACCCGGCCGTGCTGGCGAATATGGCCGCGGCGCTGGACATCATCTCGAACGGACGCCTCGAACTCGGCATCGGTGCGGGCTGGAACGAGGAGGAGTCGGGCGCCTATGGCATCGAGCTGGGTTCCATCAGGGAACGCTTCGACCGATTCGAGGAAGCCTGCCAGGTGCTGATCAGCCTGCTGAGCGAGGAGACCACGGACTTCGCCGGCAAGTACTACCAACTCAAAGGCGCCCGCAACGAGCCCAAGGGCGTGCAGCGCCCGCACCCGCCGATCTGCATCGGCGGCAGCGGCGAGAAGCGCACCCTCCCGATCACCGCGCGCTACGCCCAGCACTGGAACTTCGCCGGCGGCCCGCCCGAATTGTTCGCACAGAAGCGCGACGTGCTGGCCGCGCGGTGTGCGGACATCGGTCGGGACCCCAAGGAGATCACCATGTCGGCTCATCTGCGCCTCGAGCCGGACCTGGACTACGGGAAGGTGATGGCCGATGCCGCCGCCCTGGGCGCCGAGGGACTGGACCTCGGCATCGTCTACCTCCCCCCGCCGCACGACCCCGCCGTCCTGGAACCGTTGGCGGAGGCGATCCGGGATTCGGGGTTGTGGGACGGCTGATCCCGAGCAAACTCCGCCGGAATCGTGAGGTGGCGCCTACACCCCGAACAGCATCAGCTCTTCGGCGGTGATCAGTCGTTCTTGCTTAGCGGGGAATTCGCGGCTCTTCACCGGGTGACGTAACCACGACCAGGCGATTCGCCCCATCCGCGACCGAGGTACCGGGTTGACATTCACAGTGACCACTCCTGCGATCGGTCCGTTCTGGCGGGACTCCCCCGTGACTACTCTGTGACAGAGCCCACAACGAACCATTAGACAACAACCGCCTGGCAAACGTGGGCAGAAACGCCGAATTGAATTCTTCTGTTTCTGGTGTGACTGATGTGACTAAGTAAGGGGCGTCGCGGTCGGCTTGATGGGCGCCGGCAAGGCCGTCGAACCCATCAGGAACCGGTCCACGCCCGCCGCGGCGGCCCGGCCCTCAGCTATCGCCCAAACGATCAATGACTGGCCACGACCCATGTCACCGGCAACGAAAACGCCGGGCACCGAGGTGTCGAAGTCGGCGCCGCGCGCGACGTTGCCGCGATCGGTGAGCTTGACGTCGAGGTCGGTGAGGAGCCCCGGCTTCTCCGGACCGACGAACCCCATCGCCAGCAACACCAGATCGGCCTCGAGTTCGAAGTCGGAACCCTCGACTTTGACGAACTTGCCGTCCTGCATCGTCACCTCGTGGGCCTTCAGCCCGGTCACGTGGCCGTCCTTGCCGACGAACTCCTCGGTGTTCACCGAGAACACCCGCTCGCCGCCCTCTTCGTGCGCCGACGAGACCCGGTACATCAGCGGGTAGGTCGGCCACGGGGTCGATTCCGCGCGCGCGTCCGGCGGGCGCGGCATGATCTCGAACTGGTGCACCGCGATGGCGCCCTGCCGGTGCACGGTGCCCAGGCAGTCCGCCCCGGTGTCACCGCCGCCGATGATGACGACTCGTTTGCCCTTGGCGGTGATCGGCGGCTGGCCGTCCTCGTCCAAGACGTCATCGCCCTCCTGCACGCGGTTGCCCCACGGCAGGAACTCCATCGCCTGGTGGATCCCGTCGAGCTCGCGACCGGGAATCGGCAGATCGCGCCAGGCGGTGGCTCCCCCGGCGAGCACCACGGCGTCGAAGTCGGCGCGCAGCTGTTCGGCGGTGACGTCGACGCCGACGTTGACGTTCGGCCGGAACTCCGTGCCCTCGGCGCGCATCTGGTCCAGCCGCCGGTCCAGGACCCGCTTCTCCATTTTGAATTCCGGGATGCCGTAGCGCAGCAGGCCGCCGATGCGGTCGTCGCGCTCGAAGACGGTCACGGTGTGGCCCGCGCGCGTCAGCTGCTGGGCGGCGGCCAGCCCGGCGGGCCCCGAACCGACCACGGCGACCGTCTTTCCGGTCCGCTGATCGGGCGGGAGCGGCACCACAAAGCCTTCCTCGAAGGCCCGGTCGATGATCTCCAGCTCGATCTGCTTGATCGTCACCGGATCCTGGTTGATGCCCAACACGCACGCCGGCTCGCACGGCGCCGGGCACAGCCGGCCGGTGAAGTCCGGGAAGTTGTTGGTGGCGTGCAGCCGTTCGATCGCGTCGCGCCAGCGGCCCCGGCGCACCAGGTCGTTCCACTCCGGGATCAGGTTGCCCAGCGGACAGCCGTTGTGGCAGAACGGAATACCACAGTCCATGCAGCGGGTCGCCTGCTCGCGCAGGGTCTCTTCGCCGAAGTCCTCATAGACCTCGTGCCAGTCCTTCAGCCGCAGCGGGACAGGGCGGCGCTGCGGCAGTTCCCGATGCGTGTATTTCAGGAAGCCGGTCGGATCAGCCATGCGCGGCCGCCATGATCGCTTTGTCGACATCGACGCCGTCGCGCTCCGCCTCGGCGATGGCCTGCAGCACGCGCTTGTAGTCCCGCGGCATCACCTTGACGAAGTGGCGGCACTGGCCGGGCCAGTCGGCCAGGATCCGCTGCCCGACAGCCGAATCGGTGGCGTCGATGTGCGCCTGGATGGTGGCGTGCAGGTATTCGGCATCGTCCTCGTCCGGTGTCTCGAGCTCGACCATTTCGGCGTTGAGGTTCTGCGGCAGCTCACCGTCCGGGTCGTACACGTAGGCCACGCCGCCGGACATGCCGGCGGCGAAGTTGCGCCCGGTGCGGCCGAGGATGACGACCTTGCCGCCGGTCATGTATTCGCAGCCGTGGTCCCCGACGCCCTCGACCACGGCATGCGCGCCGGAGTTTCGCACCGCGAACCGTTCGCCGACCACGCCGCGCAAGTAGACCTCCCCGCTGGTGGCGCCGAACAGGATCACGTTGCCGCCGATGATGTTGTCCTCGGCGACGTAGTCCTGCGGCGCGTTGTCCGACGGCCGCACGACGATCCGCCCGCCGGACAGCCCCTTGCCGACGTAGTCGTTGGCGTCGCCGTAGACACGCAGCGTGATCCCCCTCGGCACGAAGGCGCCGAAGCTGTTGCCGGCGGATCCGTCGAAGGTGATGTCGATGGTGCCGTCCGGCAGCCCTTGGCCGCCATAGGCTTTCGTGAGCTCGTGACCGAGCATGGTGCCCACCGTTCGGTTCACGTTGCCGATCGTGGTGGAGAAGCGGACCGGCTTACCCGAGTCCAGGGCCTCGCGGCTCATCACGATCAACTGCTGATCGAGGGCCTTGTCCAGGCCGTGATCCTGGCGCGAGCTGCAGTACAGGTCCTGGTTCATGAACGCCGACTCGGGCTCGTGCAGCACCGGCGCGAGGTCCAGCTTGTGGGCCTTCCAGTGCGCCCGGGCCAGCGTGGTGTCCAGCGACCCGACCTGCCCGACGGCCTCGTTGAAGGTCCGGAAGCCCAACTGCGCCATGTATTCCCGCACCTCTTCGGCGATGAACATGAAGAAGTTCTCGACAAATTCGGGCTTGCCGGTGAACCGCTCCCGCAGCACCGGGTTCTGGGTGGCGACGCCGACCGGGCAGGTGTCCAGGTGGCACACCCGCATCATGATGCAGCCCGCCACCACCAGCGGGGCGGTGGCGAAGCCGAACTCCTCGGCGCCGAGCAGCGCGGCGATCATCACGTCGCGTCCGGTCTTGAGCTGCCCGTCCACCTGGACCACGATCCGGTCGCGTAATCCGTTGAGCAGCAACGTCTGCTGCGTCTCGGCCAGCCCCAGCTCCCACGGAGCACCCGCGTGCTTCTGCGAGGTCAGCGGTGTCGCCCCGGTGCCGCCGTCGTGTCCCGAGATGAGCACCACGTCGGCGTGCGCCTTGGAAACCCCGGCCGCGACCGTGCCCACCCCGTTCTCGGACACCAGCTTGACGTGCACGCGCGCCGCCGGGTTGGCGTTCTTCAGGTCGTGGATCAGCTGCGCCAGGTCCTCGATGGAGTAGATGTCGTGGTGCGGCGGCGGCGAGATCAGCCCGACGCCGGGCGTGGAGTGCCGCACCTCGGCCACCCACGGGTACACCTTGTGGCCCGGAAGCTGGCCGCCCTCACCGGGTTTGGCGCCCTGGGCCATCTTGATCTGGATGTCGGAGCAGTTGGTCAGGTAGTGCGAGGTGACGCCGAACCGGGCCGAGGCGACCTGCTTGATCGCGCTGCGGCGCCAGTCGCCGTTGCGGTCGCGTTCGAATCGCTTGACGTCCTCGCCGCCCTCGCCGCTGTTGGACCGGCCGCCCAGGCGGTTCATCGCGATGGCCAAGGTCTCGTGCGCCTCCGCCGAGATCGAGCCGTAGCTCATCGCGCCCGTGGAGAAGCGCTTGACGATCTCGCTCGCCTGCTCCACCTCGTCCAGCGGAACGGGGGGACGGACGTCGCCGCGGAACTTCAGCAGCCCGCGCAGCGACGCCAGCCGCTCACTCTGGTCGTCGACCAGGCGGGTGTATTCCTTGAAGATCTTGTACTGCCCGGTGCGGGTCGCGTGCTGCAGCTTGAACACGGTCTCCGGGTTGAACAAGTGGTACTCGCCCTCGCGCCGCCACTGGTATTCGCCGCCCACCTCGAGTTCGCGGTGGGCGCGCTCGTCGGGCCGGTCCAGGTAGGCCAGCCTGTGGCGGGTCGCGACGTCGGCGGCGATGTCCTCGAGCGTGATGCCGCCGGTCGGGCAGCTCAGCCCGGTGAAGTACTCGTCGAGCACGTCCTCGGAAATCCCGACCGCCTGGAACAGCTGCGCGCCGGTGTAGGAGGCCAGCGTCGAAATGCCCATCTTGGACATGACTTTCAGCACGCCCTTGCCGGCGGCCTTGACGTAGTTGTTCAGGGCCTTGCTGCGGTCTTGCGCGCTGGAGAAGCCGTCGAAGGCGCCGCGATCGAGCATGTCTTCGATCGACTCGAACGCCAGGTACGGGTTGATGGCCGCCGCGCCGAAACCGATCAGCGCCGCCATGTGGTGCACCTCGCGGGCGTCGCCGGTCTCGACCACCAGGCCGACGTGGGTGCGGGTCCGGTCGCGCACCAGGTGGTGGTGCACCGCCGACACCGCCAGCAGCGACGGGATCGGGGCCAGCCGCTCGTCGGACTCGCGGTCGGACAGGATGATGACCCGGGCGCCGTCGGCGATCGCCGCCGACGCCTGTGCGCGCACGTCCTCGAGCGCCGCGGCCAGGCCGGAGCCGCCCTCGGCGACGGGGTACAGGCAGCGAATCACCTTGGACCGCATGCCGTGTGGGCGCCCGTTGACCTCGTCGTCGGGGTTGAGGTTGATCAGCTTGGCCAGCTCGTAGTTCCGCAGGATCGGCTGTTGCAGCACGATCTGGTGACAGGAGTGCTCGTCCGGGTTGAGCAGGTCGCGCTCGCCGCCGGTGGTGCCCTGCAGGCTGGTGACCACCTCCTCGCGGATGGCGTCCAGCGGCGGGTTGGTCACCTGGGCGAACAGCTGCTGGAAGTAGTCGTAGAGCATCCGCGGGCGCTGCGACAGCACGGCCACCGGGGTGTCGGTGCCCATCGAGCCGATCGGCTCGGCGCCGGAGCGGACCATCGGCGCCACCAACAGGTTGAGTTCCTCGTAGGTGTAGCCGAAAGTCAACTGCCGCTTGACGAGTCGCTCGTGGGGCATCCGGACGTACTTGCCCGCCGGCAAATCGTCCAGCGGAACCAGGCCCTTGTCGAGCCATTCCTGATACGGGTGCTCGGCGGCGAGTTCGGCCTTGATCTCCTCGTCGGAGACGATGCGGCCCTGGGCCGTGTCCACCAGGAACATGCGGCCGGGCTGCAGCCGCATCCGGCGCACCACCCTGGCCGGGTCCAGGTCGAGCACGCCGGCCTCGGAAGCCATCACCACCAGGCCGTCGTCGGTGACCCAGATCCGCGAGGGGCGCAGGCCATTTCGGTCCAGCACGGCGCCGATGACGGTGCCGTCGGTGAACGTCATCGACGCCGGGCCGTCCCACGGCTCCATCAACGAGGCGTGGTACTGGTAGAACGCCCGCCGCGCGGGGTCCATCGACTCGTGGCGCTCCCAGGCCTCGGGGATCATCATCAGCACCGCGTGCGCCAGGCTGCGGCCGCCGAGGTGGAGCAGTTCGAGCGCCTCGTCGAAGCGCGCGGTGTCGGAGGCGCCCGGGGTGCAGATCGGGAACAGCTTCTCGACGTCGTCGCCGAAGAGGTCGGTCTTGATCAGCGCCTCGCGGGCCCGCATCCAGTTCTCGTTGCCGTTGACGGTGTTGATCTCGCCGTTGTGGGCGATGCGCCGGAACGGGTGTGCGAGCGGCCAGGACGGGAAGGTGTTCGTGGAGAAGCGGGAGTGCACGATGCCCAGCGCACTGGTCAGCCGATCGTCTTGCAGGTCAAGGTAGAACGCCTTGAGCTGCGGAGTGGTCAGCATGCCCTTGTAGATAAAAGTCTGGCCGGAAAGGCTTGGGAAATATACGGTTTCACGACCGGGACCGTCCTGGCCGGGGCCCTTCGTGCCCAGCTCGTGCTCGGCGCGCTTGCGGACCACGTACGCGCGGCGCTCCAGCGCCATCCCCGAGGCGCCGGTCATGAACACCTGCCGGAAGGTGGGCATCGCGTCGCGCGACAACGCGCCCAGCGACGAGTCGTCGGTGGGCACGTTGCGCCAGCCGATGACCTGCAGGCCCTCGGACTCGGCGATCTTTTCCACCGCGGCGCACGCGGCCGCGGCGTCCCTGGAGGACTGCGGCAGGAACGCGATGCCGGTGGCGTAGCTGCCCGGCGGGGGCAGCTCGAATTCCACGACCTCGCGCAGGAAAGCGTCCGGGACCTGAATCAGGATGCCGGCGCCGTCACCGCTGCGCGGCTCGGCGCCCTGGGCACCGCGGTGTTCGAGGTTGAGCAGCGCCGTGATCGCCTTGTCGACGATGTCTCGGCTGCGACGGCCGTGCATATCGACGACCATGGCTACCCCGCACGAATCGTGCTCGAACGCGGGGTTGTACAACCCAACGCGCTTGGGCGTCATATGCACCTGACCCTTCAACCAGAACGTTCTTCGCTGCCGTTACGAGCGGCTCCGACGGGGCCGCAACCGGGAGCCCCTTCGGCGTCTTGCCGATCGGCTGTGCCCCAGGTGGAGACGAACCGTCAAGGATTCGTCCGTGCAGCGCTGAACGGTGGCCTGGAACCGGCTTCGACAAGTCGTAAAACGATATGACAATACCCGCCTGACATGCCAACTTCGTTAAGTCTAACCGCCCGCTGGCAGCGGCGTAAATTCGCTGCAGCGAACGATCGGCGACGTCGCCGACATGGACGTTTTCGGTTGATATGTTCCCGACCCCAGCGTCGATCCTACCGAACCGCTCGGCATATCCGCCAATGACGCGAGTTTGCTGTGATCACGCACACGCCCGTCGCCCCCGGTGCCGGAGCCGGCCACGCCGCGTGCTCAGCGGACGACGGGGCGAGTCGCGTCCCGGCCGCCGGCTGCCCCGGCGAAGTTTGCACGTCACGGCGTGACCGATACTGGTCCGGTACTGGTCCGGCACGCGAGGAGCCCATGAACGAGCGCGACGAATTCCTGCGCGACCGTCTGCGGCCCGACCAGCACGCCCCGCCCGCGGCGGCCGCCCGGCCTGCCCGACCGGGGTTGGCGACGCATCGTGCGCCTGGCCACCTTCGGTCTGATCAGGCCCGGTCCCTCCGCCGCCCAGCGTCAGGAGGCTCAGTACGAATCGGAGATCCGAATCCCGCTTCATGGCCACTACAAGGTCGGCGTGCTGGGCAAGGGCGGCGTCGGGAAGACGTCGGTGGCCGCCAGCGTCGGATCGCTTTTCGCCGAACTGCGTCCGCAGGACCACGTCGTGGCGATCGACGCCGACACCGCGTTCGGCCGGTTGGGCTACCGGATCGACCCACGGTCGAGCAGCTCGTTCTGGGGGTTGACCTCCGACAAGAATCTGGAGTCGTACGCCGACGTGGTCGGGCGCCTCGGCCGCAATGCCGCCGGCCTGCACGTGCTCGGCGGCGAACCGGCATCCGGCCCCCGGCGAGTCCTCGATCCCGCGGTCTACCGGGAGGCCGCGCGCCGGCTGGACCGCCACTTCACGATCTCGGTCATCGACTGCGGCTCCACGATGGATTCGCCGGTGACCCAGGAGGTGTTGCGCGACCTGGACGCGCTGGTCGTGGTGACCTCGCCGTGGGCCGACGGGGCCAACGCCGCCGCCAGGACCATCGAATGGCTGTCACAACAACGGCTGACAACGCTGCTGCGCCACACCATCGTGGTGCTCAACGACTCGGACGGCCACGCCGACAAGCGCACCCGGGAGCTGCTGGCCCGCGAGTTCGTCGAGCACGGGCAGCCGGTGATCGAAGTCCCCTACGATCCCCACCTGCGGCCCGGCGGCGTGATCGACGTGGACGGCGAGATGGCCCCGGCGACGCGGCGCAAGTTTCTCCAGATCACTGCGACGATCGCGAGTCATTTCGCGGCGCGGCCGGAACGTCCGGCACCGCGTTAGGGCCGCTCGGCACCCCACCGCGCCAACGGGTCGGCGACGGCCTCGATCTTGGTCACGAGGCCACCGCGGACCGTCAGCACGATCGCGGCGAAGAGCCGGCGGTCGGCGAAGGCCAGCACCGCCGGTCCCCCGGCGGGACCGCTGACCAGGGTCACTTCCGGGCCCAGATAGCGCATCAGGTTGCCGGCCACCGCATCCGGCCCGTGGTTGATCTGTGGCGGCGGCGCCGGGTCGGCCAGAACCGTGCCCACGCCCCAGACCGCCGGGTCCAGGACCGCGGTCAGCCCGGCGATGTCGCCGTTGGCGCAGGCGGTGATGAACTTGTCGGTGACCAGCTGGTGCTCGGACGGGGCGATGTCGTTCAATTTCGGTTGCCCCGCAGTGAATTTCGTCCGGGCCCTCCGCGCCAGCTGGCGGCAGGTGCCGGCGGGGCGTCCGACAGTCTCGGCGATGGTGTCGAACGGCACCCCGAACACGTCGTGCAGCACGAACGCGACGCGCTCAGCGGGGCTGAGCCGGCGCAGGACCTCCAGCAACGCGGTACGGACCTCGTCGTCCAGCGTGACACGGTCGGCGGGGTCAGAGCGGGGCGTCGCCGACGGTTCGTCGACCTCGCCCGGCCGCTCGTAGCGGGCGCGCGCCGAACGCACCTGATCGAGGCAGAGCCGGCTCGCCACCACCGTCAGCCAGCCGCGAACGTCGTCGATCTCGTTCGGTTCGGTCCGCGACAGCCGCAGAAAGGCCTCTTGCGCAACGTCTTCGGCGTCGCCGACGTCGCCGAGCATCTGATAGGCGAGGTTGACCAGATAGGGGCGGTGCAGGCGCCAGGCCTCGGCGACCTGGTCGCGGGGCGACGGTGACTGGTTCATGTTCCTTCGACGATGTGGGGCCGCAAAAAGTTACGCGTTGCGGTTGTAACTTTCCCGGCTCCGGCGCCGTCGTATGCGCAGTCAGGAAAACTCACGGAAGGACCCACCCCCATGACAATCGTCGTAACCGGAGCGACCGGCAACGTCGGGCGCCCGCTCGTCGCCGAACTGCTCGCCGCGGGCGCCCGGGTGCGCGCCGTCACCCGCAGGCCCGACGCCGCCGGGTTCCCGGAAGAGGTCGAGGTGGTCGGCTCGGCGGCCGACGCCCTGCCGGGCGCCTCTGCCGTGTTCCTCAATTCGCGGGCCCTGGGCGAGCGGCTGGCCGACGTGGTCGCCGCCTGCGGGGACGCCGGCGTGACGAAGCTGGTTGCGTTGTCGGCGATCAACGCCGACGACGACTTCTCGCGGCAGCCCTCGCGCTTCCGCGGCGATCGCAACAGGGAGGCCGAGCAGCTCGCCGTGGATTCCGGCCTGGCCTGGGTGAGCCTGCGGCCCTCGGTCTTCGCGACCAACTTCGCCGGCATGTGGGGCGCGCAACTCCGCGCCGGCGACGCGGTGGGCGGACCCTACGCCGCGGCATCGTCGGCGCCGATCGTGGAAAGCGACATCTCGGCCGTCGCGGCGCGCGCGCTGCTCACCGATGACCTTGTGGGGCAACGCATCCCGATGACCGGTCCGCAGGCGTTCACCAACTCGGAGCTGCTCGGGGTCATCGGCGAGGTTCTCGGCCGCCCGCTGCAATATTTCGAAGCGCCGGCGGAAATGGTGCGGCAACGGTTCATCGGTCTGGGGTTGGGCGCCGAGTTCGCCGACGCGTACATCGCCATGCAGGCCGAGGCGCTCGACAAACCCGCGCTGGTCACGCACGACGTGGAGAAGATCCTGGGGCGCCCGGCGACCCCGTTCGCGCAGTGGGTGTCGGAGCACCGCGACCTGTTCGCAAAGTCCCAGACGAAGGAGAGCTGACATGTCCGATCCACGCCCGCCGCGCTACCTCAAGCCGATGAACAAAGTGATGAAGGCCGTCCAGCGGCTCGGGATTCCGACCGGGCCGGCCATGGTGCTGACGGTGCCCGGCCGCAAGTCCGGCCGCCCGCGCAGCACGCCGATGACGCCGTTCGAGTTTCGCGGTGGCCTCTACGTCGTCGCGGGCTACCCGGGCGCCGACTGGGCGGCGAATGCCCGCGCCGCCGGCACCGGCACGTTGAGCCGGGGCCGACGGTCACGCACCGTCAAGATCGTCGAACTGGACCCCGAGGAGGCGCGGCCGGTGCTGCGTGCGTTTCCCGCCGAGGTCCCGGTGGGCGTCGCGTTCGCGAAGCGCTCGGGGATGGTGCGCGACGGCACCGCCGAGGAATTCGAGGCTTTGGCCGGCCGGCTCGCCGTGTTCCGATTCGAGCCGGCGTAGCGGCAATTCGGTCGCACCGGTCGACACGTGACTGGACGCCGCGAACTACCAGACGATGGCGGCCATGTCGCGGTTGTCCGAACACACGCTGCGCACCGCGGCCTCGATGTCGGCGGCGGTGATGATCTGCAGGTCCTCGACGGTCACGGGTTGACCCGAGCGCTTCTGGGCGACCACCCGCGTGTCGCGGAACCCCTCGGCGCGCTCGATGACGTTGCGGGCGAACCGGCCGTTCTGCATGGCGTCGATGCCGTGCTGCCCACCCGGCGTGGTGTAGTTGCGGATGGTGGTCGCCGCGTCCAGAAACGCCTCCCGGGCGCCGTCGTCGAGCAGGCTGGCCCGCGGTGCGGCGTACCGGTGCCCGATCTCGACGATCTCGGCCGGCGAATAGGATTCGAAACGCAGCTTGCGGTTGAACCGGCCCGCCAAACCCGGGTTCACCGTGAGGAATTCGTCCACCTGTTCCTCGTAACCGGCCCCGATGAAGCAGAAGTCGAACCGGTGGGTTTCCAGGGCGACCAGCAGCTGGTTCACCGCCTCCATGCCGATCATGTCCGGCGTGCCGTCCTGGTGGCGTTCGATCAGCGAATAGAACTCGTCCATGAAAATGATTCGGCCCAGCGACTTTTCGATCAGCGCGTTTGTCTTCGGCCCGGATTCGCCGATGTAGTGGCCGCAGAAATCCGACCGCCGCACCTCCCGGATCTCCGGATGCCGCACGATCCCCATGCCCGCATAGATCTTGCCCAGCGCCTCGGCGGTGGTCGTCTTTCCGGTGCCGGGCGGTCCCACCAGCAGCATGTGATTGGTCTGGCCCTCGACCGGCAGCCCGTGCTCGAGGCGCATCATGCGCACCTCGAGCTGGTCTTCCAGCGCCGACACCGCCTGCTTGACCGCCGCCAGGCCCACCTGCTTGGCCAGCAGGCGTCGCCCCTCGGCCAGGAGCTCGGCGCGCCGGCCGGCCGCGTCGTCGTCCTCCAGCTGCTCACGGCTCTTTGCGGTCGATGCGTCCCACTTGTCGGTGCGGCTGGCGATGGTCTGTTCGTCTGTCACGACCAACTGCAGGTTCGGGTCCCCGAGCGCGGCTTTGGCGGCGTCGGTCAGCACCCCGTTGATCGCGGCCTTCGACAGCCAGATCTGGGCACGGTCCTCCTCGTGCAGCTGGCGGTGCACCATCCCCCGCACATACGCCAAATCGGCGACGAGCAGCGGGATGTCGGCCGGACCGATCGAGGCCGTCAGCACCTCGGCACCGAACCGGCCCGACGATGTGTTCTGGCCGATCACGTCGACGCGGTCCAGCCAGTCCAGTGCCACCCGGCCCTGCCCGAGATGCGCGGCGGCATGCGCGGCCAGCGCGCAGATCGACGCGGTGACCGCGGACATGACGATCGCTTGCGGCGGCAGCTCCTCCGCGGCCGTCAACAACAGGTCCGGCCAGCGCTGCGTGGCGTACATCAGGAATGCCCGGGCCAACTGGTGCCACTGGTAGTTGCCCCACGAGTCAAGCAGCTCGCGATTGGCCAAAAGCCGGTCGGCGTCGGCATATTCACCGGCGATCGTCAGCGCCGACGACAGCGCCAGACCCACCTGGGATGCGTCGGTGACCGTGATGCCGATGTAGGGGCCCAGCTGCATCTCGGCGGCCAGTGCCCGGCCGATCCGCGTGGTTTCACGATGCAGCCACTCGCGGTGATGGTTGAGCCGCTTCAGGGAGGCCAGGTCGTTGTCGCCGCAGGCGATGCGGCCCAGCCAGGCGTCGGCCATCGACGGATCGGCCTCGGTGGCGGCAATGAACTCAGGCAACGCCGCGACGCGCCCCTGCCGCTCCATGGTTGCCATGGCGCGGTCGAAATGCCTACGCGCCGTGAGCAAATCCCCCATCGTCTGCACCATCCTCGACGCTACGTGGCGAATGACATCGCGACAGACTCCAGGTTGACATATCGGTTCTCCGCCCGGAACAGGTCCATGTCGACCAGCCAACTTTCGCCCGCCGCAGTGACTTTCACCGTCGCACCGCTGACCTGCTGGACGGCCACCTCGAAGGCATGTCCGTGTCCGTCCGGAAGCGGCGTGCCGGCCGGCGCGATCGTCATCACGGTGGCGGGCCGCGGCGCGGGCGAGATCGCGACGTCGCCGCCCTGTTGGACGGCGTGTTCGACCACGCTCACGGTAGTGCGCGGCACCGGCCGGGAGGAGTTGACGACGCTGACCAACGGCATCCGCACGCTGGCCCAGCGCTTCAGGTCGCGGGTGTGCACGCTGACCCGCTCGCCCGCGCCGGCGGTGCGAATCACGATCCGCTTGGCTATCGCGTCGTCGGCGGCGACGAAGACCCGTGACAGCTCGCCTGCATCGGTAACCGGGATCATCAGTCGGTCGCCGTTGCCGAGCTTGCCCACCAACACCCCCGACGGCCCGATCTCGACGATCAGGCTGTGCGGCAACGGACTTCGATGCAAGCCACGCAGTAGGGGCCGGGGCCCGCACATGTTGGCGGCGGTCGCGGCGGCCTGCTCGCCGTTGAGGCGGCGCAGGACCACGCTCGGCGGGCTGGGCGCCTGCGTGGGTGTGCGCACGGTGACCGTTGCGGTGCAGGTCCCGTCCGGGTGGACGGTGACGTTCTGGACGACCTCGTCGACGCGCAGCGTCCAGGCCTGGGCGAGCACGTGAGAGTTGATCGCCTCCGCCGGATAGGCGTACGTCGTCATCCAGCCGGCCTCGCCGCGGATGGCCTTCCACTTTTGCATCGTGCCCGACACCGCGTCCCAGCCGAGGCGGCGATCGAGCTCCATCAGGTCCGTGGCGGTGGCCACCTTCGCGCGCAGCCCCTGGCAGCGCAGCTGCCCGGCCACCCGCTGGGCGGCCGAGATCGCCGTTGCGCCAAGGGTTGTCCGCCAGCGCAGCGCGCGGGTGTTCTCGATCACCGGCAGCCGCAGGATCAGCCAGGTTTCGCGGCGGCCCGCGTACGGCGGGGTGCCGATCTCGGCGTCGTACACCCGCGGGTAGTCGCCGACGCCGCCGCACCGCGACCCGAACGAGACGACGCTGATCGAGTCGAGTTCCAAGCCCAGCGGGTGCTGCAGCATCGGCACCAGTTCGACGATGTCGATGACGTTCTCGGTCTCGACGCTCACCGAGCCGGTCACCGTGGTGGGGCGGTGCGCCCGGCCGAGCAGCTGCACCGCCACCACGGCGGCCCCATCTTGGACGCGCACCCCGCCGCCAGATCGGTTGCTGGCCACGGTGATCGGGTCGCTCCAGCTGATCGGCCGCCGGCCCCGCAGCGCCAAAACGGCCCACGACCAGGCCGGCTGGCCCCGCCACCGCACGAACACCACGGCGATGCCCGCGACGACGGCCACCGCAGCGCCGACGTAGCCGCCCACCGCCCAGCCCGCCAGCGCGAGCAGGAACACCACCAAGATCCCGACGACCCGCCGATTGCTGCGCGGGCTGAACCCGGTCAGCCCCGATCTCATCGCGCCCTCCGGAGCCGCGCGCCCGTCGCCACCACCAGCACACCGGCGATCACGGCACCCAGGAACCCGAGGGCGATGTTGCGCGCCCGGTGATCTGGCGGCGGCGGCGGTGCCGGTGGCGTGATCACCCGGCTTTGCGCCCCGGGGGGCATCCGGTCGCCGGGCGGGATGTTGAACGTCAGCGCGGCGACCGGGTCGACCAGGCCATAGCCCACCTTGTTATCGACGCCGGCCGGTGGGTTGTGCGCCGACTGCACGATCCGGTTGATGACCTGATGTGCCGTCAGCTGAGGGTATTTCGCCCGAACCAACGCCGCGACTCCGCTGACGTACGCGGCCGAAAAGCTGGTTCCCCAGAACGGCATGTTCTTCTCACCGGGCCGCGACGGCGGGTAGGCGTTCACCGGCCCCCCGCCCTGCGGCGACAGTCCCATGATGTGCGTTGCCGGCCCGGCCACGGCAACCCAGGGACCCGACATGCTCTTGTCGATCGGCGCACCGCCGGCGTCGACGCCGCCCACGGACAAGACGTAATCGGAAAACCACGACGGCGACGAGATGACCTTGACCTGGTGCCAGTCGCGCGGATCCGACGGGTCCAGGGGGTCATACATCGGGTTGTTGTCGCAACCACCCTCCCCGTCGTTGCCGGCCGCGGCGACGACCACGGCGTCCTTGACGGTCGCCGCGTACCACAGCGCCGCGCCCAGCGCGCGCTGGTCGGTAGAGGACGCGGCCGGCAGGCAGGAGGTCACCGAGATGTTGATCACCTTCGCGCCCATGTTCGCCGCGTGAACGACGGCCCGCGCCAGCGTATTCAGCGTGCCGGCCTTGACCTTCTCGTCCGAGTTCGGGTCGGCCGGCGGCGGGTTGACCGGCTCAAAGGCCCGGGAGGACTGCCGTATCGAAATGATGGTGGCGTGCGGCGCCACGCCCACCACCCCGTCGGGGGCCCCGGGCGGGGGCGGCGGCACCGCGGGTTCGTCCTCGGTCTGCGGATCCGGCGGCCCGTTCGAGGGAGCCATCGCGCCGGCTTCCGGCGCCGGGGGCGGTGGCGGCGGAGGCGCAGGAGGAACCAGGGTGATCGTCACCGGAGGTGGTGGCGGCGGGGTGCGCCGGTGTCGTCAAGTACGCGCTGACCGGG
>NZ_LZJH01000079.1:0-905 GCF_001666745.1 Mycobacterium sp. E2699 | reverse complement strand
GGTTGCCCAGCTGCGCGACCGTCGCCGACGCGCTGGCGTGGTAGCCGCTCATCGCGGCGACATCCTGGGCCCACATCTGCTCGTATTCGGCCTCGGCCGCCGCGATCGCCGGCGCGTTCTGGCCGAACAGGTTCGACATCACCAGCGACACCAGCTGGCCGCGATTGGCCGTGATCGACCCGGGGTCCACGATGGTCGCCAGCGCGGCCTCGTAGGCGACGGCCGCCGCCCGCGCCTGGGCCGCCGACTGCTCGGCTTGCGCGGCCGCCCCGCCCAGCCAGTCCACGTACCCGGCGGCCGCGTTGGTCATGGACGCCGCCGACGGGCCCTGCCAGGCCTGCCCGGCCAGGTCCGAGGTCACGGAGCTGAATGCGCTTGCCGCCGCGCTCAACTCACTGCGGATCCCGTCCCAGGCCGCAGCGGCCGCCAACATTGGCGCTGACCCGGCACCGGAGAACATCCGGGACGAATTGATCTCCGGCGGGAGCACCAAAAAGCTCATGACCGCGGTCCCTTCTCAGCAGCGAGCCCCGGGAGCCAAAGTGTGCCGTTGCTCGGGTTCGCACGCAACCGCGACTGCGAGCGCTTGATCCCTGCGGTCCGGTCCGCAACGATCGTGCGGCGGCCGGGATTGGATTCCCGCCTAACGGGGTATGGGGCAGGCCGGAGAATGTACGTTGCTCCAGTGGCTGCTGAAGGTCTGATCAACGACGATCGAGGGGAGCAGTGATGAACTTTTCGGTGTTTCCGCCCGAGGTCAACTCGGTGCTCCTGCTTGATGGGCCGGGCCCGGGGCCGATGCTGGAGGCGGCGGCGGCCTGGGACGGGATCCGCAGTGAGTTGAGCGCGGCGGCAAGCGCATTCAGCTCCGTGACCTCGGACCTGGCCGGGCAGGCCTGGCAGGG
>NZ_LZJH01000078.1:0-39042 GCF_001666745.1 Mycobacterium sp. E2699 | reverse complement strand
CAACGCCACCGCGGCCCTACCCGCAGGACCCACCCCCGAGCCCGGCACCCGCCCCGCCCGGCCCGGCGCCGGCTCCCGCGCCGGCCCCGCCGGCGGCGCCCGCGCCGCCCGACCCGCGGAAGGACCTCGCCGACCGCATCGCCGAGGAGAAAGAGTGGCGGCAGAGCACCCGCCAGGGCATCCAATACCTCGCCCTGCAGTTCCAGGCGACCCAGTGCGACAAGAAGGACGACATCCTGGCCGGCAACGACGACCCGGCCCTGCCCCTGGTCACCTGCTCGACCGACCACAAGGTGGCTTACCTGCTGGGGCCGTCGATCATCAGCGGTGACCAGATCGAGAACGCGACGTCGAGCATGAACCAGCGTGGCATCGGCTACGTCGTCGACCTGCAGTTCAAGCCCGGCGCGGCGAACACTTGGGCCGACTTCACCGCCGCGCACGTCGGCACCCAAACCGCCTTCACCCTGGACTCCCAGGTGGTCAGCGCCCCGATGATCCAGGAGGCCATCCCCGGCGGGCGGACCCAGATCACCGGCGGCGACCCGCCGTTCACCGCGTCGACCGCCCGTCAGCTGGCCAACGTCCTCAAGTACGGTTCGTTGCCGCTGTCCTTCGAATCGTCGGAGGCCCAAACCGTCTCGGCCACACTGGGATTGACGTCGCTGCGGGCCGGCCTGGTGGCGGGCGCGATCGGCCTGGTCCTGGTGTTGCTGTATTCGCTGCTGTACTCCCGGGTGCTGGGACTGCTCACCGCGCTTTCGCTGACCGCTTCCGGCGCAATGGTTTTCGCGATCCTGGTGCTGTTGGGCCGCTACATCAACTACACCCTGGACCTCGCGGGCATCGCGGGTCTGATCATCGGTATCGGCACCACCGCCGACTCGTTCGTGGTGTTCTTCGAACGCATCAAGGACGAGATCCGCGAGGGCCGCAGATTCCGCTCGGCGGTGCCACGGGGCTGGGTGCGGGCCCGCAAGACGATCGTGTCGGGCAATGCGGTCACGTTCCTGGCCGCCGCGGTGCTGTACTTCCTGGCCATCGGCCAGGTGAAGGGCTTCGCGTTCACGTTGGGCCTCACCACGATCCTCGACCTGGTGGTGGTGTTCCTGGTGACCTGGCCGCTGCTCTACCTGGCCTCGACGTCGCCAACGCTGGCCAAGCCGACCTACAACGGCCTGGGGGCCGTGCAGCAGGTCGCCCGCGAACGCCACGCCGCCGCGGCCGTCAAGACGGGGCGGGACAGCGCATGACCGACGCCGTCGAGCTGACCGGCACACCGCTGCCGCACCACAGCTTCATCTCCCGGCTCTACACCGGCACCGGCGCGTTCGAGGTGATCGGGCGACGGCGCCTGTGGTACGGCATCAGCGCCGCGATCGTGGCGGTCGCGGTCCTCAGCATCGTGTTGCGGGGCTTCAGCTTCGGGATCGACTTCAAGGGCGGCACCACCGTGTCGATGCCCCGGGGTAACGCGCAGACCGCGCAGGTGTCCCAGGTGTTCCACAAGACCATCGGCAAGGACCCGGAGTCCGTGGTCATCGTCGGCAACGGCTCGTCGGCGACGGTGCAGATCCGGTCGGAAACGCTGACGAACGACCAGACCACCAAGCTGCGCAACGCCCTGTACGACGCGTTCCAGCCCAAGGGCACCGACGGCAAGCCGAGCAAGCAGGCGATCAGCGACTCGGCGGTCTCGGAGACCTGGGGCGACCAGATCACCAAGAAGGCCCTGATCGCGCTGGTGGTGTTCCTGGCGCTGGTCAGCCTGTACATCACCGTGCGCTACGAGCGCTACATGGCCATCTCGGCGCTGACCACGATGTGTTTCGACCTGACCGTGACCGCCGGCGTCTACTCGCTAATCGGATTCGAGGTCAGCCCGGCCACCGTCATCGGCCTGCTGACCATCCTGGGTTTCTCGCTGTACGACACCGTCATCGTGTTCGACAAGGTCGAGGAGAACACCCGCGACTTCCAGCACACCAACCGGCGCACCTTCGCCGAGCACGCCAACCTGGCGATCAACCAGACGTTCATGCGCTCGATCAACACCAGCCTGATCGGCGTGCTGCCGGTGCTGTCCCTGATGGTCGTGGCGGTCTGGCTGCTGGGCGTCGGCACGCTGAAGGACCTGGCGCTGGTGCAGCTGGTGGGCATCCTGGTCGGCACCTACTCGTCGATCTTCTTCGCCACCCCGCTGTTGGTCACCCTGCGCGAACGCACCGAGCTGGTGCGGACCCACACCCGCCGGGTCCTCAAACGGCGCAGGCCCGCACCCGAGGCAGCCGCCGAGATCTCCGAGGACACCGCCGAAGAGCTCCGCGACGAGGGCACCGAGGCGGTGCCGGCGGCCGGCAAGCCCGCCGCGAACAAGCCGGCGCCGGGCGCACGCCCGGTCCGACCCGCCGGGACCCGGCGCCCGACCGGCAAGCGAAACGCCGGCCGGCGGTAGGCCCCAGATGGTGCGGGCCGGCTGGCGTGGGCTGAGAACGTCCGCATCCGTCGGCTTGGCAGCGGCGCTGGCGGCGGCCTGCACGCTGACGGCCTGCTCGGGCAGCGCCGCGTCCAAGATCGATTACGTGGTCGACGGCCCGCTGGTCACCTACAACACCAACACCGTCGTCGGAGCGGCCTCGGCGGGGGCGCAGGCGTTCGCGCGCACGCTCGCCGGGTTCGGCTACCACGGGCCCGACGGGCAGGTCGTCGCCGACCACGACTTCGGGAGCGTGTCGGTGGTCGGCGGTTCGCCGCTGGTCCTCGACTACCAGATCGCCGACAACGCCGTCTACAGCGACGGCAAGCCGGTGACCTGCGACGACCTCGTCCTGGCATGGGCGGCCCAGTCCGGCCGCTTTCCGGGCTTCGAGGCCGCCAGCCAGGCCGGCTACGTCGACATCGCGAACATCGAGTGCATTCCGGGCCAGAAGAAGGCCCGGGTGTCCTTCGCCCCCGACCGCGGGCTCGTCGACTACAACCAGCTGTTCGACGCGACCTCGCTGATGCCGTCGCACGTAATCGCCGATCAGCTCAACGTGGACGTGACCGCGGCGCTGCTGAGCAACAACACGCAGGTGGTGGCGCAGATCGCGAAGCTGTGGAACACCACCTGGGATCTCAAGCCCGGGCTGGATCTGAAGCGGTTCCCCTCGTCGGGGCCGTACAAGATCGAGTCGATGCTCGGCGGCGGCGCCGTGGTGCTCGTCGCCAACGACCGCTGGTGGGGCCCGAAGCCGATCACGAAGCGGATCACGGTGTGGCCGCAGGGGCCCGACATCCAGGACCGGGTGAACAACCGCAGCGTCGACGTGGTCGACGTCGCGACCGGCTCGTCCGGGACGCTGGCCACCCCGGACAACTACGAGCGCGCCGAGTCGCCGTCGGACGGCATCGAGCAGCTGATCTTCGCACCGCAGGGACCGCTGTCGCAGCCGAAGGCCCGGCGCGCGTTCGCGCTGTGCACACCGCGCGACACGATCGCCCACGACGCCGGGGCGCCGATCGCCAACGCGCGCCTGCAGCCGGCCACCGAGGACGCCGTCGCCGCCGGCGAGGGCGCCGCCGAGGCCGGACCGTTCGGCAAGGCGGACCCGGCCGCCGCCCGCGACGCGCTGGGGGGCGCGCCGGTGACCGCGCGCATCGGCTACCAGGGACCCAACGCGCGCCTGGCGGTGACCGTGGGGGTGATCACCAAATCCTGCGCCGCTGCCGGCATCACCGTCACCAGCGTCAACCTGGACACGTCCGGCCCGCAGGCGCTGCGGGACGGGAAGATCGACGTGCTGGTGGCCAGCACCGGCGGCGCCGCCGGCAGCGGGTCGACGGGTTCGTCGGCGATGGACGCCTACGCCCTGCACAGCGGCAACGGCAACAACCTGTCCGGCTACTCGAATCCCCAGGTGGACGGCGCGATCAGCGCGCTGGCGGTGTCGGCCGACCCCGCCGAGCGGGCCAGGCTGCTCGGGCAGGCGGCGCCGATACTGTGGGCCGACATGCCGACCCTGCCGCTGTACCGTCAGCAGCGCACGCTGCTGACGTCGAAGAAGATGTATGCCGTGAGCAGGAACCCGACCCGCTGGGGCGCGGGCTGGAACATGGACCGATGGGCGCTGGTCCAATGAGGCAGGTGGCCGATCTGATCGCCTCGCTGACCCGCGACGTCGCCGACTTTCCGCAGCCCGGCGTCCGGTTCAAGGACCTCACGCCGCTGTTCGCCGACCGCGACGGCATGACGGCGGTCGTCGACGCGCTGGTCGGCGTCGCGTCCGGCGCGGACCTGGTGGCCGGCATCGACTCCCGCGGGTTCCTGGTCGCCGCGGCCGTCGCCGGCCGGCTCGGCACCGGTGTGCTGGCGATCCGCAAGTCCGGCAAGCTGCCGCCGCCGGTGCACGCCGAGCAGTACGCCCTGGAGTACGGCACCGCCACGCTCGAGATCCCGGCTGACGGGATCGATCTGCGCGGCCGCGACGTTGTCATCATCGACGACGTGCTCGCCACCGGCGGCACCCTCGGCGCCGCCGCCCGGTTGCTGGAACGCGCCGGCGCCCACGTGAGTGCGGCCGCTGTGGTGGTGGAACTCACCGCGCTGGGTGGGCGCGAGGCGATCGCGCCGTTGCCGGTGTACAGCCTGAGCAGGGCCTGATGCCGGAGTGTGAGCTGGTGGCGTCGCGTGTGAACGTGGGGCGGGAATTTCGCCGTTTCGCCGCCGCAGCCGCACACTCAAGGCCCTCAGTGCACACGCGACAAGGCCGGGAGATCGGACTTTGGCGATATCCTCGAGGTCGGAGGTGACCAACGTGGCTGACGAGAAGAGCGCGGCGCAGGCCCTCGACGCGCCCGCCGAGGTCACGGAACCCCTGCTGGAGCTGCCGGAGCCGCCGGTCGAGAAGACCAGCGCCTCGCGCCGGGTCCGGGCCCGGCTGGCCCGTCGGATGACCGCCCAGCGCAGCGCGCTGAACCCGGTGCTCGAACCGCTGGTGGCGGTGCACCGCGAGGTCTACCCCAAAGCGAACCTGTCGATGCTGCAGCGCGCCTTCGAGGTCGCCGACCAGCGGCACGCCACCCAGCTGCGCCATTCCGGTGACCCCTACATCACCCACCCGCTGGCCGTCGCCAACATCTTGGCCGAACTGGGCATGGACACCACCACTTTGGTGGCCGCGCTGCTGCACGACACCGTCGAGGACACCGGTTACACGCTCGAGGCGTTGAGCGAGGAGTTCGGCGAGGAGGTCGGCCACCTCGTCGACGGCGTCACCAAGCTGGACCGGGTGGTGCTGGGCAGCGCCGCCGAGGGCGAGACCATCCGCAAGATGATCACCGCCATGGCCCGCGACCCCCGGGTGCTGGTGATCAAGGTGGCCGACCGGCTGCACAACATGCGCACGATGCGGTTCCTGCCGCCGGAGAAGCAGGCCCGCAAGGCCCGCGAGACGCTGGAAGTGATTGCGCCGCTTGCACATCGGCTGGGAATGGCCAGCGTCAAGTGGGAGCTCGAGGACCTGTCGTTCGCGATCCTGCACCCCAAGAAGTACGAGGAGATCGTGCGGCTGGTGGCCGGCCGCGCGCCGTCGCGGGACACCTACCTGGCCAAGGTCCGCACCGAGATCGTCAACACGCTGAACGCGTCGAAGATCAAGGCGACGGTGGAGGGCCGCCCCAAGCACTACTGGTCGATCTACCAGAAGATGATCGTCAAGGGCCGCGACTTCGACGACATCCACGACCTGGTCGGCATCCGCATCCTGTGCGACGAGATCCGCGACTGCTACGCCGCCGTGGGCGTGGTGCACTCACTGTGGCAGCCGATGGCGGGGCGGTTCAAGGATTACATCGCCCAGCCCCGCTACGGCGTCTACCAGTCGCTGCACACCACCGTCGTCGGCCCCGAGGGCAAGCCGCTGGAGGTGCAGATCCGCACCCGCGACATGCACCGCACCGCCGAATACGGCATTGCCGCCCACTGGCGCTACAAGGAAGCCAAGGGCCGCAACGGAGTTCCGCATCCGCATGCCGCCGCCGAGATCGACGACATGGCCTGGATGCGTCAGCTGCTCGACTGGCAGCGGGAGGCCGCCGACCCCGGCGAGTTCCTCGAGTCGCTGCGCTACGACCTTGCGGTCCAAGAGATCTTCGTGTTCACGCCCAAGGGCGACGTGATCACCCTGCCGACGGGGTCGACGCCGATCGATTTCGCCTACGCGGTTCACACCGAGGTCGGTCACCGGTGCATCGGTGCCAGGGTGAACGGCCGGCTGGTGGCGCTGGAGCGCAAGCTCGAAAACGGCGAAGTCGTCGAGGTTTTCACGTCCAAGGCGCCCAACGCGGGGCCGTCGCGGGACTGGCAGCAGTTCGTGGTGTCGCCGCGCGCCAAAGCCAAGATCCGGCAGTGGTTCGCCAAGGAGCGCCGCGAAGAGGCGCTGGAGGCCGGCAAGGAGGCGATGGCCCGCGAGGTGCGCCGCGGCGGACTTCCGTTGCAGCGCTTGGTGAATGGCGAGTCGATGGCCGCCGTTGCCCGCGAGCTCCATTACGCCGACGTGTCCGCGCTGTACACCGCGATCGGCGAGGGGCACGTGTCGGCGAAGCACGCGGTGCAGCGGCTGCTGGCCGAGCTCGGCGGCATCGACCAGGCCGAGGAGGAACTCGCCGAGCGGTCCACGCCGACCACGATGCTGCGCCGCCCGCGCAGCAGCGACGACGTCGGGGTGTCGGTCCCCGGCGCCCCGGGCGTGCTGACCAAGCTGGCCAAGTGCTGCACGCCGGTCCCCGGCGACCAGATCATGGGCTTCGTCACCCGCGGCGGCGGTGTCAGCGTGCACCGCACCGACTGCACCAATGCCGCGTCGCTGCAACAGCAATCGGAGCGCATCATCGAGGTGCTGTGGGCGCCGTCGGCGTCGTCGGTGTTCCTGGTCGCCATCCAGGTCGAGGCGCTCGACCGGCATCGGCTGCTGTCCGACATCACGCGGGTGCTCGCCGACGAGAAGGTCAACATCCTGTCGGCGTCGGTCACCACCTCGGGCGATCGGGTCGCGATCAGCCGGTTCACCTTCGAGATGGGCGACCCCAAGCACCTCGGGCATCTGCTCAACGTCGTGCGCAACGTCGAGGGCGTCTACGACGTCTACCGGGTGACTTCTGCCGCCTGAGGCTGCCTAACGGCGGCGGGCGGGCCGCCCCCTCGAGCACCTCGCCGATGACACGGACCGCCGAATGTCCTGGGGTACCCGGTGTGATCGCGTCTAGCCCACCCGCACCGAGGTGATCGTGATGGTGGTGGCGGGATTGCCCCGGGTGCGGTCGCCCGCCACTCCCACCTTGGCCATCTTGTCGAGGGTGTCCAGCCCCGCGGAGTCGACGGAGCCGAAGACCGTGGACGTGGGCTCTATCTCGGCGTCCCGGTACACGATGAAGAACTGGCTTTCGTTGGTGTTGGGCCCGGACTGGGCCATCGCGACGGTGCCGCGCGGATAGATCACCGTCGCCTTGAGCGCGGGATCGCCCGCCGGGTACTGATTGGTGGGGTATTCGTCGGCGAATTCGTAACCGGGGCCCCCGCCGCCGTCGGCGTCGGGGCCGCCGAACAGCAGCGTGCCGCCCTCCGGCTCGTCGATGATCCGCCCGCACTGGGTGTTGTCGAAGAAGCCCTGCTTCGCCAGGCTGACGAAGCTGTTCACCGCGCACGGTGACTCGTTGTTGGCGAGCTGGATGCCGATGTCTCCGAAGTTGGTGGAGATGGTGGCGTGGATCTGGGCGGGTTCGGTGGACACCCTGCCCGACGGCGGCGGGGTGGCGGGCTTGCTGGCCGGATCCGGCGCGGGCCGGTACTGGCAATTGGCGCCGAGGCCGGGCGGGGGAGCGAACGCCGGCAACGGCGGCACGCTCGCACCGGCCGGAGCGGACGAACCCGGCGCCGATCCCGGCCTGGCGGACACCCTGGCGCGGGTCGGCGTGGTGGACGCGGCGCCGGTGGTGGAGCCGTGGCTCTGCGTCACCAGGGATACGACCAGCGCAACCACCGCGGCCAGCGCGATCACCGACCCGCCCACGACGCCCAGGACCAGGCGCCGGTTCGAGGTTCTCGCCGGGGGCGGCGGCGGGGGAGGCGCCGGGGCGGCGGGCGCCACCGAGTCGACGTGGCCGGTGAGCGCGGCCCTCGCGGCCTCCGCGAGCTCGATCGCCGACTGGTAACGGGCTTCGGGGTCCTTCGCCATGCCGCGGGCGATCACCGCGTCGAAGGCCGGCGGTATGCCGGGCGCCGTGATCGACGCCCGCGGGGGCGGCGCATTCACGTGCGCGTGCAGCTGTTCTTCGAGGCTGTCGCCGGGATAGGGGCGGCTTCCGGTCAGGCACTCATAGAGCACGCAGGCCAGCGAATACACGTCGGCGCGGTGGTCGGTCGTGCCCTTGAAGCGCTCGGGCGCCAGGTACGCGACGGTCCCCATGGTGGCGCCGGTTTGGGTGAGCTGCGTGTCGGACTCCGCGCGGGCGAGGCCGAAGTCGATCAGGTACACGAAGTTGTGCGCGTTGGTCACGAGGATGTTCTTCGGCTTGATGTCGCGGTGGACCAGCCCCACCCGGTGGGCGCTGTCCAGCGCGGCGGCAACCTGTTCGATCACCGCGACCGTGCGCTCGGGGGACAGCCGCCCGCCGCTCTCGTCGATGTACTCCGACAGGTCGCGGCCCTCGATCAGCCGCATGTCGACGTACAGCCGGCCGTCGATCTCGCCATAACCGTGTATCGGCACGATGTGCGGGTCGTTGAGACCCGCCGCGATGCGCGCCTCGCGGCGGAAGCGTTGCTGAAAGTCCTGATCCTCCGCCAGATGTGGCGGGAGCACCTTGAGGGCCACGATCCGATCGGTGGTCGCGTCGTAGGCGCGATACACCCGGCCCATGCCACCGCGGCCCAACAACTCCACTATCTGGTAATGACCGAATGACTCCGGATCAATACTCATCCCACGAACCCTAAACCGTGGAGGGTGCGAGTCTGGCGATTCTCAGCAATCCCGCGATGGTGTTGCGCTGCCCCGGGTTTAGTCGAGCAGCAGCGACTTGATGGTGACCTCGCCGGCCGGCGCCCCGTCTTCCCCGCCGCCGGCGACTCCCGCCTTGGCGATCTTGTCCAGCGTGGCCAGCCCGTCGGCCTGGATCGTGCCGAAGACGGTGTATTGCGGCGGCAGCTGAGAGTCCTTGTAGACCATGAAGAATTGGCTGCCGTTGGTGCCCGGTCCGGCGTTGGCCATCGCCAGGGTGCCCCGCGGATACAGCACCGGCTGCTGCGCCTTGGGGTCGTTGGGCGGGTACTGGTCGGTCGGGTACTCGTTGGCGAATTGATAGCCGGGGCCGCCCGTGCCGTCGCCCTTCGGGTCGCCGCATTGCAGGACGCCAAGCGTGTCCGAGGTGGTCAGCCGGTGGCATTTGGTGCCGTCGAAGTACTTCTGGCCGATCAGACTTGCGAAACTGTTGACGGTGCAAGGTGATTCGTTGTTGGCCAGCATCAGGCCGATGTTGCCCTGGCTGGTCGTCATGCTCGCGCTCACCTGGGCGGGGTCCGTCGGGATCTTGCCGGTGCGCGGCGGCTTGACCTGCTTGGCGGCCGGGTCTTGCGACGCCGGATATTGGCAGTTCGCACCCACGGACGCCGACGGCTTGAACGCCGGCAGCGGCGGAACGGGCGGCGGCGGTCCGGCGGACGTCGTCTCCGGGGAGCTGCTGGCCGCGGGGGTGCTCGTCGCCGCGGTGTTGTTCTTGTGCTCGTGCTTGGTGTTGACGATGGCGATCACCACCGCCGCGATGACGGCCACCCCCACGATCGAACCACCGGCGATCACCATGATCCGGCGCCGTTTGGCCTGCTGTTGACGGCGCTCCAGCTGCCGTTCGAGTTTGCGCTTGGCGTTGGCGCGTCGCTGTTCGTTGGTCGGCACGGCCGGTATGCCTCCATGCTTGGTCAGTGGGGCCCTGAGCTGGCCAGCCCAGGCTAATGTGGGCGCCGTGACGGGCGCCAACCGGCCCCCGTGGGAAACTGGGAAGCGTGTTGATCACCGGATTCCCCGCCGGCATGTTGGCGTGCAACTGCTATGTGCTGGCCGAACGCCCCGGAACCGACGCCGTCGTCGTCGATCCCGGGCAACGTGCGATGGGCGCGCTGCGGCGAATCCTCGACGAGAACCGGCTCACCCCGGCCGCGGTGCTGCTCACCCACGGCCACATCGACCACATGTGGTCGGCCCAGAAGGTGTCCGACACCTTCGGCTGCCCCACCTACATCCACCCCGAGGACCGGTTCATGCTCACCGACCCGATCCACGGCTACGGCCCGCGGCTGGCTCAGCTGGTGACGGGCGCGTTCTTCCGCGAGCCCAAGCAGGTGGTGGAGCTGGACCGCGACGGCGACAAGCTCGACCTGGGCAGCGTGACCGTCAACGTCGACCACACGCCGGGACACACCCGCGGATCGGTGGTCTTCCGCGTCTCGGCTGACAACGACGTCGTCTTCACCGGGGACACGCTGTTCGAGCGCTCGGTGGGCCGCACGGACCTGTTCGGCGGCAGCGGCCGCGACCTGCTGACGTCGATCATCGACAAGCTGCTGGTGCTCGACGACGACACCGTCGTCCTGCCCGGACACGGCAACGCCACCACCATCGGCGCGGAACGACGTTTCAACCCGTTCCTCGAGGGCCTGAGCCGGTGACGGAGTTCTCCGCTCCCAAGGGGGTGCCGGACTACCTCCCGCCCGATTCGGCCCAGTTCGTCGCGGTGCGCGATGGGTTGCTCGCCGCGGCCCGCCGGGCCGGCTACGGCGACGTCGAGCTGCCCATCTTCGAGGACACCGCCCTGTTCGCCCGCGGCGTAGGCGAATCCACCGACGTCGTCTCCAAGGAGATGTACACGTTCGCCGACCGCGGCGACCGTTCGGTGACGCTGCGGCCGGAGGGCACCGCCGGGGTGGTGCGCGCGGTGATCGAGCACGGCCTCGACCGCGGCGCGCTGCCGGTGAAACTCTGTTATGCGGGGCCGTTTTTCCGCTACGAACGCCCGCAGGCCGGCCGCTATCGCCAGCTGCAGCAGGTCGGGGTGGAGGCGATCGGCGTCGACGATCCCGCGCTGGACGCCGAGGTGATCGCCGTCGCCGACGCCGGCTTCCGCTCGCTGGGCCTGGACGGCTTCCGGCTGGAGATCACCTCGCTGGGCGACGAGAGCTGCCGCCCGCAGTACCGGGAGTTGTTGCAGGAGTTCCTGTTTGGCCTCGACCTCGACGAGGAGACGCGGCGGCGCGCGCAGCTGAACCCGCTGCGCGTGCTCGACGACAAACGGCCCGCGGTGCGCGCGATGACGGCCGACGCGCCGGTGCTGCTGGATCACCTGTCGGATGCCGCCAAGCAGCACTTCGACACGGTGCTGGCGCACCTGGACGCGCTGGGGGTGCCGTACGTCATCAACCCGCGGATGGTGCGCGGGCTGGATTACTACACCAAGACCACGTTCGAGTTCGTGCACGACGGCCTGGGCGCACAGTCGGGGATCGGGGGCGGTGGCCGCTACGACGGCCTGATGCGAGAGCTCGGCGGACAGGACCTGTCGGGCATCGGATTTGGGCTCGGGGTGGACCGCACCCTGCTGGCGCTGCGCGCCGAGGGCAAGAGCGTGGGGGAGACCACGCGCTGCGACGTGTACGGGGTGCCGCTCTCCGAGCCGGCCAAGCTCTCGCTGGCGGTGCTCGCGGCTCGGCTGCGTGGCGCCGGCGTCCGCGTCGACCTTGCCTACGGAGACCGCGGGCTCAAGGGCGCGATGCGCGCCGCGGACCGCTCCGGCGCGCGGATCGCCTTGGTGGCGGGTGACCGGGACCTCGAATCCGGGACCGTCGGGGTGAAGGACCTCGGGACGGGCGATCAGGTGTCTGTGCCCACGGATTCGGTTGTGGCCGAGGTCCTTTCGCGGCTAGGGCGGTAGCTTCGCATCGGAGCGGTGCGGGGCGCGCGCCGGGTTCGGGTTCATCAGCCGCCCATGCGCGATCACGGAGCCGTGTTGCTTGAGGCGTTGGGTGCGGACGCTGACCTCGTAGCTGAGGACCCCTTCGATAGGAGCCAGGCGGTCGGTGAGGTACGCGTACAGGTCGTGGACGTCACGGCAGATGGCCACCGCCATAAGGTTTTTGCTCCCGCTGACGGCGGCCGCGAACGCGATCTGGTCGTGCGCGGCAATCAGTTCACCGACGCGCTGCAGGTGCCGGGGCGCCACTGTGAGCCACAGCATGGCGCTGAGGTGGTAACCCAGTCGCTCGGGAAGCAGGTCGACGTCGTAGAGCAGCGCCCCGGACGCTTCCAGTGTCGCCAGTCGCCTGCGCACCCGGGCGACTGACCACCCGGTGCGTTCGGCCAATCGCGAGTGCGGTGCGCGGCCGTCGTCGGCCAGCGCGTCGAGCATGGGACGGTCCTCCGCGGTCGGCCGGGACGGCTGGCCGGGCGCGGGAGCCTCGACGCGGGCCAGGATCTGTCCGGCCTGTTCGGCGTCGAGCGTGTGGCCGTAGCCCGTCCACGGCGTGCTCGGGGGTTGCCCGAATGTGTGCAGCACCAGGTCGATGTCGATGCCGGTGACCGAGTTGGTACGCGGAAGCCGCTGCAGCACAACGTCTTCGCGGTTCTCGCCGAGCGGCGCGCGGATGGTGCAGACCAGGTCGGTCCAGCCCGACAGGACGTTGGCGTGGGACACGTCCGGCCGTCGGATCAGCGCGTCGGCCAGTTGCGGGATGCGTTCGGGTTTGGCGCGTATCCGGCACACCCAGTGGGCCCAATCGTCGTCGTCGCCGGCCCACGGGTTCTGCATTCCCACGACGCGCACGACGCCGTCGCGGCGCAGCCTGTGGTAGCGGCGCGCGACGGTTTGTTCGGTCGCGCCCGTCACCGCCGCGATGCGGCGAAACGAAACTCGGGGCGATATCTGCAACGCGTGCAGTATCTGGCCGTCCAATGCATCAACCATGGTGAAAACCATCCATTGAGCGCTAGTTGACGAAGATTTCTCGATAATTGGAGCCGCACGGTGGCAATTCTGTCACCTCCGCTGCGAATCTTGCACCATGAAACTGACGGGGAACACGGTCCTGGTCAGCGGCGGGGGCAGCGGGATTGGCCGCGGCCTGGCCGAATCGCTGCACCGCTCGGGCAACCAAGTGATCATCGCCGGCAGACGCCGGGGGCCGCTGCGGGCGGTCGCCGACGCCAACCCCGGCAGCATCACCCGCCTGGCCGCTCAGCTGAGGGCTCGGCACCCCCAGTCGCTGCGTCACCAGCTGCGCGGCACGCCGGTCCAGGTGGTCGAGATCATCCCGCCGAGGGTGGAGACCGAAATGCAGCAGGGTCCCGACGTGATTGCGCTGGAAGACTTTGTGGCCGAGTCGATTTCGCTGCTGCGATCTCAACCTCACGCCGACGAGGTGGTGGTCGATGCCGCTCGACGGGTGCGATTCGCCGGGCGCGACGGTTCGTACGACGAGATCTTCGAGGCCGTCAACCCGATCACGACGAAATAGGAAGGATCGCAATGCAAATCGGAATCGGCCTGCCGAGCCACATCGCCCATGCGCCGGGCCCGTTGACGGTGCAGTGGGCCCGCCGGGCGGAACAGCGGGGATTCGCCGCTGTGGCCACCATCGACCGGCTCGTCTACGAAAGCCTCGACTCGATTGCCACCCTTTCGGTGGTCGCGGGCGCGACCAGTGAAATCGGTCTGGTGACAAACGTTTTGCTGGCCCCGCTGTGGCCGGCCGCACTACTCGCCAAACAGCTCGCCACGGTGGCGGCCTGCTCCGGTGAGCGGCTGATCGTGGGCCTGGGGGTGGGCAGCCGGCCCGACGACTACGCCGCCGTCGGGGCGGACTTCGGCAGACGGGGGCGAGCCTTGGACCAGGCGGTGGGATGGCTGCGCGACGCGTGGCACGCCGAGCCGGTAGCAGGCGACAGGGCGCTGTGCCCGGCGCCCGTGCGCATTCCGATTCTCTTCGGCGGAAGGTCGCCGGCGACCATCCGTCGTGTCGCCACCGTCGGCGACGGCTGGTCGGCCGGTGCGCTGCGCGACTACGCCAGCCAGGCGCCGCTCGCCGACCGGGTTCGCGACGCATGGCGCGAGGCGGGTCGCCCGGGGCGGCCACGGATCCACGCCAGCGTGAACTTCGCTCTCGGCGGCGAGGAGATCGTCCGGCGCGGCCATGCACACCTGTGGGACTACTACGGGTTCAATCCCGACTACGCGGCCCTCAATGTCGCCGACATGCTGATCTCGCCACAGGATGCGGCGGCCACCGTGCGCGCCTACCGCGACCTCGGCTTCGACGGGCTCATCTTTCACCCGTGCGTCGCCGCGCTCGAGCAGGTCGAACGCCTCGCCGACGCGGTGCTCTGAAGCCAACTGTCGTCAAGTTGCCTCATGTCAAGATGCGCGCGAAGGGTGCATCGTTGCCTCACGTGAGCGTGCGCGCTTGGTGACCGGAGCGGGGGGACCAGCTCTCGGAAGTGGGGCAGCACGGCCACCAATTCGGTGAGCATGGGAGCAAGCCGTTTGCCAGCCGGCTTTCCCAGCACGGTCCAGCAGACCGTCAACGCCGCGATGACATCATCGTCGTACGTCGCCGGCCGAGGACTGCGCGCAGTCACGATCGTGGCCACCGGTGCGGCGTTGAGGGCCTTGCGGGCGTGACTTCGGTGCCAGCCGGTATTCGCGCACAACTCGTCGAGAATCCGACTCTTCCCGCGCTTACTGGCCTGCCGGTAACGGATCGCTGCTGCCTGCGTCACTGCCCTGCGCTCAGCCAAAGTCAAGGCGCGCCGTCCACGCGCGCATCTCAGATGAGTCGACGCGGTCGGCGGACACTGCTATACTCGAACGTATGTTCGATTCCCGTAGGCTTCACGATTACTGGGAGCCCCCGACCACGGAGCGTTCGGCGGCGCTGGTGGAGCGGATGTGCGCGTCGTGGCGGGCCGAGGCGCGGGCGGCGGCGCGGTTGGATGCGATCGGGGAGTTGTTCGAGTTGCGCCGGGCCCAGCGCGGTGAAGAGGCGAATTGGGCGGTGGATACCTGGGCGGCGGTGGGCGCGGAGGTGGCTGCGGCGTTTCGGATCAGCTTGGCGCTGGCGGGTAGCTATTTGCGGTATGCGCGGGCGATGCGTGAGCGGCTGCCGGCGGTGGCCGGGCTGTTTCGGGCCGGGGATATCGATTATCGGTTGTTTCAGACGCTGGTGTATCGCAGCGATTTGATCACCGATGGCGAGGTGTTGGCGGCCGTTGATGCCACTCTGGCAGCGAACGTGGTGCGCTGGCCGTCGATGACGCAGGGCCGGCTGGCCGCCCAGGTGGATCGGGTCGTGGCCAAGGCGGATCGGGATGCGGTGCGCCGGCGCCGCGAGCGTCAGGTCGATCGCGAGATTTGGATTGGGGATCGGGTTCAAGACGGCCTCTCGGAGATCCATGGTGCCTTATTGACCCCGGATGCCCATGCGTTGGAAAAGCGGTTGAATGCGTTGGCGGCCACGGTGTGTGCCCATGATCCGCGCAGCCGCGAGCAGCGCCGCGCTGATGCGCTGGGGGCGCTGGCCGCGGGGGCGGATCGGCTGGGGTGTCGGTGCGGGCGCCCGGATTGCGTGGCCGGGAAACGGCCCGCGGCGGGACCGGTGGTGATTCATGTGATCGCCGAGCGGGCCACCCTGGACGGGGGCAGCGCTGCGGCTAGTGAGGTGGGCGCCGACGGGCTGATCCCGCCCGAACTGGTGGCCGAACTGGCCGCCTCGGCGAGGCTGGTACCGCTGATCCATCCCGGCGACGCGCCACCAGAGAACGGGTATGTGCCCTCGAAGGCGTTGGCCGATTTCGTGCGCTTTCGTGATCTGACGTGTCGGGCGCCGGGCTGTGATGCCCCGGCCATCGGCTGCGACATCGACCACACCATCCCCTATGCCCAGGGTGGGGCCACGCATGCGTCGAACCTGAAATGTCTTTGCCGGCTTCATCATTTGCTCAAAACGTTCTGGGGCTGGCAGGAGACACAGCTGCGCGACGGCACCGTAATCTGGACGCTGCCCGGCGGGCACACCTACCTCACCACCCCGGGCAGTGCGCTGGTGTTCCCGAGCCTGTGCGCACCAACCCGACCACTGCACACGCTCACCCGCGCCCAGGGCTGCGCCGAGCGCACCGCGATGATGCCCAAGCGCCGCCGCACCCGCGCTCAAGACCGCGCCTACCGCATCGCCACCGAACGCAAACACAACCGCGACGCCCGCACCGCCCGGCGAGCCGAAACCTGGAGCTACACCGGACCCGCCCCACCTACCGACGACGACGAGCCACCGCCCTTCTAGGTGCCGGCAGACCGCAGTCGCCTGACGAACTCCGCCACCGCCACACCGATCTCGTCCGGGCTGTCTTCTTGGATGAAATGCACCCCGGGGACTGTGGTTTCGCTGAGATTGGCCCACGTCCGGACGTAGTCGCGGATGCGGCCGTTGAGAATGGCGCCGGGCTCGGCGTTGACGAACAGCTTTGGCACGGCGGCCGTTTCGAGCCAGCCGCGGTATTCGTCGACGACGGCGACGACCTCGGCTGGCTCGCCGTCGATAGGTATGTTGCGTGGCCACGACAGCGTGGGGCGCCTGTCCTCGCCGGGATTGAGAAACGGCCGGCGGTAGGCGTTCATCTCCTCGTCGGAGAGTTTCCGCTGAATGGCGCCGGGCAACACGCCTTCGACAAAGATGTTTTGTTCCAACACCATTCGCTCCCCCTCGGGCGACCGGAAGCCCTGGAACACGCTCCGCACGTTGGGATGCCAATCCGTCCACGTCATGGGAGTGACGATCGCCTCCATGAAGGCAATCCCCTGCACGCGGTCGCGATGCCGGTTGGCCCAGTCGAATCCCAGCGCCGACCCCCAGTCGTGCAGCACCAGCACGACGCGGTCGCCCAGGTCGAGTGCGTCCCACAGCGCGAAGAGGAAGTCGCGTTGCTCGGCATAGTGGTAGCGGTCGGCCCCCGACGGGCTGAGCTTGTCCGACGCGCCCATCCCGATGAGGTCGCACGCCACGAGGCGCCCCAGCCCTTCCAGGTGGGGCATCACGTTGCGCCACAGGTAGGACGACGTCGGGTTGCCGTGCTGGAAGACGATCGCATCGCCGTCGCCCTCATCGATGTAGGCCATCCGCTTTCCGGCGATCTCTTGGTAGCGCAGCTGACCGTACGGCTCGACTCGGGGGGATGTCATGGGGCAATCCTGTCACTTGACATCGGATCGAACAAAAGTTCGAATAGAGGCATGCGCTGGTCCAACCAGGCCGTCGCGGTCAACGGGAACCCCGTCGACGACGGGGCGCTCCCGGGGCTGCAGCGTCTCGGCCTCGTGCGCAGCGTGCGGGCGCCGCAGTTCGAGGGCATCACCTTTCACGAGGTGCTGTGCAAGTCGGCGCTGAACAAGGTGCCCAATGCGTCGGCCCTGCCGTTCAAATACACCGTCAACGGCTACCGCGGCTGCTCGCACGCCTGTCGGTACTGTTTCGCGCGTCCGACCCACGAATACCTGGACTTCGACTGCGGCACCGACTTCGACACCCAGGTAGTGGTCAAGACCAACGTCGCCGAGGTGCTGCGGCGCGAGCTGCGCCGGCCGTCGTGGCAGCGGGAGACCGTCGCGCTGGGCACCAACACCGATCCCTACCAGCGCGCCGAGGGCCGCTACGCGCTGATGCCGGGCATCATCGGCGCGCTCGCCGGGTCCGGTACGCCGCTGTCGATCCTCACCAAGGGCACCCTGCTCAAGCGGGACTTGCCGTTGATAGCCGATGCGGCCCAACAGGTTCCGGTCTCGGTCGCGGTGTCACTGGCGGTCGGCGATCCGGACCTGCACCGCGACCTCGAACCGGGCACCCCGACGCCGCAGGCGCGCCTGTCCCTGATCACAGCGATTCGCGACGCCGGCCTGAACTGCCACGTGATGGTCGCCCCGGTCCTGCCGCACCTCACCGACGGCGCCGACCACCTCGACCGGCTGCTCGGCCAGATCGCCGCGGCCGGCGCCACCGGGGTGACGGTGTTCGGGCTGCACCTGCGCGGTTCGACGCGCGGCTGGTTCATGGCCTGGCTGGCCCGCTCGCACCCCGAGCTGGTCGGTGCGTATCGCGAGCTCTACCGGCGCGGCGCCTACCTGCCGCAGGGCTATCGCGACGCGCTGCGCGCACGGGCCGCGCCGTTGATCGCCAAGCACCGCCTGGCCGGCGATCCCCGCCCGGTCCCGCAGACCACGGCCGGGCCGGAACCGCAGCAGGCGACGCTGTTTTGAGCTAACCCGCCTTGTCGCCGCGCGGCTTGGTGAGCGTGAACTGGTCCACCGCGGTGACCTCACCGAACGGGCCGCTCAGCGCGTAATGCGTGGCCTTGATCGAGGTGTTGCCGCCGGGCCGGCCCGGGTCGACGTCGAAAGCCGCGAAGCCGTAAGGGTTGTCGCGGTCGCGGAACGCCGACCACGGCGCATCCTCCAGCACGTAGATCGGCGCCTTGCGGCCGAGTCCGGGGTCGAAAGCCCCGACACCGGTCAGCACGCGGCACCGCGGCTCGGGAAAGAACAACCCGTTGCTCGGCAACGAGGTACCGCCCCCGCCGATGACGAGATGCACGGTGCCGCGGGTGGAATCGATGAGGTCGTTGCGGGTCTCGACGGGCAGCGGCGTGAGCGTGTCGGTGCCCAGCGTCCCGCGCAGGGGGTGCGAACGTTCGTAGTGGTGTTCGTGGCCGCACACCACCAGATCGACCTGATACTGGTCGAACAACGGCAGCCATTCCTCGCGGATGCCCAGGTCGGCGCCGTTGGCCTTGTCGGCGGTGGAGATCGCCGTCTGATGCATGCACACGACGATCCAGTCGACATCCGGGTCGCGCCGCGCGTTGGCGAGTTCCCTTGCAAGCCAGCGCTTTTGCTCCCCGCCGGAGTACCCGTGCACGTAGAAGTTGCCTCCGTCCTGGAAGGCGACGTCGTCGTTGTTGAGGCTGATCACCCGCACCGACCCGGCGGTGAACGAGTACCACAGCCCGCGGGCCTCGGGGCTGGAACCGGAATCCGGCAGCGCGAAGTAGGTCTGGTAGGCGCCGTAACCGATTGGCCCGTTGCCCAATTCGTTCTCGTGGTTGCCCGCAGCCGGCATCCAGGGACGGTACCGCGCCGAGCGCGTGTTGTTCTCGAACCAGTCCGACCAGGTGCGGATGCGGTCCTGCGCGAGGTTGGCGTAGCACAGGTCGCCGTTGACCAGGTTGAACAGCGGACCGAGCCGCTCGACCGCCAGCGTGGTGTCGGCGGCCGCGGGCGACCCGATGTTGTCGCTGGCGTACCTGCCGTCGGGCAGCCGGGCCAGCGTCGGGGTGGACTGGTCGCCGAAGCTGGTGAAGCGCAGCGGCTTTCGGCCCGACGGCGCGGTCCGCACGGTGCCGCTTTCCGGCTCGGCGCCGTCGTGCACCGCGGCGTACACGTAGTCGGTGTCCGGCGTCAGGCCCGTCAGGCGAGCGTGGTTGACGCGAACCTCGACACCCGACTTGGCGTCCCGGTAGGTGCGGGTCTCGGCCTCGACGGTGCGCCCGAACCCGGACGCCGGGGTGCCGAGCATCACGCGCGGGTTGCGGACGGCCTCGGAGGTGTGCCAGGAGACCACCACCTCGGTGGCGGCGTTGCTGCCGAACTGCAGGTGCAGGCCGGTCACCGGCGGGGCGCCGTTGCGGTCCGGCTGATACCACGCCGACGGCGCCCGAGGATGCGACCACACCAGCGTCGCCCCGCCCCCGATGCCCGCCCCGAGGGCCGCCGACACCGCGCTGGTGGTCAACAGCCGACGGCGGCTGATCCCGGGATCGTCGCTCATGCTTGCTTCATACCTGACCCAAGCGAACCGGCGGCATCTGTAACGAATCCGGTAGCGTTTTCGATATGACGAACGTGCGAAAAGTGATCAGCGCGGTCGCGTCGGCAACGTTTGCAGCGGCCGCCGCAGTGGCCGTCACGCCCGCGACTGCACATGCGGACGGCCATCAGGTGACCTACACCGTGTCGAGCCCCAACAATCTGACCGCCACGGTCAACTACGTGAGTTCCGATCCGCCCAGCCAGGCCGCCTACAACGCGGACCCGTCGAAGTTCATGACCAGTGTGCAGGCACCGCTGAGCGGGGGAGCGCCGGTCACCTATACGGCCACGTTGGCCAACCCGGCCCAATGGGCGAGCATCACCGCCAGCGGCATGCTGCACTGGCCGGATTCGGGCAACGGCCCCGCTTCGTTTCACTGCGAGATCGCCGTGGACGGCCAAGTCGTCGCGCGCCAGGACGCGACCACCACCGTCACCTGCGCGGCCAGGGGCTAGCCCAAGTTCGTCGCGGAGAAGGTGTCGCACTTGTTCGGGTCGCCGGTCTGGTACCCGATGGTGAACCACTTCTGCCGTTCCGCCGACGAACCGTGTGTCCACGACTCGGGATTGACGCGGCCCGTCGACTCCTTCTGAATCCGGTCGTCGCCCACCGACGCGGCGGCCGACAGCGCGTCGGCGATGTCCTGGTCGCTCAGCGGCTGCAGGTAGGGCACCCCGGTGCTCTCCTGCTTGACGGTCGACGCGTAGTGCGCCCAGATGCCGGCGTAGCAGTCGGCCTGCAATTCGGTGCGGACGCCGTTGCCGCCGGCGCCCTGGGCGCCCTGCTGGGAGCGGCCCAGGATGCCCTGCAGCTGCTGCACGTGGTGGCCGTATTCGTGGGCGACCACGTACTCCTGCGCGAAAGGCCCACCGCTGGAACCGAATCGGTCGACCAGCTCCTTGAAGAAGTCGGTGTCGAAGTACGCGGTCTGGTCCACCGGGCAGTAGAACGGACCCACCGCGGTGGTGGCGGGCCCGCAGCCGGTGTCGACCGAACCGGTGAACAGGCGCACGTGCGGGCGGGTGTAGCTCGGCATCAGCTGATGCCACACCGCATCGACGGAGTTGCCGGTGGCGATCACGCGGCACTGCACGTACTTGTTGGCGTCGGCCCCGGTCTTGCACTGGCTCAGGTCGAAACCGGGCGCCGAATAGCCGCCGGTGTTCATCTGCGAGGTCATCACGCGGCCCGGGTCGACGCCCAGCAACAACGCGCCGATCAGGATGAGCAACCCGATGCCGCCACCGCCGAGGGCCATTCCCATGCCGCCGCCACCGGACGACGACGCGGTGCTGGTGTCGATCTGCATGCCCTCGTTGAAGGTCATCGCACGCTCCTAAGGTTGCCGGGTGGCCGCAAAGCGGGTGTCGGTGTAGCTGCGCAGGTTGCGCAGAAACCGGCGCAGGACCAAGTTCAGCAGCGGCCGGGCGACGACCAACGCCAACCAGGCCGGGCCGGCCGGCTTCTGCGCCATGATCCAGGTCAGCCGGCAACCGCCCAGGGTCGGCTCGACGCGGTAGTCCTCGGCGAAGGCGGCGACGGCCTGCGTGGAGCACTCGTTGAACCGGAATGCCATGCGGGTGAACGGCTCCCACGCGAGGAACTCTTCGTTGCCGACCATGCCGCCGCGCATGTCGACGGTGCGGGTGGTTCCGACCCGGCGCGGCTCGGGGCTGGTCCAGGTGACCTTGGTGATCACCGGCGCCCAGCGCGGCCAGGACTCGGCGTCGGCCAGCACCTCGAACAGCTGCTCGGGCGTGATGGCCAGGTCGACGCTGTTGGAAAACCGAAAGGGTGCCGTGTCGATGAAGCCCAGGTCGACGCGCTCACAGGGGAACATGGCTTGAATCTAGCCCGGGCCGTCGCTGGCCGCCGCCAATAGCGGCACCAGCACGTCGCTGATCGGCGTCGCCAGGCCGTGGGCGCGGGCCTTGCGGATGATCACGCCGTTGCGGATGTCCCACTCCATCGGCCGGCGGTACTCCGCGTCGGCCAGGATCGAGGTGCCCATGTCCTCGGGGGCCTGACGGAACATCCCGGGCAGCTCCTCGACGACGCCGTCGGGCAGCCGCGCGCCCTCGGCCCGCGCGACGGCCAGGCATTCGGCCATATAGCGCCGCGACAGCGCGGCGACGTCGTCGCGGCGGAACATCCCGGACCGCCGCCGCGACAGCGCCATCAACCCGGCCAGCGCATTGGTGAGCAGCTTGCGCCAGGCGGCGGTGATGAAGTCGGGATCGCAGTCCACCTGGCAGCCGGCGCCGCGCAGCAGCCCGGCGACCTCCTCCGCCGAAGGCCCCGACGGCAGCACCAGCCGGGCCTCGGTGCGCAACCGCACCCAGCCGTCCGGTTGCGTTTCGGCGCCGTACCAGACGATGCCGGGGACCACCGGCGATACCGGGCAGTGCGGCTGCACCTGCTCGACCTGCTCGACGCCGTTCTGCAGCACGACGACGATGGTGTGCTCGCCGCACAGGCGGGCCAGCCAGGGGGCCGCGTCGTCGTTCTGGGTGGCCTTGACGGCCAGGATCACCACGTCGACCGGGCCGCGCACCGCGGTGGGGTCGGTCTGCACCGGGCCGGGGACGACGATCGGATCCGCGCCGTCGGGCCGCAATTCGATGTTGTCGCGGGTGGTGCGGCCGCACACCAGCACCGAATGCCCGGCCTGGTGCAGCAGCGCGGCGACCGTCGTGCCTACGGCGCCGGGACCGACGAGGGCGATCTTCAAAAGGTCTGTGACGATAGGACCGAAGTTACCTCCCTCTAGACTGGGCACTCGTTCCAACCGCGGGAAAGGGAGTGTTCGTGCTGCGCAGCCACGCCGCCGGTGCACTGAGAAGCAGCGACGCCGGCCAGCAGGTGACGCTCGCGGGGTGGGTGGCCCGCCGCCGCGACCACGGCGGGGTCATCTTCATCGATCTGCGCGA
This sequence comes from Mycobacterium sp. E2699, assembly GCF_001666745.1. Lineage (NCBI taxonomy): Bacteria > Bacillati > Actinomycetota > Actinomycetes > Mycobacteriales > Mycobacteriaceae > Mycobacterium > Mycobacterium sp. E2699. Next base: position 16,173 of record NZ_LZJH01000078.1, on the reverse strand, counting down.
CGCGTCCGGGATCGCCCAGGTGGTGTTCCGCACGTCTGACGTGCTGGCCCAGGCCCATCGGTTGCGCGCCGAGTTCTGCGTCGCGGTCACCGGCGTCGTCGAGATCCGCCCGGAGGGCAACGCAAACCCGGAGATCGCGACCGGCGACATCGAGGTGAACGCGACCGCGCTGACCGTGCTGGGCGAGAGCGCGCCGCTGCCGTTCCAGCTGGACGAGCCCGCCGGCGAGGAGCTCCGGCTGAAGTACCGCTACCTCGACCTGCGCCGCGACGGCCCGGCCGCGGCAATGCGCCTGCGCTCCAAGGTGAATGCCGCCGCGCGCGCGGTGCTGGCGCGGCACGACTTCGTCGAGATCGAGACGCCGACGATCACCCGCTCGACGCCCGAGGGCGCGCGCGACTTCCTGGTGCCGGCCCGCCTGCACCCCGGCTCGTTCTACGCCCTGCCGCAGAGCCCGCAGCTGTTCAAGCAGCTGCTGATGGTGGCCGGGATGGAGCGCTACTACCAGATCGCCCGCTGCTACCGCGACGAGGACTTCCGCGCCGACCGCCAGCCCGAGTTCACCCAGCTCGACATGGAGATGAGCTTCGTCGACGCCGAGGACGTCATCGCGATCTCGGAGGAGATCCTGGCCGCGCTGTGGGAGCTGATCGGCTATGAGATTCCCCGCCCGATCCCGCGGATCAGCTACGCCGACGCCATGCGGCGGTTCGGCTCCGACAAGCCCGACATGCGGTTCGCGCTCGAGCTCGTCGAGTGCGCGGAGTTCTTCAAAGACACCACCTTTCGCGTCTTCCAGGCGCCGTACGTCGGCGCGGTCGTCATGCCCGGCGGGGCCTCGCAGCCGCGGCGCACCCTGGACGGCTGGCAGGAGTGGGCCAAGCAGCGCGGCCACCGCGGGCTGGCCTACGTCCTGGTCGGCGACGAGGCTTCCGGAGGCGAGCTGGGCGGCCCGGTGGCCAAGAACCTGTCCGACGCCGAGCGCGAGGGCCTGGCCGCCCACGTCGGGGCCAAGCCCGGCGACTGCATCTTCTTCTCGGCGGGCCCGCCCAAGTCGTCGCGCGCGCTGCTGGGCGCGGCCCGCGGCGAGATCGCCAAGCGGCTCGACCTGATCGACCCGGACGCGTGGGCGTTCGTGTGGGTGGTCGACCCGCCGCTGTTCGAGCCCGCCGAGGAGGCGACCGCGGCCGGCGACGTGGCGGTCGGCTCGGGGGCGTGGACCGCCGTGCACCACGCGTTCACCTCGCCCAAGCCGGAGTACTCCGACGTGGTGGACAGCGACCCCGGCAGCGTGCTGGCCGACGCGTACGACATCGTCTGCAACGGCAACGAGATCGGCGGCGGCTCGATCCGTATCCATCGCCGCGACATCCAGGAGCGGGTGTTCGCGGTGATGGGTCTGGACAAGGCCGAGGCGGAGGAGAAGTTCGGATTCCTGTTGGAGGCGTTCATGTTCGGCGCGCCGCCGCACGGCGGCATCGCGTTCGGCTGGGACCGGATCAACGCGCTGCTGTCGGGCGTCGACTCCATCCGCGAGGTGATCGCCTTCCCGAAGACCGGCGGCGGCGTCGACCCGCTCACCAACGCCCCGGCGCCCATCACCACCCAGCAGCGCAAGGAGTCCGGAATAGACGCCAAGCCGGAGAAGGTTGAGCGGGCATGACCGAAGAAATGCCTGACACCGGCACCATCAACGCGTTCAACACGAGCATCATCGACGAATTCCGGGCGAACGAGGGCAAGGTCGGCGGCCAGTTCGAGGGCGCCAACCTGCTGCTGCTGACGACGACGGGCGCCAAGTCCGGCCAGCCCCGGATCAACCCCCTGGCCTACTTCCGCATCGACGGCAAGCTCATCATCATCGGCTCGTTCGCCGGCGCCCCCGTCAACCCGGCCTGGGTGCACAACCTGCGGGCCAACCCGGCGGCGCACGTGGAGATCGGTACGGACGCGTTCGACGTCACCGCCCACGAGCTGCCGTCCGCGGAACGCGATGAGCTCTTCGAGAAGGTCGCCGCCGCGGCGCCCGGGTTCGCCGAGTACCAGTCCAAGACCAGCAGGGTGATACCGCTGTTCGAGTTGCGCCCGGCCTGACGCCGTGAACGCCGCGCGCGCGGGCATCAAACGGCTCCGCGCCGTGTGGTTCACGCTCGTGCAGACGTCGGTGGCGGCGGGCCTGTCCTGGTACCTCGCCCACGACGTGCTCGGTCACCCGCAGCCGTTCTTCGCGCCGATCGCCGCGGCCGTCTCGTTGTCGATCAGCAACGTGCTGCGCGCGCAACGCGCCATCCAGATGATGATCGGCGTCACCCTGGGAATCGGGGTCGGCAGCGTCGTGCAGGAGCTGCTCGGGCCGGGGGCCCTCGCGATCGGCATCGCGGCGCTGCTCGCGCTGTCGGCCGCCGTGTTCATCGGCCACGGCTACATCGGGCACGGGATGATGTTCGCCAACCAGACGGCCGTTTCGGCGATCCTGGTGCTGGCCCTGTACCGCAGCAACATCGGTTTGGAACGCCTCTACGACGCGCTGCTCGGGGGCGTGGTGGCGATCGTGTTCGCGATTTTGTTGTTCCCCGCCGACCCCCGCCGGCTGCTGCACGCCGCCCGCGTCGGCGTGCTGGGGGTGCTGCAGGGTGTGCTGTCGCGGGCCGCGGACTTCGCCGCCGGGCGGCGGGAGGCCCCGGCGGACTGGCCGCTGTCGGCCGTCGACCGGGTGCACGCCCAGCTCGGCGGGCTCGTCGAGGCGCGCACCACCGCCCGTCAGGTCGTGCGGGTCGCGCCGCGGCGCTTCGGCCTCCGCGATTCGGTCCGCGCGGCCGATCACCAGGCCGTGCACGTGGCGCTGCTCGCGGGCTCGGTGCTGGAGCTGGCCCGAGCCGTCGCTCCCGGTGTGGACGGCCGCTGCGACCGGCTTCCGCAGCCCGTGCACAAGGCGCTGGTGGTGCTGGCGGCCGCCACGGCCCTCGCCGAGTCCGACCCAGCCGGGGCGTGCGCCTACGTCGCGTCCGCGCGCCACCTCGCCTCGCAGCTGCACGAGGGCGCCCGGGAGAGAACGCAGGTGGTGCTCGCCGACGTCGTCCAGGCCTGCGTCGACGACCTGCAAACGGTCATCGACCTGCGGTCATAGTGAATCGGCCAGGTACTCCTGGACGAGTTTCTTCGGCGCCTGCGTCAGCCACGCCTCGGTGATCACCTCCACCAGGTCGCGCACCGCGATCTCATCCAGCCTGATCAGCACCGCCGGATAGCCGTCGAAATGCGGCGTGGTGAAGTAAACCCCCGGCTCGTCGGCGATCAGCGCGAACTTGACGCCCTCGTCGGACACCCGCACGCCGAGGATGTCCCCGTCGGGCGGCTCGACGCCGCTGTGCGCCAGCGCCTCGCGGTCCGACGGGCGCAGCGGCCGCTCCCACGCCAGCAACTTCTTGCCGACCCGCCACTCATGAGGTGACGGCTCGGAGGTAAGTGCCAGCTCACCAACGATGCGGGCGACGTCGCTCCACGTGGCCACGCCTTCGATTGTGCTCCCGATATGGCTCGCTTGGCTCGCGATCGGCAAACGAGGTGTGATGGGATCAGCCTGTGTCAGAAGCCTTGCCGGGAGATCAGGCCCGTCGGCACCGGGTCACCCACCGCACCGAGTACCGCTATTCCGACGTCGTGACCAGCTCCTATGGCCGCGGCTTCCTCACCCCGCGGGACTCGCAACGCCAGCGCTGCGTCGCGCATGCGCTGACCATCGACCCGGCTCCCACCGACAGCTCCACCAGCGTCGACAGCTACGGCAACGTCAGCTCGTACTTTCATGTCACCGAGCCGCACCGGGCCCTGACCATCACCAGCGACTCCATCGTCGACGTGTATCCGCCGCCGCCGGAGCGGTACAGCAGCGGGCCGGCGGTGCAGCCGTGGGAGGCCGCCCGGCCGGCCGGGCGCAGGGGAGCGCTGGCGACGGAGTTCGCCCTCGACCTGAACCCGCCGGAGATCACGGACGAGGTGCGCGCGTACGCGGCGCCCAGTTTCGCGTCCGGGCGCCCCCTGGTGGACGTGCTGCGCGACCTGGCGTCGCGGATTTTCGCCGACTTCACCTACCGCTCGGGGTCGACGACGATTTCCACCGGGGTCAACGAGGTTCTGGCGGCCCGGGAGGGGGTATGTCAGGACTTTGCGAGGCTGGCGATCGCCTGCCTGCGCGCCAACGGTCTGGCGGCCAGCTATGTGTCCGGTTATCTGGCCACCGACCCGCCCCCGGGAAAGGATCGGATGATCGGTATCGACGCCACCCACGCCTGGGCGGCGGTGTGGACCCCCCAGGAGCCCGGCCGGTTCGAGTGGCTGGGCCTCGACCCCACCAACGACCAGCTGGTCGACGAGCGCTACATCATCGTCGGGCGCGGGCGCGACTACGCCGACGTCCCGCCGCTGCGCGGCATCATCTACACCAACTCCGAGCACAGCGTGATCGACGTCGCCGTCGACGTGGTGCCCTTCGAGGGGGACGTGCTGCATGCGTGACTTCCACTGCCCCAACTGCGGACAGCGCCTGACGTTCGAGAACTCGGCGTGCCTGTCATGCGGTGGCGCGCTCGGGTTCTCGCTGGAGCAGATGGCGCTGCTGGTCATCGCCACCGGCGACGAGGGCGACCGCGCCGGGTTCGTCAGCGCCGACGAATACGAGCTGTGCGCCAATCGTCATCTGGCCGAATGCAATTGGCTGGTGCCCACCAACCTGCCCGGCGGCCTGTGCACGTCGTGCGCGCTCACACTGGAACGGCCCAACGACACCGACACCGAGGGCCTGGCCGCGTTCGCCCGCGCCGAGGCGGCCAAGCGGCGGCTGATCGCCGAGCTGCACGAGATGAGGCTGCCGATCATCGGGCGCGACCGCGACCCGGATTACGGGCTGGGCTTCCGGCTGCTGTCCAGCGCCCACGAGAAGGTGTTCACCGGCCACGAAAACGGCGTCATCACATTGGATTTGGCCGAAGGCAACGACGTGCACCGCGAGCAGCTGCGGGTCGAGATGGAGGAGCCGTACCGGACGCTGCTCGGCCACTTCCGCCACGAGGTCGGGCATTACTACTTCTACCGGCTGATCACCCCGTCGGCCGAGTACGTAGCGCGGTTCAACGAGCTGTTCGGCGATCCCGACGCGGACTATCAGGAGGCGCTCGACCGGCACTACAACGAGGGCGCGCCCGACGGTTGGCAGGAGAGCTTCGTGTCGTCGTATGCCACGATGCACGCCGCCGAGGACTGGGCCGAGACGTTCGCGCACTACCTGCACATCCGCGACACCCTGGACACCTCGGCGTGGTGTGCGTTCGCGCCGGCGTCGGCCACCTTCGACCGTACCCCGTTGGGGCCCAGCGCCTTTCCCACCATCATAGAGATGTGGCTGCCGGTGTCGTGGTCGCTGAACATGGTGAACCGCTCGATGGGCCACGACGACCTGTACCCGTTCGTGCTGCCGGTCGCCGTGCTGGACAAGATGCAGTTCATCCACGACGTGATCGACGAGGTGACCTCGGAGCTGGGCGGACCGCAGGCGGTCGCGGGGTAGGGTCTGGCGCCGAGCGCTCTGCTGGCCGAGCTAGCCGCCATTGGACGCGGGCCCATACATCTCGTCGGCGGCGACCGAGGCGACACCGAACTCTGCGGCCACCGCATCGATGGCTTGTTGGGCGATGTCGAGGTCCACCCGACGGTCGGGCAGAAAGTACGGCCCGATGTAGCGGTCGTAGTACTGCTGCGCTTCGGCACGCGTGAGCCGGTCGAGGAACGAGGCGATGTAATCGACAGCGCGACCCGGATTTTCGGCCAGGGTGCGTAGCGCGCGCTGGTTGGCCCGCACCAGTGCCTGCACGGCGGGGCTGTCCAACGGGATGTGGGCCGGGTCCACGGCCACACCCACGGTGGGAATCGGGAAGTGGTCGCCGACCCAGGCCAGCAGGTGGAATCCCTCTTCGTCGGCGACCTGTTCGGGCGACAGCGTGCTGCCCACGTATGCGGCGTCGATCGAGCCGTCCCGAAGGCGCCGCAGGTCCATCTGATAGTCACCCGGATGGCGCACAACGCAATTCACGTCGCCGTCGGGATCGAGGCCGTGCTTACGCAGGACGATGCGGGCGAAAGCCCCGGGGGGACTCTTAGGAGCGTGGACGGCCAGGCGCCGCCCGCCCAGGTCGGACATGGACGCCACCTGCGGGCCGCCGAGGAACCAGAACAGCGGACGATCGGTGTTGACGCTGATCGCGGTCCAGCCGATCCCGTCAGTCAGCCGCGATTGGAGGCTCCGGCCCAGGCCGATCACGGCGCCCCGGCGCAGTCGCTCTGCCGTCCAGCCGATCCCGTCGCGGATGGCGACGTGCACACCCTCCTGCTCGTAAAATCCCTCCTGGTCGGCAACGTAGGCGACCAACTCCTCATGGACACCACGCCCGACATAGGCCAGATCGATCATATGCACAGCGCACAGCCCCCTTCGGTCCCGTCAATCCATCGCAAGGCCGCCGTTGATCTCCAGGCAGTGACCGGTGATGAAACCGGAGTCTTCACCCGCCAGGAAAGCCACAGCCTCGGCGACCTCTTCAGGACTGACGAGTCGTCCCATCGGATTGGTTGCGCCGAGTTGGCCCACCTCCTCGGCCGTCAAGAGCGCATGCGCGGTCGGATCGCCGACCGTGGCCGGCGACACCAGGTTGGCGGTGACCCCCTTCGGTGCCAGCTCCAGTGCGACGTAGCGGACGAACTGGTCCATTGCCGCCTTGGCGGTGCCCACCGTGACCATGCCTTGACGTGGTCGTCGGGACAGCACTGTGGTGAGGTAGACAAGCCGACCGTAGCCGCGGGAAACCATGCCCGGCACAGCGGCTTTGGTTACCAGGAATGCGGCGTGGAGCTCTCGGTCGAGTTTGGTGCCGAGCTGTTCCCAGCTCAGATCGGCGAACGACGTTACCACGTAAGGGATTAACGCGTTGTGGACGAGCACGTCGACCCGGCCCCACCGCCTTTCGGCTTGCTCGAACATCGCGGCGACGTCGCCGGGCGCGGTGACGTCGGCCTGGATAGCCACGGCCTCACCGCCCGCGGCGGTCGCCGACCGGACGACCTCTTCTGCTTCCTCCGCGCTTGACCGGTAGTTGATCACCACCCGAAAGCCCTTTTCCGCCAGAGCTATTGCGGTCGCTGCGCCGATACCCCGGCTGGCTCCCGTAACTATCGCGACACGATCCACCGGTAGTACCTCTGTCCGTGTTCACCGTCCGGACACGTTGCGGACATGTGACGGCTCCGCGTGCCGGCGAGACGGCGTAAGCTGGCGAAGCCGAACGTTACTCTGGCGGCGCACTTGGGTAAAGCCCCTCGTTCAGGAGAGGATCACGGCCATGGGTGATGACGAGTTGCGGGTCGCCTTACAGCGGCACTGGGCTGCCTCCGATGCCAACGACTTTGCAACGGAGCATGGAATCTATCGCGCTGACGCGGTCCTCGAGTATCCGCAATCGGGCGAGCGCATCCGTGGCCGAAGCAGTATCGAGGCGTCGCGTGCCGCCCAGCCGAACGCGAAGCGCTTCACGTTGCGCCGCATGCTCGGTGGCGGCGACCTCTGGATCAGCGAACTCGTCCTGACATACGACGGGGAACCGAATTACGTGGTCAGCATCATGGAATTCGAGGATGGCGAGGTGGTCCGAGAGACGCAGTACTTCGGCGCGCCGTTCGAGCCCGGGCCGTCCCGTGCCCAATGGGTCGAACGGATTGGCTGAGAGTCGGCTAGATACCGAACCAATGCGCGAGCGCGTCGCGCAGTGTCCGAATTTCGTCGACGTCGGGGTTGCTCTGCGACGACGCCCATGCCACATAACCGTCGGGGCGCACGAGCACGGCCGTCGCGGCTATCTCACCGACGGGCCGTCCGGCGGCGAGTGTGAGATGCTCACCAACATCGCTGAATGCGTTTGCGACCGTGGCCCTCTCGGTGAGGTCCACGAGCAACGGGCGTCCGTCGCGGGCGAGCTCCGCAATGCGCCGGTCCCCGGCGGCACTCGCGACGGCGAAGTCGGGCACCCACCGTCCCACGAGTGGATGCCTGTTCGTGCCCATGGGGTAGCGATTGTCGGCGCCCGAGAGCAGGTCGGCGATCCGCCTGACCGTCGGTGTCTTTGAGCAGTTCGGCGAAAAGCCCGCGCAGCGCGGTGACTTCGGCCCCCGGGCGAAAGAGAGCCAACTGGGCCCGGCTCTGCATGATGAGCCGCTCCCCGGCCGCCCGGCGCTCGCTCTCGTAAGTGGCGAGTAGCTCAACGTCCGCGCGCTCGTTCAGCACCGCTGCGAGCTTCCAGCCGAGGTTCACCGCGTCCTGCAGACCAAGGTTCAGCCCCGGTCCGCCGATCGGTGAGTGAACGTGTGCGGCGTCGCCGACGAGAAACACGCGGCCGACCCGGTAGCGAGACGCGAGCCTCGAGTTGATGCCGGCGAACCGGCGCAGGTCCGGTGGCGTGTCGGGCGAAATGAAACGCAATGGCACCTCTGCGCCGAACACACGTGCGGCGCTGGCCTCCAGATCGGGCAGGTCCATCGGTGGGCCGGCGGCGGGGTCGTCGCCCCGCTGTTCACGGGGTGAGCTGTCCAGTTCGAACGTCAGCACCGCGACGCGGCTCCCCATCGCGCCGAACGCCAAAACGCCTCGGTCAGTTCGAAAGAACCGCTGGGGTGGAAGATGGCCGGAGCCGGGCACGTAAGGCTCCCCGCCGATCCGTTCAATCAATTCGTCCGGCGGTACGACGTCGAACCCGATCCGGATGACCAAGTCGTACGAGGACATCCCGGGAAAGTCGATGCCGGCGAGATGGCGTATTTTGCTGGTGCCGCCGTCGGCGCCGACAAGGTACTCGGCCGTCATGTCGTAGGCACCGTCCGGCCCGTCGACATGAATTGTGACGCTTTCGTCCTGCTGATCGAAACCGGTCACGGAGTGACCCCAGCGAATTTCCGCGTCGTATCCCTCGGCCCGCTCGCAAAGCGTTTCAACGAGCCCCTGCTGCTGAACCGGCACGATGAAGAGCTGGGAGTCCGGTAGCGCCGCGAGGTCCAACGGAAAGCCCGCAAACATGTAATCCGAAACGGGTTTCGGCGGATCCGAAGCCCCGGCGAGCGCTCCGTAGAGACCTCGATGATCGAGGATCTACACCCGGTGCGGAAACGCCGGGATCTCGAGTCCCCCAAAGGCTGCAACGTCCCGGACGAGCGGTGAAGCCGGCGGTCGCCGGCACGCGCGAGCGTTACGCCCGCGACGCTTATCGGTAAAGGCTGATCTAGGCCGGCATGACCCGGCGCTCGTCGGGACCCCACAGCGGCTGGATGCCGCCGGGCAGCCGCAACTGCGTCTCGGCGATGACCTCGGCCAGATCGCGCAGCTCGGAGTGGATGGCGTCGAGCAGTTCGGCCAGCTCCGCGCGGCGCCCGTCGCTGACCGCCTCCAGCTCCTCGGGGTGCGACCGGCGCAACTGGGTGCCGATCTCCTCCACCACCCGCTCGGGGCGCGACGACCCCGACGCGGTGGGCAGGTCCTTGAGGTCGGTCCGCAGCCGCTCCACCTGATACAGCAGCGACCGCGGGTTGCCGGCGTCGTACAGCATCAGCTCGGCCACGGCTGCCACGCTGACGTTGCCCACGGTGCGGCGCCGGTAGCTCACCGACGACTCGCACGCCACCAGCGTCGCCTCGATGATCGTCTGCTCGGCGGGCGCGCTGCGGACGTCGGTCAGCGTGGCGCGCAACAGCGCGGTCAGCCACAGGCCGCGTTCGATGCGCTTGCCGATGTCCATCATCGTCCAGCCCACGTCGCGCACCATCGACTCGCCGGCCACCCCCGACAGCGTCAGCATCCCGGCCAGCGTCTGCGCCTGGGCCGACGCCAGCAGGGCGTCCGCCTCGGCCAGCGAGTCCGGCGGCTCGGAGCGCAGCGCGAGCGCGCGTTCCACCCCGGCCAGCACGGTCCAAGTGTCGTTGGACAGCTGGTCGCGCACCGCCCGGGCGGCCAGCGCCAGGCCCTCGACCGACTGCACCAGGGACCCGGACCGGTCGGGGTCCACGGTCAGCGACCACAGCGTCGACGGGGCGACGGCGATCATCTCCGCGCCATCGCCGCCGAATCCGGTGTCATTGCCGGTAATCCGGCCCAGGGCGGCCATCAGCACCGGCACGCACTCGCTTTCCTCGGTGTCCTGGTGGTGGCGGTAGACGTGGAAGCGGTCGCGGGCGACGATCAGCAACCGGGCCATCTGCTCGGCGCGTTCGCCGTAGCGCCCCATCCAGAACAGATCGGACAGCACGCGGGGCGAGCTGACGCCCCAGGTGCCCGCGGCCGTCTTCGCCGGCTGCGGCGCCGACGGGAGCGTGACGGTCTCCGCGCGGGCGCGCTCGGTGGGGCGCACCCAGACATCCTTGGCCGCAACGGTTTTCAGCGTGTAGGCGGCGGGCCCCGGGGCCAGCACGTAGCCGGCGCCGCCGATCATCGGCGCGTAGCCGCCGCGCTGGGCCACGGTGAACAGCCGCATGCCGACACCCGCCGACGACAACACCCCGGCATGGTCGGTGGGCGCCGACGAGAACTGCGGCAGCTCCTGGCCGACCCACTGCCACGGCATGTCCTCGACGCGCGCGGCCAGCTCGGTCAGTTGCGCCGACGAAAGTGTCGGCCCGACATAGGTTTTGCCGCCGACGGTGGACTTGATCAACAGCGACGACAGGTTGGCCAGCAGGTGCGAGCACTCGCCCGCGATGCCGCCCCAGTAGACCGGCGCCGTCCGCAGCAGCGGCTCCTCGCCGAGTAGCCGCCCGGCGAGCCCGGGCAGGAACCGCAGCAGCCCGGGGCTTTCGAGGATGCCGCTGCCCAGCGTGTTGACGACGGTCACCGTCCCGCGGTGTTGCGCCTCGACCAGGCCGACCACCCCCAGCCGGGAATCGGCGCGCAGGTCCAGCGGGTCGGTGTACTCGGCGTCGACCCGGCGCAGCACCACGTCGACGCGCTTGAGCGTGCCCAGCGAGCGCATCCACAACTTGCCGTCGCGCACCACCAGGTCCGCGCTCTCCACCAGCGGGAAGCCCAACAGGGTGGCCAGGTACGCCTGGTCGAAGGCGGTCTCGGAATAGATGCCGGGGCTGAGCACCACGACGACCGGGTCCTGGGCGACGTCGGGCGCGGCGTCGATGAGGGCCAGCCGCAACGCCTGCGCGAACGGCGTGGTCGGTCGCGGCGCGATCCGTTCGTAGACATCGGGGATCGAGTGCGCCACCACGCGCCTGTCGGCCAGCGCGTAGCCGGCGCCCGAGGGCGCCTGGGTCCAGTCGGCGTTGACCTGGAAGCTGCCGTCCGGCAGCCGGCTGACATCGCAGGCGTGCATGAACAGCTGGTGGTGCCCGGGCACCTCGATCCCGTTGGCGGGGCGGATATAACCCGGGTGGCCGAAGACCAGCTGCGGCGGCAGGACCGCCTCGGTGAGCAGGGTGCGGGGCCCGTACAGGTCCGCCAGCACCGCGTCGAGCAGACGCGAGCGCTGCACCAGCCCGGCCTCCAGGACGTCCCAGTCGGCGGCGGAAAGCACGATCGGCAGCGCATCGAGCCGCCACGGCCGGGGCTCGTGGCCCGCGTCGACCTCGGTGTAGGTGATGCCGTCGTTGTCGATCAGGCTGTCCACCACCGAGCGCAGCCGGTTGAGCCCGGCGCGGCCGCGGTCGGCGACGGCGTCGGCCAGCTCCGACCACGCCGGCCGGACGTTGCCCTCGCGGTCGACGAACTCGTCGTAACCGGCCCCCGGGCCCTGCCGCAGGTCGAAGAGCGCCTCCTGCGCCCGCGCGGTCCGGTACCCCGCCAGCAGCCGGTCGGCGTCGTAGCGGCCGCCGCCGTCCAGTGCCGTGTCGGGAAGCGCCATCACTGCTGCACGGTACGGACGCGCCGCAGGTCGAGGATGCCCGGCGCGCCGATGTCGGTGGAGATCCGGGCCTGGCGCTCCCGGATGGCGGCCAGGTCGAGCTTGCCCGCCGTGAAGCCGGTCGCCTCGAAGCGGCGGGCGCGGCGCGACTCGGCCTCGACGGCGTTGACCGGCGGCTCGTCGTAGGCGCGGCCGCCGGGGTGGGCGACGTGGTAGGTGCAGCCGCCGCGCGACGTCCCGGTGGTGAGGTCGACCAGCTCGAACTGCAGCGGGACGTCGGTGCTGATGGTCGGGTGCAGCGCGCTGGGCGGCTGCCAGGCCTTGAACCGCACGCCGCCGACGTGGATGTCGGGGTTGTCGGTGGCCAGCAACGGCACGGGATAGCCGTTGGCCGTCACGACGTAGCGGTGCCGGTCGGCGCCGATGATGCGGACCTGGATGCGTTCGACCGACGAGTCGACGTAGCGGGCGGTGCCCGTGGCGGTGGCCTCCTCCCCGAGGGTGTTCCACGGTTCGATCGCCCCGCGCAGCTCGATCTCCACGCCGTCGAAGACCGCGGTGCCGATGCGCGGGAAGCGGAATTCGGTGAACGGGTCCAGCCAACTGGTCTCGAACGGTATGCCGTGCGCGCGCAGGTCCGCGGCGACGTCGGCGATGTCGTGAATCAGGAAGTGCGGCAACAGGTATCGCCCGTGCAGGTTGGCGCCGTGCCGGATCAGCGGGGCGCGCAGCGGCTCGTCCCAGAACCACGCCACCAGCGAGCGCACCAGCAGCGACTGCACCATCGCCATGCGCAGGTGCGGCGGCATCTCGAAGCCGCGCAGCTCCAGCAGCCCGAGCCTGCCGCGGGGGCCGTCGGGGCTGTACAGCTTGTCGATGCAGAACTCGGCGCGGTGGGTGTTGCCGGTGATGTCGGTCAGCAGGTGGCGCAGCGCGCGGTCGGTCACCCACGGCTTCGCTGTGTTTTTTGACCCGCCGCCCCCTAGCCGCGCGATCTCGGCGAACGCGATCTCGAGTTCGTACAGCGCCTCGGCGCGGCCCTCGTCGACGCGCGGCGCCTGCGACGTGGTGCCGACGAACCGCCCGGCGAACAGGTAGGACAGCGACGGGTGTCGCTGCCAGTAGGTCAGCAGCGAGACCAGCAGGTCGGGGCGGCGCAGCAGCGGCGAGTCCGCCGGCGTCACGCCGCCCAGCGTGATGTGGTTGCCGCCGCCGGTGCCGCCGTGGGTGCCGTCGACGTCGAACGACTCGGTGGCCAGCCGGGCCAGCCGCGCCTGTTCGTACAGGTCCTCGAGCAGCTGCGTCTGTTCGGCGAAGCTGGCGGTGGGCGGCACGTTGACCTCGATCACCCCGGGGTCCGGGGTGATCGTCACCGACCTCAGCCGCGGGTCCGGCGGCGGGCCGTAGCCCTCGATCACCACCGGGCAGTCCACCTTGGCCGCCGCGGCCTCGACGCGGGCGACCAGGTCCACGAAGTGGTCCAGGGCCTCGGTGGGCGGCAGGAAGATGTACAGCAGGCCGCCGTGAGCCGAATGGCGGACCTCGGCGACCATGGCGGTCGGCGGCGCTCCGCCGGGTTCGACGACCTCCGCGCAGTCGGGCTCGGGCGGCGGCGCGTCGCCGGCGGACAGGGGATCGGCGTCGAACCTCGCGCGCGGGGGCCGCCAGCTGATCGAATCCAGCGGCAGCCGCAGGCCCGCCGGGGAATCGCCTTGCAGCAGCACGATCCGCCCGCGGCGCAGCCGCCAGTCCGCGCTGGCCCAGCCCGCGTCGTCGTCGCGGCGGTGCAGCGGCAGCACGAAAGCCGCCGGGGCCGTGGTGGCCTCGTCGAGGCGCGCCAGCAGCGCGGCGCGCCCCGCGGCGGTGTCGGCTTCGGGGGCGAGGTCGTCGTCCGGGTCCACCGGGTCGCCGTGCGGCGTGCGCACCTTGGCCGCCAGCCGGGCCAGCGGGTCCTCGTAGGCGGGCCGCACCTGCGAGGGCGGCAGCCCGAAGCCGTCGGCCACCCCGGCGAGCACGTCGTGCGCCGCGTCGGCGGGCACCAGGCCCGGCGACCCGTCCCAGGGATCGGCCAGCAGCGCGCCGTCGGTCCACAGCGGTCGCCCGTCGGTGCGCCAGTACAGCGCGATCTGCCAGCGCGGCAACGGCTCTCCCGGATACCACCTGCCCTGCCCGCGCTGGATCAGCCCCTGCGGGGCCCACACCTGTCTCAGCCGGGCGGCCAGGTCGGACGCCCGCTGCCGCTTGTGCGGGCCGTCGGCGGCGGTCGTCCACTCCTCGACCGACCCTTCCGGGGGGATGCCGACCGCCACGAACGTCGGCTCGCCGCCGACCGTCAGCCGCACGTCGGCGGCGGCCAGCCGGTCGTCGACCTGCCGCCCGACGTCGCAGATGGTCCGCCAGGCCTCGTCGGGGTAGGGCAGCGTGACGCGCGGGTCCTCGTGGACGCGGGTCACGGTGTTGGAGAACTCCAGGGTCGCTTCGCACGGCTCGGTGCCGCCGGTGATCGGCGCCGCGGTCGCCGGGTGCGGCGTGGCGGCCAGCGGGATGTGGCCCTCGCCGGCGAACAGCCCCGACGTCGGGTCCAGCCCGATCCATCCGGCGCCGGGGATGTACACCTCGGTCCACGCGTGCAGGTCGGTGAAGTCCGCGGCCGGCCCCGACGGCCCGTCGAGCGCCTCGACGTCGGAGGCCAGCTGCACCAGGTAGCCGGACACGAACCGGGCGGCCAGCCCCAGTTGCCGCAGGATCGACACCAACAGCCATGCCGAGTCCCGGCACGAGCCGACCCCGTTGCGCAGCGTGAAATCCGGTGACTGCACGCCGGGTTCCATCCGCAGGCTGTAGGCGACGTCGGCGTTGACGGCGCGGTTGAGCGCGACCAGGAAGTCGATGGTGCGGGTGCCGTCGAGCACCGTGAAGTTCTGCAGCCACGACCGCACCAGTTCGCCCGGGCCCGAGCCGTCACCCGCCTCGTCGACGGGTCGCAGGTAGGGCTTGAGGTCGTCGGCCAGCTCCTTGGGGTAGGTCCACCCGCCGGTGGGCCAGGTCTCGGCCCAGTCCTCGATGAAGAAGTCGAACGGGTTGATCACCTTGAGGTCGGCGATGAGCCCGACGGTGATGGTCAGCCGGTTCATCGGATTCGGAAACACCAGCCGGGCAAGGAAGTTGCCCACCGCGTCCTGTTGCCAGTTGATGAAGTGGTCGCTCGGCTCGACCCGCAGCGAGTACGCCTCGATGGCCGTGCGGGAGTGGGGCGCCGGGCGCAGCCGCACCACGTGCGGATACACCCGGACCAGGCGGTCAAAGGTGTAGCTGGTGCGGTGCTCCAGCGCAACTTTGATGCTCATCCGCTGATCTCATCACAAGCGCCACAGGGTCGCAGCGCGGCGAGATTCGGCGGCGGGGCCTAACCGTATTGGGGGCCCGGCGGCGGGCCGGGTGGCGGTCCGGCCTGGTAGCCGCCCGGCTGCAGCGGGACCACCTGGCCGCCGGAGAGCTTGCGGTAGGTGTAGGTCAGGACCAGCACGGCGAGGGGCCCGCCGACGAGCAGCCCCACGCCGCACAGCAACGCGCCGATGACGACGGCGGCCAGCTGCACCAGCCACGCCAGCAGGGCGTTGGCGAAGTTCGACGAGACGGTCGTGAAGCTGGACTTCAGCCCCTCGATGGCGTTCTGCGACCGATCGATGACGAACAGGATGGTGAACTGCGCGAAGATGCCGACGATGAGGCCGGGAAGGACGAAGCACGCCGAGGCGATCGAGGTCAGGATTCCGACGATGATCGCGGCGAGGATCACCGGGCCGAGGTTGCGCGGCTTGAAGAACGAGCCGACGCCGACCGGCCGGCCGTCGGCGATGTCGAGGGCTCCGGACTGGAACGAGGCCTGGGCGTAGATGCCCACCGCGTAGACGAGGATGTAGCCGACGATCATGAGGGCCAACCCGCTGGCGCTGATGTTCGCCGTGGTGGTGGCGTAGCCGTCGGAGTTGGTTGTGGTGGTGGTCGAGCCCATGCTGCCGCCGACGGGGATCAGGGCGTAGGCGGCGCCGAACAGCACCGCGTAGATGAAGGTGGCCACGATCAACGGCACCGAGTTCTGCGAGAACTTGCCCCACGCCCAGCTGAACGCCTCACCCACGCTGTACTGCGGGCCCGGCGGTGCGGATGGGGCGCCGTAGCCGGGCCCGCAGTACAGCGTGGGTGAGGCGTTCAGCTGGGCGTGGGGCAAGTTCTCGCA
>NZ_LZJH01000077.1:0-336693 GCF_001666745.1 Mycobacterium sp. E2699 | reverse complement strand
ATCGATACGGTGATGAGCCTGCTCGCGGTGAGGAAGGCGGGATTCAAGGCCGAGAACAACCAGCGGCGCCACGCGCTGAACTCGTTCTGGTTCTCCGGCCAAAGCGACAGCGAGGCCACCGGGCACTGCTATGTCCAGGTCTTCGCGGTCAAAGACGGCGGCCCGCCCACCCCCGACCTGACCGGCCGCTACGAGTTCACCGCGGTCAAGCGGGACGGCGCGTGGCGGTTCAGCAGGTGGGTGGTGGCGCTCGACCAGCAGCAACCGGCCGACTGACGTCAGAAGCGGGTCCCGGAACCGGTCTCCAGGGCTTCGAGCGCCGCGTCGATGTTGGGAATGATCGTCGGACCGTAGCCGGTGACCAGCTGCCCGAGCGCGCGGGCGATATGCGGACCGACGGCGCCGGCGGCGAGCACCTCCTCGGCGAGGACGACGCCGTTCACCACATGGGCGGCGCCGAGCCGGCCGTCGGCGCTCAGCTCGTACCGCCAGTCGCCGATCTGGACGCGCTCCGGCTGCGAGCGGAAAAAGCCCCGCCGCGCCGGGACGACGATCACCCCGGGAACACCGGAGAACACCTTAACGACGAGGGCGACGCCTCCGGGGCCGGCCAGGGCCGACGCGATAGCGTGACTGACCCGCTCGTGGTCGAAGCCTGTCATCAATCGCTCATCGGCAGGACGAACGACGGCGTCAGGGTTTGCGCCTCGCCGCCGCGGCGCACGGCCGTTCCCGCGACGTAGAACTCCACCGTGTGATGCCCCCAGGCATAGTTCGAGATCGCGAAATGCACGCCGACGACGCCGTTTCCGCCGTCGCGCTCGGCCTCGCTCTGCATGCGCGACATCGCCAACTCCCGCGCCTGGTAGCTGCCCTGCGTCCATTGCGGCATCTCGGTATTGCGTCCCGCCTGCTTCATCATCGCCATAAACCCTTGCACGGCAACGTGAAACACGCAGTTGCCCATCACGAAGGCGACCGGGGCGTACCCGGACCGCAGCAGCGTCGTCATGTCCTGGCCGGACAAATGGCTGGTGAACGCCTGGCCGTTGGGGCGTCGGTACGCACCCGGCTTCGGCGTGTACCGCACGGCGGTACCGACCGCGATGAACTCGAGGTGCTCACCCTCCCCCTGATGGCGCCATTCGAGGCGGACGCCGACCACTCCGTCGGCGCCGAGCGAATCGGCCTCGGCCTGCATCCGTGACATCGCGTTCCACCGCGCGCGGTAGGTCGCCTCGGTGAGCACGGGCAGCTCGGATTGCTGCCTGATGCCGGTGAATTGGTAGCCGACGTGATAGACCGATACGCCCATCACGAGTTCGATCGGTTCGAAACCGGCCCCGTGCAGCAAGGCGAATTCGTTGATCGACAGGTCGGAGGTGAAGACCTTGCCTGCGTGTGACAGCCGTTCGCTGGCCACCGGGTCGAGCGGGTTAGGTTGCATCGGCCACCAGCCCTCCTGAGGTTCGGAAGGCCAGCGTAGCTTGCCGACGGGCGATCGCCGGGTGGCTTGACCTCGCGAGAACTAGCTCGGGCAGCTACCCGCCGGCTGATGCTCTCCGCATTCCAGCAGTTCCTTGAGCGCGTCGGGAAATGCATCGGCGATGCCCCACAGGTCGGGCAGCAGGTCGGGACAGGCGATGATGCCGATCCCCAGGTCCCCGTTGAGCGACATGACGGTGATGTTCAGGCCCGCGCTGCCGATGATCGGGCCCATCGGATACATGCTGTCCACGTGGCAGCCCAGGAAATACAACTGGTTCTGCGGGCCGGGCACATTCGACAGGATCAGGTTGTACGCGGGGCTGTGCGATATCGGGATGTGCGGGAGGATCCGCATGGCCGCACCGAACATGGTTGGTCCGCCGAACTGGGTCCAGTCGTGCAGCAGCGTCGGCCCGATGGCCGCGGTGTGGTCTTTCGCGGCGGCATTACCCGCCGCGGTGGCACGGATGCGTTCGGCCGGATCGCCGATCTGGCTCGGCACCCGGCAAAACATCCACGTGGTCTGGTTGCGGCCGGGTCGGTCGCACTTCTCGTGCACCGACACCGGCACGGTGGCCACCAGCGGCTGGTCGGGCAGCTCGCCGCGCTCGAGCAGGAACCGCCGCAGCACCCCCGCGCAGAGGGTCACGACCACGTCGTTGACCGTCACGCCGAACCGGTCCTTGACGCGCTTGACGTCGCGCATGTCCAGCTGGGTGAAGGCGATGTTGCGGTGCCGGCTCACGGCGCCATTGAACGGCGTCGGGGGTGCCGTGAACGGGGCGGCCATGGTGCGGCCGTCGCGCGCGCGAAGCATCGTTTGCGCCAGGGTCAGCATTGTCGCCGGCACCACGGTCGCGAGCCGCAATGGCCGCAATGCGAAACCCATCAGTCCGCTCGCGGCAATCTGCAGCGAATTACCGCGGCCGGCGCCGCACGCCGGCTGTGGTGGCGGCGCGTCGGGCTCCAGGGTGCACAGCTGGGCCAGCAGATTCGCGCCGGCGACCCCGTCGACCACCGCATGGTGGACCTTGAGCATCACCGCCACCGCGCCCGTGCGGGCACCGCCTTCCAGCACCCACATCTCCCACAGCGGGTGATCGCGATCAAGCGGAAGCCCGGCGATATAGCCACAGATGTCGGCCAGCTCGCGGCGCCCCCCGGGCGCCGGCACCCCGATGCGCCGAAAGTGTCGTCGCAGGCGGAAGTCCTCGTCATCCACCCACACCGGGTGATCCAGGTTCAGCTGCGTATCGGCGAGCTTCATGCGAAATTCCGGCATCGCGGCCACGCGTTTGGCCACCGCGGCGCGGAAGCGCCCGTAGGTGTAGCCGCCCGGCATCGTGGACGTGTCCAACTCCAAAATGCAACACACGTTCAACGGCTGCGTCGGCGTCTCCAAATAGAGAAAGAATGCGTCAAGTCCGCTGAGTCGTTCCATAGCCGCCCGCCCGACTAGTGACCTGTAAATCCCCGCCTAACCCCACAGAGTTTAGGTAGCGAAAATGCGGACATCCACTGCTTAACAAATCTTTACGCGTTAATTGTTGATGACCGTGGCGTGGTATCACCGGCCCGCTCCGAAACAGGCCGCAATAAGCCCCCGGGTGCGGCGCGCGCCCCTCAGGAACCGTCGGATTTCCCCGGACGCCGCGAAAGTTAAACATCCCTTTCGGCCATCGCCGCCCACGAGACGCAAGCGGAGTGAACCGATCGGGGCGCGGCCTCGTTATCTCCGATACCAGCGCCTCGGGGGCACGGTCTGTGTGGGGCGGTGCGTGCGCTGACGAGTGCGACGCGCGGGAGGATCATGTCCGGACGGATCGACACCTGCGGTGCTACGACGCACCGACCGCTGACCATCGAGCTTCGCGACGTCGTGCGCGAGTACCGGGTCGGCGGTCAGTCCGTGCGCGCGCTCGACGAGATCGGGCTGCGCCTCGACGGCGGGCACTTCGTCTCGGTCGTCGGGCCTTCGGGGGCGGGCAAGAGCACCCTGCTGCATCTGCTCGGTGCCCTCGACTCGCCCGATTCGGGGTCCATCGAATTCGACGGCGACGAGATCGGCCGCCTCAGCGATGAGCAGCAGTCGGCGTTCCGCCACCGCCGGGTCGGCTTCGTCTTCCAGTTCTTCAACCTGCTGCCGACGCTGTCGGCGTGGGAGAACGTCGCGGTCCCGAAGCTGCTCGACGGCGTCCGGCTGGGCAGGGCCAAACCGGACGCCATTCGGCTGCTGGGCCGCGTGGGGCTGGGCAACCGGACCGAGCACCGGCCCGCCGAGCTGTCGGGCGGCCAGATGCAGCGGGTCGCCGTGGCGCGCGCATTGATGATGGATCCACCCCTGATCCTCGCCGACGAACCGACCGGGAACCTCGACTCCACAACGGGGGCGTCGATCCTGGCGCTGCTCGGCGAGGTCGCGCACGATCCGGGCCGCCGCCGGCTGGTAGTGATGGTGACCCACAACGCGGAGGCGGCAGACGCGACCGATCGCGTGATCATGCTGCAGGACGGCCGGATCAGTTCCGATGAGCGGCTGGCGGTCCCGGTGTGACACCGGGTTCCGTGATCGGCGCCGCGGCGAGCCGGCTGCGCCTGTTCAGCCTGCGCGAGCTTGCCGTGCACCGCCGGCGCACGATCGCGTCGATCGCCGTGATGGCCGTGTCGGCCATGTACCTGGTCGCGGTTTTCGGCATCTTCGGCTCGATCACCGGATCGGTCAATCGGCTCGCCGACGGGATCGCGGGCGTCGCCTCACTGGAAGTGTCGGGCATCACCGACTCCGGGTTTCCCGACACGGTCACCGCCGACGTGGCCGCCGTTCCCGGCGTGGCGACCGCGGCGCCGATGATCCGGACGACGGCGTCGACACCGTCGGGGCCGGTCCTGCTGTTCGGTGCCGACGACCGCCTCGCCGCGCTGGGCGGAGCCCTGAAGGACGCGTTGAAAGGCGGGGTCGACGACGGCGCGCCGGGGCGGCTGTCGCCGAACGCGGTCCGGGTGGGTCCCGGCGTCGGTCACGCCAAGGGTGACACGTTCACGCTTGGTTCGGCCCCGGTGACGGTCGGCGAGGTGCTCACCGGCAGGCAGGCCGCGGCCCTCAACGGCGGGCACTACGTCCTCGCTCCACTTGCCCTGGCGCAGAACGTCACCGGGCGGCAGGGCCAGCTCGACTCGATCCTGATCACCACCGAGCCCGGCGCCGACCTCGCCCAGGTGCGCGCGGCCGTCACCCGCGCGGTGAACGGCCGGGCCATCGTCGCCGACCCCGGCATGCGGGCTACGCGTGCCGGCGACGGTGTCAAGCTGATGAACTACATGGCCCTGATGGGCGCCATGGTTGCGCTGATGGTCGGCGCGTTTTTGATCTACACCACCATGACGATGGCGATCAGCCAGCGCCGCCCCGCCATCTCGCTGCTGCGTGCCCTGGGCGCCCGGCGCGCCACCATCGTCCGCGACATGCTCGCGGAGGCGGCGATACTCGGGGTCGTCGGCGGGGCCCTGGGGTCGGCCATCGGAATAGCGCTGGGCCACATCGCGATTGGCCGACTGCCTCCGGCCATGACCCAGGGGCTGGAAGCCCGCATCGAGTACTGGCTGCCGGGCTACGCCATCCCGGCGGCCGTCGCGGTGACGGCGCTCACCAGCGTGGTGGCGTCGGCGATGGCGGCGCGGCAGGTGTACAAGGTCGCCCCCATCGAGGCGTTGGCGCCCGTGGGGGTTTCGGCCGCCGACCGCGTGACGCGGTGGCTGCGGATCACCAGCGGGGTGGCGGCGATCGCGGTCTTCGGTGTGTCCATCGCGGTGGTGCTCAACGAGCGTGGCGCCCCCACCTTTGCCGCCGTCTCCGCGGTGTTCGCCGCCGAGATAGCGCTCGGCTTCGCGCTCACCGTGCCAGTTGTCAGCGCCACCGCCGGCGTGGCCCGGGCCTTCGGCTCCGTCGGTGCGCTCGCGGCCGCCACCATCGAGCGCGCGCCGCGACGGGTGTGGGCGACCGTGATGACGGTGCTCATCGCCGTGGTCACCACCGTCACGATCACCGGCACCAATGCCGACATGATCCGGTCCGCGCGGGGCATCTTCGCCCCGGTCGCCGAGGTTCCGGTGTGGGTGAGCGCCAACGCCCCCGACGGGTTTCCCACCGACGCTCTGCCACAAGGCATTTCGGAGACGGTCACGGCGTTGCCCGGCGTACGTCGCGTCACCGAGGGCGCGCTCGGCTTCGCCGAGGTGGGCGGCACCCGCGTCATGCTCGACGGGTTCGCCGCTGGAACGGCCGATCCGCTGTACCGCGCGCTCGACGAGCGTGCTCGCGACGACGTGCTCGCCGGCCGGGGCGTGGTGCTCTCGCAGAACCTGGGCGCGACCCTGCACGTTCGGGTCGGCGGCCAGTTGCGGATGCAAACACCGCACGGAGCGCGTGCGGCGCGGGTGCTGGCCCTCGTCCCCTACTTCTCCACGGTCATCGGCACGATCGGGATGGGCCTCGATCAGATGCGCGCCTGGTTCGACCGCCCGGTGGCGACGACGCTCGAAATCGCCGCGGCGCCGGGCGCGGACACCCGGCGCCTGCTGGCGGAGGTCCGGGGCGTGGTGCCGGCGCCGAACTACGTCTACGACGGTCGCACCAAGCTGGCCGGCCTACAGGCCCCGATGCGCCAGAGCATGTTCATCGCGAATGCCGTGTGGATCATCGTCGCGTGCGTGGCCGCGGTGGCGTTGCTGAACACCCTGACCCTGTCCGTGCTGGAACGGCGTCGCGAAATCGGTGTGTTGCGGGCGATGGGCGCCAGTCGTCGGTTCACGCTGGCCATGGTGCTGGCCGAGGCGATGGGCATCGGCGTCATCGGTGGCGTGTCGGGGCTGATGTTCGGGTTTGCCGACCAGTGGCTGTTCAGCCTGGTCAGCGGGGACATGATGAATTTCCGGGTCGCGTTTCACCCGGGCTGGACGGCGGTCGGCTTCTGCCTCGGCGCCCTGACGCTCAGCCTGCTCGGCTCGCTGCCGCCGGGCCGGCGCGCGGCCCGCCTCAACATCATCGAGGCCGTGAGCGCGGAATAGGCGGAATGGTCACCCGCGCCGGAACTCAGAAGCCGAGCGGAAGCAGCGCGGTGAACAGCGGGGCCAACGGATCCGTCACGGGCAGGGCGATCGAACTGTTCAAGAACGGAGCGACCGGACTCTGGAACGTCAAGATCGTCTGCCCGGGCGCCCCCAGTCCCAGCGTCGGCTCGGCGCCGGAGGTCACCGCGGCCGTGAACAACGGGCTGGTGATGTTGGTCGCGACGAAGTTGTTGTCGTCGGGGTCGGCGACGGAAGTGTTCGACACCAATCCGCCGAACCCGGTCGTCTGGCTCATGAAGTCGGGGTCGCCGGGCACGGGGTTGGTCACCGGGCCGAGGCCCAGCGCCGTGGCGAGCCGGCTCGCCAAGCCGTGCACCGCTTGCTGCCACTCGGGCAGTTGCGCGGCCGCGGCGGAGGCGCCGGCGTGATAGCCGGCCATGGCGGCCACGTCCTGGGCCCACATCTGCTCGTACTCGGCCTCGACCGCAGCGATCGCCGGAGCGTTCTGCCCGAACAGGTTAGACAACACCAACTGCACCAACCCATTTCGGTTGGCCGCCACCTGTAGCGGGTGCACCGTCGCCGCCCGTGCGGCTTCGAAGGCACCGGCCACCGCGCGGGCCTGGCCGGCGGCCCCGGTCGCCCCGGACGCCGCCGCGCTCAACCAGCCCGCATACGGGGCCGCCGCGGCCGCCATCGCCTCCGAGGCCGGACCCTGCCACGCCTGGCCCGTCAGGCCCGACGTGACCGACGAGAACGACGACGCCGCGGACCCCAACTCGGAGGCCAGCGCGTCCCAAGCGGCGGCCGCGCCCAACATCGGGGCCGAACCCGCGCCAGCGAACATCCGCGCCGAGTTGATCTCGGGCGCCAACACCGAAAAGTTCATCACGACAGTCCATTCCTCGACGGTCCGCGACGATTGCCGGCGGCGTCAGCACCGCCGACACGCCCCGTGTACGGCTACACGAGATGGGCACCCGGAAAGTTCAACGGACTACCCGGCAGGTGTGATCGCCAGCGCGAGTTGCTCGGGAGCGTAGACAAGGAGCGCGGTGATGAGCCCGCTGGTCGGCGTGCCCAGAACGTCAACGTTCAGCGGGAGTTGGGTGTTGACGAGGGCCGCGGCAGCAATACCCGCAAGACCAGTGCCCGTCGCGGTTCCGGTGACCGACCCGGTTATCGGGGTTTGCGGTACGAGAAGGCCATCGAGCGGAATGTTGATGTCGGCGTTGCCGTTCGTCAACGATAGGGTGCCCCCGAAGGGCAGTGGGCCGAGGTTTGTGGTGAAGTCCGGCAAGGGGATTGACAGCGGTAGGGTCGTCTCTCCGTTGAGGAAGCCGTTGGTGACGACGGCCGGAGCGTCGATGAGTGTGGCGATCGCGCCGGTGAGATTGCCTGTTTGCAGCTCGCCGGCGAACTGCGATGCGCTGGCAGACATCGCGTCGAATGCGTTGACGGGCGCGCCCACAGCGTCGATGAGAAGCGCCGCCGGCAGCCCGATGTCGCTCGTGAGGGTGGCACTGAGACCGGACGTCCCGAGCCCGAGTAGCGCGGTTGCGTTGATAGACGTGTCCGTGAGCGTATCGATCACGTTGGTGAAGTTCTGCGAGACCTGCGCCGGGATGGAGCCGGCCGGCAGCAGATTGGTGAGGTTCTGGGCCATCATCCCGGGAATGGCGAGGATGGGTAACAGGTCTCCCAGTGTGCCCGTCGGGGTAACGGTGAGGGTGAGCCCCGGGGCGACCAGGGGATCGCCGGTCTCGGTGATATCGAAGCCGGTGAAGAACAGACCGAGGAAGCCCTGCGCAATGTCGTGCACCGCGCCACCGAGGTTCCCGGCCATGAGGGCCCGGACGGCGGATTGGAAGGCCGCCGGTAATTGCTCCAGGCCGACTACGAAGTCGCGGGCCGCGTTCTGCAGGGATGTCGCGACGATCTGGGCGTAGGTCAGCTGGTGGGCAATGAACTGCTGGATGACCGGCAGCGGATTGAAGGCCAGCAGCGCCTGAATGTTGGCCGGCACGCTCGCCAACACGGCGGGCAGATTCTGCAACACGTATTGGACGCCCGCGGCAATCTCCTGCGCGTAGCGGACTTGGTTGAGGATGAACTGGTGCAAGAAGGGCGCCGGGTTAGCGGCTATGGCACTTGCGAGTGTCTGCAGATTGGCGGCCGTGTTGGCGAACAGCGTTTGGTACGGTCCGGCGATATCGGCGAGGCCGGTGCTCGCGGCCGACGCCAACAGCCCGGCTGGCATGGTGTGCAACGGAGCGACGCTGGCGGCCTCGGTGCTCGCGTACGCGCCCGCAGCGGAGTTCAACGTTTGCACGAACTCCTCATGAAACGCCGCCGCCTGCGCGCTCAGCGCCTGAAATGCCTTGCCGTGCGTGCCGAACAACGCCGCGATGGCCGTCGACACCTCGTCCTCGGCAGCATGCAGTAATGCCGTCGTCGGGCCCGACGCGGCCGACTTGGCTTCGCTGAGCATCGACTTGATGTTCTCCAGATCCCTGGCCGCCGTCGCCACCAAATCCGGCGCCGCCATGACAAATGACATTTCCTGCCCCGATCACCCGCGCTGCGAACTGATCACCTGACCCGCGTCAGGTGAGATCGCTCGATGGGCCACCACCGTGAGGGGCAAGACCCGGACGCCGCGTGGCTCACCGGGCTTACTTGAACGAGCGTATAACCCGATGACGAATCGGCCTAGCCCCGACGCGAACAAATGATCAATGCGGTTGAGCGAGTGACAAGACCGCCGGCCACACAATCGACCGAGACGGCGAGAGATAGCGCATCCCAACCGATCACGCCGATTCAGGCGTTGCCATCCATAGCGGTGGCGAATCCGTGCAGATGCGGCTTGCAGGGGAACGGCACCGGGGTCCGGATGCGGCGCAACGCGGTCGTATCGAAGCCGGCCGCGGCGATCGCGTCGACGGTGCGGCGGTTCGGATGGCAGCCGGCGGCGAGCCAGGACCACGGCCCTGCGACGAGGTCCTGGAGCCGACCCGTGGCGCCCTCGCCGCGGACGTGTTCGAGGACCACCAACCTGCCCCCGGGGACGAGCACCCGCCGAATCTCACCCAGCGTGGCCGCCACATCGCCGACCGAGCACAACACCAGCCCGATGTGGACCGAATCGAAAGTGTTGTCCGGGAACGGGATTGCCTCCCCCGTCCCCTCGACGATCTGGGCAGCGATGCCGTGGCGGTCGGCGAGGCGGGACGCCATCCGCCGGAAGGCCGCCACGGGCTCCACGGCGGCGACCGACGTCACCGCGGGGGGCACGAACTTCAGGTCCGTCCCCGGCCCCAGACCGACCATCAGCAGCCGGCCGGTCGCGTGTGCGATCGCCGCGCGGCGATACCGATTGTAGAAGAGTCGGTCGAAAACCGGCTGACCGAACCGGTATACGTAAGGGAAGAAAGGATTTTCGCGCGTTATCGACCACCTTGATCCAGCCGGAACGGTGGGTATTCGTCGGACATCAACGATACGTACACCGCCACCCGGTAGCGCCACCGAACGATCCCCATCAAGAGGTCGAACATGCCGGGGTGCACGGATCCCGTGCACAGCAGCCACGCCGCGGAGATCACGCAAAGCACCTGCAGCAGTGGCTCCATCGCCCAGCACAGCAGGATCTGTGGCAGCCCGAGCAGCCACCACTTCACCAGCACCGCCGAGTTCGTCAGCCGCTCGGGGTAGTCGACCACCAGGTCGCCGGGATAGTCGGGACGCGACGCCAGCGCGAACGGCGGGTACTTGTCGGTGCTGTTCATCGGAAATCGGTAGTTCATCACCCGCCAGGACCAGCGCAGCACCCCCACGTTGAAGTCGAAGAGTGGGCGCGGATAGCGCCCGGTGCACAGGATCGCGACACCGGCGGCGATCGTCAGCAGCGGATACACCGAATACAGAAGTATCAATATCGGGTAGTGCGGCACCGCCAGCACGCACCACTTGACGAGCCATCGCCAGCGCGAGGGTGCGTCGAGATCCGCGCGCACGCGCACCGGGCCGCCGGCCTCCCGCGCCGGGCTCAGATCGGTCGTGGCGGGCGCGTTCACCGGCGGCCCGACGTGACGGGGGGTGCGGCGGCGAGGTTCCGATCGATCTCCGCCGACACCCGGCGGTGACTCGTCAACTGCAGGAACGCGGTGAGCAGCCAGGTGTGTAGCCGGTCCGGGAGCAACGCCGCCGGCCGCAGCACGTTCTCGCTGTGGGCTATCTGCACTGACGCCACGCGCGACACCGCCGCGACGCGGCGGCGGCGGGTCGTCTCGTATCGGCGCAGCGCGTTGGAAACGTCGTTCGCATCGCCGCGGACCCGCGACAGCGCCTTGCACAACACCATGGTGTCGAGCAGCGCCTGGTTGGTGCCCTGGGCGAGGGTGGGGGGCATGGTGTGGGCGGCGTCGCCGAGCAACGTGAGCGGACCGGGGGCCCGGGCCGGGGCGACGGGATGCCGAAAATGGGGGTACGGCGAATCCAGCAGGTCGTGGTCGCTCAGTTTGCCCAGGACGAGGTCGATGGCGTCGGACCAGCCGGCGAAAGTGGACCGAATCACCTCGAGCGGGTGCCGCGGCCTGACGAAGTCGTAGGACCATGGCAGGTCGAACCACCACTGCACCTCCGGACCGCCGGCCGGCCAGACGCCGGCGTTTCCCTGCGCGCCCACGGCGATCGTCGCCACGCGCGTGCCGGCGAGCTCGGGAACCGCGAGGAGCCCCTGCCAGCTGCACCAGCCGGTCGGTTCGGCGGCCGGCGCGCCGACCGCGTCGCGGAGCACCGAATGCAGACCATCGGCGCCGATCACCACGTCGGCACGCGCGACGCCGCCGTCTTCGAACTCGACTTCGGCACCACTGGGGGTGGCGGCGACGCCGACGGCACGCGCACGGCTCCGGATGCGGTCGAGCGGGAAGCCTTCCAACAACCGTTCCAGCAGGACGCGGCGGGGAACCATCCGCACGGGTGCGCCCAGCCGGTTCGCCATCGCGGTCACGTCCAGGGTCGCCAGCCGGCGCCCGCGCGACGTCACCACCCGCACGCGGGAAAGCAGTTGGCCGGCCCCGTCCATGTCGACGCCCAGCTGGCGCAGCACCGCGTCGCCGTTGGACCAGATCGTCACGGCGCCGCCGCCCGGGCGGATGTCGTTGCGCCGATCGAAGACCGTGACGTCATGGCCGTCGCGCAGCAGCCCCCGGGCGACGGAGATGCCGCTGACGCCGGCGCCGATGACCACGACCCGCAGTGCGGTCGCCGTCCTCTTCGTAACCCGCCCCGATGGCTCCGGACCCCGGTAGCCGGACGCGAAGGCCCCGCCGCTCGTCACTTAAGTGGATACGTAGGCGGCGGCCGGTCGGTTCACGCCGCCATGCGCGGCTCAGGCGGTCGCCGGCGAGCCGAGCATCCCGTGCAGCTCCTCGACCGACCACGGCTGGGCGTCGTGATGGTCGCGGTACGCGAGCACGCGCGGCGCCGGCCGGTCGAAGCTGCCGACGAATCCGCCCGCGGCGACGTAGATTTGGCCCGTCACGCCGCGCGACAGGTCGCTGGCGAGGTACGCGTAGAGCGGGGCCACGAACGCGGCCGGAGCGCTGTCCAACGAGGCTCGCATCGTCATCTCGTCCAGCAGTCCGCGCCGGTGCAGATCGGCGATGTGCTTTTCGTACTCGGAGCCGGTCGACAGGCGCGTCCGCGCGCCGGGACACACCACGTTGGCCCGCACACCATGCGGCTTCAGCTCCGCCGCGATGGCCATCGTCAGTCCGTTGACGGCGCCTTTGCCCGCGGGGTAGCCGGTTCCGCCGTAGTCACCGAGAAACGCCACCGAGCCGGTGTTGATGATCGTCCCGTGCCCTTGGGCGGCCATGACGGGCGCGGCGGCCCGGCAGGTGTGAAACACCGTGCCGAGGTGCGCGCCGATCAGGCCGTCGAATTCCGCCGGCGTGACATTCAGGATCGACGAGCCGGCGGGCTCGGCGATGCCGGCGCAATTGACCAGGGCGTCCAGTCGGCCGAAGGAATTCAGGCATTCGCCGATGAGCGCGGCGGCCACGCCCTCGTCGTTGGCGGCCCCGATGACCGGGCGGACGCGGCCCCCGGCGTCCTTGACCGCGGCGACCGTCTCTGCCACCGCCTCGGCATCGCGGCCGTTGACGACGACACCGGCTCCCAGTTCGCACAGCAGTTCGGTGACGGCGCGTCCGATGCCGCGGCTGCCGCCGGATACCACCACACCGCGGCCGGCCAGCAGGTTCGGGCTACCCATCGGCGTCGGCCGTGGTGGTCACAGACATGGGGCGAACAGTACCCAGCGACACGAAACCGAGGAACCGCGCCGGACCGGCGGCAACCTGGTCGCGGCCCACTCGTCGGCCCGCTCGGCAGAAACCGACCATTCGCCTTCGCCGCCGTGATGCGCGCGAACTCGCAGAGTCTTCGGGGGGCGTATAGTCGACAGTGAAGTCCGTTTTGGACAGGTCGCCGTTTAGCTCAAAGCGGTCATCAGCCCGCACGGCTGTTGGGCTTGACGTGGCGCCGGCGATTTCGGCACCGTCTACCCCTCCCGTTGTAGCCACGTGCGCTGATCATCGACTCGTCCCGCGGATAGAAGTGCGGCGGAGGCGACTGTGCGCATAGTTGCGATGCCCCGCTGCACGTGACCCATAGGAAGTGGGCCGAGATGAAAATCCCTTCGTACACGCAGCTTTTCACTGCGAGTTGCGTCGCCGCGACGCGATTCAGCCGATGACCGACGTCGCAACCGCCCCCCGCCCAGCAAGATCAGCCAGCACGGACGATTCCTACGACGACGTTGTCGAGATGTTCATCGTGCTGCGCCAATTGCCGGGCGAGTCCCACGAGTACTGCCGGCAGCGCGAGCGCATCGTCGCGCGGTGCCTGCCTCTGGCGGACCATGTGGCCAGCCACTTCGCCCGCCGCGGCGAAGGTCTCGACGACCTGATACAGGTCGCGCGCCTGGGCCTGATGAATGCCGTCAACCGGTTCGACCCGGACAAAGGACCCAGCTTCATCGGGTTCGCCGTGCCCACGATGATGGGCGAAGTTCGGCGTTACTTCCGCGACTACAGCTGGGGCATGCGGGTGCCGCGGCGGTTGCGCGAGCTGCACGTCCAAATCAGCAGGACCACAAGCGATTTGGCGCAAAAGCTGGGTCGCGCCCCCACCGCCGGGGAGCTGTCCCAGGTGCTCGAAGTCCCGCGCGAGGAAATCGTCGAATGCCTCGTCGCAGGCGACGCCTACCGGCTCGACTCCCTGGACGCACCCCTGGGCGCGGACGGCTCGGGCAAATCCCGGCTGGTGGCCGACGCGGTGGGCGCCATCGATCCGCAAATCGAGCACATCACCAACCGTGAGGCGGTGCGGGCCCTGGTGGGCGCGCTCCCCGAGCGCGAGCGCCAGGTGCTGCATATGCGGTTCTTCGAATCGATGACCCAAAGCCAGATTGCCGAGCGCATCGGCGTGTCGCAGATGCAAGTCTCTCGCATCCTTGCCAACACGCTGCGCTGCCTGCGCGATCAGCTGGAATAGCCGTTCGGTCGCCGCCCCCGGCCCGGCGGCGCCTTCGGCCAGGCCCGGCGATGTACTGTGCGATTCGGAAACGAGTCGACTGCGTCGCCGGCGTCAGCCTGGAAGGAGCGCGATGCCATGAGGGTTTCTCGGACGTTTGTCGCGGGTCTCGCGGCGGCGACGGCGCTGACCGTGGCGCTGGCCGGCTGCGGCGGCAAGCCGACCACTTCGACGTCACAGACGTCGCAGCCCGGCTCGTCCGGCGCGGCGACGAATGGCAGCAGCCCGGCGGCGAAATCCCCGGCGCCGGGGCAGCCGGGTGAGTACTCCGGCCTGTTGATCCAGGCGACGGACATCGACGCTCCGATCCAGTTCACCGGCAGCCCGCCGACC
The DNA here is from genome assembly GCF_001666745.1 of Mycobacterium sp. E2699. Classification (NCBI taxonomy): domain Bacteria; kingdom Bacillati; phylum Actinomycetota; class Actinomycetes; order Mycobacteriales; family Mycobacteriaceae; genus Mycobacterium; species Mycobacterium sp. E2699. The sequence goes on along the minus strand of NZ_LZJH01000077.1, from coordinate 322,197 downwards.
AACAACCCCAACGGTCAGCCGGGCGTCGCGACCACGTTCAAGACCGACGACGGCAGCCACGTCATCAAGGACACCATCCAGGTGCTCCCGGACCCGGCAGCCGCCACGAACGCGCTGAACGCGGCAAAGGGTGCACAAGGCGGCAACGTCAAAAACCCTAAAACGGATCCGTTCAACGTCGGGACCGGCGGAACGACGCTGACCGGGAACTCGCCGGACAACTCCAAGGGCGTCTTGGTCTTGATGTTCACCGAGGGCCGGGCGTTCGTCACGCTGGAGTTCGACGGCCCGGTGGACTCGCTTCCGCCACAGGACTTCGTCACCGACGTGGCGCAGAAGCAAGATGCGGCCGTCAAGAAGGGGCTCGGCGGCTGAGCCCCGTGGCTGCCACGACAATCCGAGGGGGTTTATGAACGTCGTAAACGGCCTGCCGGCGCACGCCCTGTGGCTGCATCTCGTAGTGGTGCTCGTACCGCTGACCGCCCTGCTCGACATTGTCTGCGGTTTGTGGCCCGCCGCCCGACGGGGACAGCTGCTGTGGCTGACGCTGGTGCTGGCCATTGCCACGATGGTGATAACGCCCATCACCATCAACGCCGGCGAATGGCTCTACGACCTGAGGAAAAAGCCCAGCCCCATCCTGCAAGAACACGCCGAACGCGGCGGCACGATGGTCTACTTCGCCGCCGCGCTGCTGGTCGTGGCGGTCGGGCTCGTCTTGCTGCGCTTCATCGAACGACGCTCCGACAACCGCAGGACGGCCACCCGGGTCATCGTCGCGATAATCGTTGTGGCCGTCAGCGTTTCGTCCATGGTCCAGGTCTACCGCACCGGCGACGCGGGTGCCCAATCGGTGTGGGGCGGCGAGATCGCGCACCTCGAAAAGTCCAACGGCACCTAGCGACCGCCTCAGATCACGCGGCACGCGACGCGCGCCCACGCGTTGTTGCCGTACCCGCGCGGGTTCCACAGCGGTGCGGGCCATTCCGGCTGCGCGGCACCGGTCTCGTCCCAGGCGCGGGCGGTGATGTGCAACGGTCCCGGCGCGACGTCGGCGACGAGCGACCACGGCCGCCACGACCATCTGCCGGTTGCGGGGTGCAGCACGGCTTGCCGCCAGGTGAGTCCCTCGTCGAGCGATACGTCGACCCGCTCGACGCGGCGGCCGTCCCCGGCGATCCCGTAACCGCGGATGGTCAGCCGGCCCCGCGGCACCCGGTCGCCGTCGGTCGGGTCCAAAATGTCGCAGTTGAGCGCCAGGGACGACAGCGAAATGCCCTCCCCCGCGGCGACGCTGTCGGTGTCGGCCTCCGCCGGCAGGATGCGGTAGTCGTGCGCCTGAAAGTAGTTCTCCGAAGGCCCGCGCCGCACAGTGATCGCGGAGACCCACTTGACGCTGCGCGCACCGATGTAGCCGGGAACCACCACCCGCACCGGTCCGCCGTGGGCGCGCGGAAGGGGTTCGGCATTCATCCGCCAGGCGAGCAGCACTTCGTGCGACATGGCCTTGGTCAGCGGAATGGAGCCGCCGTACGGCTGGACGGGTCTCGCCTCCTCGGCGATGTCCGACGCCTGGAAGGCGACGTGCAGCCCGTCTTCGCGATGCGCTCCCGCGGCCGCCAGGACGTCGGCCAGCCGGACCCCGCGCCACTGGGCGGTGGAGATCGCCCCGTGCGCCCAGGGCTCTTTCCCCGGTATGGGCCGCACCCTCAGCAACTCGTCGCGCCGGTTGCCGGCGCATGCCAGCGTGGCCACCAGATCGTGTTGATCGAATTCGCTGATCAACTGTTCGTACGTCACGACGAGCGGCCTTTCCACCCGCCCGTCGACTGCCAGCCGCCACTGCTGCGGCGCGATGTCGGGAAACCGCCCGTGATTGCGGGCGTAGAACGCGTCGATCGGGGTGATGTCGCTGCCGGCCAGAACCGCGGGAGGAGGTTCGGCGTTGTAGGGATGGTGTGTGCGCACGATCATGTCATCGCGTTTACCCCACGATGCCGTGGTCGGCGTCATGGCGTTCATTGTCACGCTTCCGCATGCCGTCGGCGACATCACCGGATCGTTCCCGGGTCGACGGGCCCGCACAGGTCGGCGGATTGATGGGGTGTCGCGCCGCCCTCGCCGGCTGAACAGCTATGGCGTCGGCGTGAGAAGGAAGAGCCGAAACCGGCGGCGCTCGGCGCGGTCCTGCGCGATCTGATAGTTCGGCCAGTGCCGCACCACCGTGGCCCAGGCCTCGTCGCGCTCCTCCCCGGTGAGCAACCGCACGGTCGCGGTGAACCGGTGACCGCGCATGCGCACCGTGACCCGTTCTGTCGCTTTGAGATTCGCCGACCAGGACGGGTGGCGGGGAAGACCCCAGTTGGAGCCGACGACTATCAGCCCGTCGCCGGTGGGCACGCACTGCACGGTGGCCGTGCGGGCCAGGCCCGTCTTGCGCCCTGAGGTGGTGACCTGCACGTTGGGCAGGCCGGTCAGGTCCAGGACGCCGAGGCGTCCCTTGCTGGCGAACCGGAGCAACGCCTCGGCTCCTTCGGCGACCGGTCGGCCGCGCAACACCAGCCAGCGGTAGGCGGTCGGGTTGCGCGCCACCCGCTGAAGCGGATTCACATCCGTACCCTATTCCGCGCCAGCCGTTTCGGCGCGGCCGCGGTGGCGACCCGGTGAATCTGCGGACGAAGTGCGGGCAAGGAAGCGCGTCAGGCCGGGCGACATTAAATAAATTGCTTGATTTAACTCGGGGCGCGGTGTTCACTGAGGCGGTGAACGCCGACCGGATGGCACGCTCCGTGAGGTCGATGGGCACCCGGGAGGCGATCCTGTCCGCCGCCGAGGTGCTGTTCGCAGAGCGCGGCATGTACGCGGTGTCCAACCGGCAGATCAGCGAGGCCGCGGGGCAGGGTAACAACGCCGCGGCGTGCTACCACTTCGGGACGAGGACCGAGTTGCTCCGGGCGATTGAGAGCAAGCACCGCGAGCCGATCGAGGAGCTGCGCGCGCAGATGCTGGCCGACGTGGGCGATTCGACCGAGCTACGGGACTGGGTGGGTGCGCTGGTGCGCCCCCTCACCGACCACCTGGCCGCCCTGGGCACCCCCAGCTGGTATGCACGGTTCGCGGCACAGGCGATGGCCGACCCCACCTATCGGCACGTCGTCACCAAGGACGCGCTCACTTCGCCGCGGCTGGTGCAGACGATCGACGGCATCACCCGCTGCCTTCCCGAGCTGCCCAAGCGGGTGCGTTTCGAGCGCATCGCGATGGTCCGCAACCTCCTGATGCACACCTGCGCCGAGCACGAGGGCGCGCTGGCCGAGCATGGGCCGCGGTCGCGGTCGAGCTGGCCCGTTGCCGGCGAGGGACTGATCGACGCGATCGTCGGTCTGTGGCGCGCGCCGGTCCATGTGGGCCCGGCAAAGGAGAACCGAGGATTCCGATGACCCAGACCTCGACGGCCACCGATGTTCCCGACTTTCCGATGACGCGGGCGCCGGGTTGCCCCTTCGCCCCGCCGCCAAAGGTGTTGGAGCTCAACGCCGACAAGCAGCTCAGCAGGGTCCGGATCTGGGACGGCAGCACGCCCTGGCTGATTCACGGCTATGACGCGATACGGGCACTGTTCACGGACGCGCGCACCAGCGTCGACGACCGCCTGCCGGGTTATCCGCACTGGAACGAGGGGATGCTGGCGACTGTTCATAAAAGGCCGCGCTCCGTGTTCACGTCCGACGCCGAAGAGCACACCCGATTCCGTCGGATGCTGTCCAAGCCGTTCACCTTCAAGCGCGTCGAAGGGCTGCGGCCGGCCGTGCAGCAGATCGCCGACGATCGCATCGACGCCCTGCTGGCCGGCCCCGACCCCGGTGACGTCGTGAGCACCGTGGCGTTGCCCGTCCCCTCGCTGGTCATCAGTCAACTGCTGGGCGTGCCGTACGAGGACGCGGATTTCTTCCAGGAGCAGGCGCAGCGCGGCACCGGCCGCTACGCGACCGAGGAGGACACGGCCCAGGGCGCCGCCTCGTTGGCCAAATACATCGCCAAGTTGGTCCGCGCCAAGATGGAAGATCCCTCGGAGGATTTGGTGTCCGATCTGGCGGAGCGGGTTAACGCCGAAGAGCTCAGCGTGCGCGAGGCCACCCAGCTGGCCCTCGGCGTGCTGATCGCCGGGCACGAAACCACCGCGAACATGCTGAGCCTGAGCGTGGCGGCGCTGCTGGAGCACCCCGATCAGCGGGCGGTGCTGTGCGACGCCGACGACCCGAAGACGATCGCCACCGCGGTCGAGGAATTGATGCGCTACCTGAGCATCATCCAGACCGGGCAGCGCCGCATCGCCGTGGAGGACATCGAGGTCGGCGGCGAGACCATCCGGGCCGGCGAGGGCATCATCCTCGACGTCGCGCCGGCGAACTGGGACGCCCGCCAATTCCCCGAGCCGGACCGGCTTGACCTGCGGCGCGAGGACGGCCCGCACGTCGGCTTCGGCTACGGCCGCCACCAGTGCGTGGGCCAGCAGCTGGCCCGGATGGAACTGCAGATCGTGCTGCCCACCCTGCTGCGCCGCATCCCGACGCTGCGGCTCGCGGTCCCGCTGGCCGAGCTGCCGTTCAAACACGACTCGCTGGCCTACGGGCTCTACGAGCTTCCCGTGACATGGTAAAGCCCGATCTGACCCTCGAGGTGCCGGACCTGTCGGGCCGGTTCGCGGTCGTGACCGGCGCCAACAGCGGCCTCGGCCTTGGCTTGGCGAAACGGTTGGCGACCGCGGGCGCCGACGTCGTCCTGGGGGTCCGTTGCCGGACGAAGGGCGAAGCCGCGATCGCCGAGATCCGCCGGGCGGCGCCGGCGGCCAAGCTGGCCATCAGGCATCTCGACCTGTCGTCGCTGAAAAGCGTGGCGGCGCTCGGTGACGAGCTGACCGCGCAGGGCCGCCCGATCGACATCCTGATCAACAACGCCGGCGTCATGACACCGCCGCAGCGCCTGGAAACGCGGGACGGCTTCGAATTGCAGTTCGGCACAAACCATCTGGGCCACTTCGCGCTGACCGGGCGCCTGCTGCCCCTGCTGCGCGCGGCGAGGGGTGCGCGCGTGGTGACCGTCAGCAGCATCGCCGCGACGCAGCGCGGTCTCGACTTCACCGATCCCAACGCGCAACATGGCTACAAACCCATGCGCTCCTACGGAATGGCAAAGCTGGCGCAACTGATGTTCGCAATCGAGCTGGATCGGCGCAGTCGCGCAGGCGGCTGGGCCGTCACGTCCAACGCGGCGCACCCCGGGTTGAGCAAGACGAACCTGCTCAGCGGCGCCTCGTACGGCCGGGACAGGCCGACGCTGCAGGCCCGGCTCACCCGGCTTACCTGGCGCCTGCTGCCCTTCATGTGGCTCGACGTCGACGAGGGCATCAAGCCGGCGCTCCATGCGGCGGCGTCGCCGGATGCCCGGGGCGGCGCGTACTACGGGCCGCGCGGGTTCTACGAAACCGCCGGCGGCGGAGTCACATTCGCGGGCGTCCCGCGGTTGGCCCGTAATGAGGCGGACATGCGGCGCCTGTGGCAACTGTCCGAACGGCTCACCGGCGTTGTGTACCCCTCGACCGGAGCGCAGGGATGACGATGTCAGGCCGAGCCCGCACCCTGTACCCCGAGGGCGTCATCGGCGCACCCAAGCACCGCCGCGGCCGCGCAGCGGAATCCGTCACGGGCCTGCCCGCGTGCACGGAGGTGTTCTCGGCCGACAACCACATCTCGGTCGCCGACGACATCTTCTACGAGCGCTTCCCGGACGACCTGAAGGACTACGCACCGCGGATCTGGTACGAGGACGGCGGCGGCATCCTCGACCGGCATCCCGGGCTGCGGGTCGGCTGGTTCGAGGGCGGAATCGCCTGGGTGCCAACGGCTCTGCAGGACGCCGAGCACGTGCTGGCCTCCTACCGGCACATGCTCAAGGGCCACCCGGAGCACGACATCCGCTACTACTGGGACCAGCACATGTGCGCGTCGTTCATGGTCGACGGTCTGGGGCTCGGCCAGCTCGAGGAGATCGGGATCGACAAGGTGATGTGGTCGTCGGATTACCCACACAACGAGAGCACCTTCGGCTACTCCGAGCGGTCGCTGGCGGCGGTGGTCGACGCCGTCGGGCCCGACGACGCCGCCCGCGTCGTCAGCGGCAACATCAAGAGGTTTCTGGGCATTTAGATGACGAACTCACTCACCGCCCGCGGCTCGGTCCTCGACATCCCCGACGTGCCGGACTTCGCGCGCATGCGCGCCGAGACCGGCGCACGGCTGCGAGCCGCGATGACGGACCACGGCGTCGACGCGCTCATCCTGCTGATGAACGGCTACGTCGGGTACGCGACGGGCACCAGTTGGCCGCTGCTCGACGCGGGCCTCTCACACGTGGAGCGCCCGGTGGCCGTGGTGCTGGCCGACGACGAACACCCGCACCTGTTCCTGCCGTTTGGGCGCGGGGCGTTCCCCGAAACCTCCGCCCCACCACTGCCGGATGGCCACCTGCACGGCCCGGTCTATCTCGAATTCGACCAGGGCGTGCGGGATTTCGCCGGCGAGCTGGCCGACCTGATCCCGCGAAACGCGAGCGTGGCCGTCGACGAACTCACGGGCGCGATGCGCCGGGCGGGCGGCACCCTGTTTCCGTCCGGCCCGCCGTCGGATGCGGCGATCGTGGTGGGCGCGGCGCAGTTGGTCAAGACGCGCGACGAGATTTCCTGCCTTCGCCGCGCCTGCCGTATCACCGAGCAGGCCATGGCCGACGTGCAGGAGTCGTTGGCACCGGGGGTGCGGCAGATCGACCTCTCGGCCAAGCTGGTTCGGCGCGCGTTTGAGCTGGGCGCCACCACCAACATGCTGGAGGCCATCTGGCAGGTGATGCCCAGCTCGCGGGAAGCCGGTGTGTGGACGACCCACGGCGATCTCGCGTTGCCCCTGCTCCCCACCGCTCGCGAATTGGCCGCGGGCGACGTGCTGTGGACCGACATCAGCATCAGCTACGCCGGATACTGCTCGGACTTCGGGCGAACCTGGCTGGTCGGCGACCGGCCTTCGCCGCGGCAGCAGGACCAGTTCCGCCGGTGGCGAGCCATTCTCGACGAGGTGCTCGCCGTCACGAAAGCCGGTGTGACGTCCGGCGATCTGGCGCGGGCGGCGATCGCCGCCGACGGTGGACGCAAGCCGTGGCTGCCGCACTTCTATCTCGGCCACGGCATCGGCACCTACCCCGCCGAGGCCCCGATGATCGGAACGGATCTCGGCGAGGAGTTCGACGACAACTTCGTCTTCCCGCCCGGCATGGTGCTCGTGCTAGAGCCGGTGGTGTGGGAGGACGGCACGGGCGGCTACCGCAGTGAGGAGATCGTGGTGATCACCGAGGACGGCTACACGCCGATCACCGACTACCCCTACTCCCCCTATGGCGACTGAGGTCCTGCCCGACCCTCTGCCCTTGCGGACGGGGCGTCGGGAGCGCGCGCTGGCGCAGATGGACGCGTATGACCTCGACATCCTGGTGCTCGGGCGGCAGGCCAACATTCGTTACGTCACCGGGGCGCCGCAGCTGTGGATCGCCGGGACGCGGCCGTTCGGCCCGATGTGCGTGATGGTGCGCGCCACCGGCGAGATCTACCTGAACAGCACCGACGACGAGGGCGTCCCCGACGAGATCGGCCGCGATCACCTCTATGGGCTGGCCTGGAACCCGATGACGCTGATCGAGGTGCTCAAGAACATCGACGGTGCGGCGACGGCCCGCCGGGTCGGAACCGACGCCATCACACCGACTTTCGCGGCGTTGCTGCCCGAGGCCTTCCCCGGCGCCGAACTCGTCGACGGCGAGCCGGCCTTGCGGACGGCGCGCCGCATCAAGACGCCCGATGAGATCAGCGCGATGGGCCCGGCGCTTCGCGTGGCGGCGCGCGGGCTGGCCGCCGCCGTTGCCGAGCTCCGGCCCGGGGTCTCCGAGCGGGAACTGGCCGGGGCCGCCCTGGAGGCCATGGCCGCCGGCGGGGTGAGCACGCCGGCCACCCAGGACGTCGCGTGGGTCACCTCACGGGATCACCCGTGGCGACGCTGCCACACCGACGTTGGCGCCGGCGATCTGGTGGCGCTCGCCACCGGCGCGCTGGCCGACGGGTATGTCGCCGAGGTCGCGAGGACCTGGCCGGCGGGCGATGCGTCTAACGGCGCGCTCCGGGAGCTCTGCGGTCGCTCGGATGCGCTGTACGACAGGATGATCGCCGCCTGTCGGCCCGGCGCGCCGGCGGCGGGGTTGCTCGGCGCCTACGAGGAAGCCGGCGAGCCGCTGCCGCCCATGCCCGTGGCGCACGGGTTGGGACTCGGCTTCGATCCGCCCGTTGTGTCCGAAACCCTTTCTGCCGCAGCCGAAGACGACCAGCTCGAGGCGGGAATGGTGCTGGCGATCAGCGGTTACGTGTGGCAAGAGGGCATCGGGACCGTGTTCCGCCGCGACACCGTCCACATCACCGATGAAGGCGCCGACGTGCTGACCAACGACCCCAGCTGACCGCTCGGCACGGCACATGGCAGCCGCCCTAGGACGCTGCTGGCTCGCCCTCACCCTCGTCGTCACCTTCGGGGTGGAGGAGTTTTTCGGGGTGATGGAAGGTGTTGGTTCGAGGTTGTCCGTGGTCGAGGTGTGGGGGTGGGATCCATTCGGTTTCGCCGCGGGCGTTGGTGCGGGTGGTCCAGCCTTGTTCGGCGAGTCGGTTGTCGGGGCCGCAGGCCAGGGTGAGGTCGTCGATGTCGGTGCGGTGGGTGGTTGTCCAGCCTCGGACGTGGTGGACTTGGCTGTGGTAGGCCGGGGCGTCGCAGCCTGGTTTGGTGCATCCGCGGTCTTTGGCGTAGAGCATGATGCGTTGGGCGGGGGAGGCCAGGCGTTTGGTGTGATACAGCGCCAGCGGCGTGCCGCGGTCAAAGATGGCCAGGTAGTGGTGGGCGTGGCCGGCCCAGCGGATCACATCGGACATGGGTACCAGGGTGCCGCCGGCGGTCAGGGCTTTGCCGGTGGCGGCCTCGAGGTCGGCGAGCGTGGTGGTGGCCACGATCGACACCGGCAAGCCGTTGTGCCGGCCCAGGTCGCCGGAGGCGAATAAGGCGCGTAGCCCGGCCAATAAGGCATCGTGGTTGCGCTGGGCTGGGGATCGCCCGTCGCGCCGCACGGCATCCTCGTCGGGTATTGCATCGACCACAGGTATCTCGTCGTCGGGGTTGCATGCCCCTGGCGCGGCCAGTTTGGCGAGCAGCGCTTCCAGGGCGGCGCGCAGTTCGGGGGTGATCAGCCCGCTGAGCCGCGACATGCCGTCGAATTCCTGCTGGCCCACTACGATCCCGCGTTTGCGGGCGCGTTCGGCGTCGCTGAAGTCCCCATCGGGGTTGAGGCAGACCATGATTCGGTGGGCGTATTTGGCCAGCTCGTCGGGGCGATAGCCGCGGGCCTTGCCGGCCAGGTCGGCTTCGGCGGCCGCCCGGGTGTACACGTTGACCTGCGCAGGCAGGTGGGCAAAGAAGCTGCGGATCACCCGCACGTGCCCGTCACCGATCAAACCGTCGCGCTGGGCGGCTGCGGTCGCACTCAGCTGCGGTGTCAACCGCTCACCGGTCAGGGCCCGCCGCTCGCCCAGATCCTCGGCCTCGTCGATGCGCCGGGCGGCTTCGGCCTTGGTGATGCGCAGCCGGTCGGCCAGCGCCGAGCGCAGCGTGCCGCCGAACTCTGCCCTGCTGGCCTGCGCCTCGAGTTGGTTGATCAACGCATGCCCGGGGGTCCGCAACCGTCGTGTCACGCGCTCCAGGCGCTCTAGCGCCCGCAGCCGTTCGGGGGTGGTGAGGACGTCAAAAGACAACGCGCACAACCGTTCCGTGGCGTGATCGAGCGCGTCGAAGTCCTCAACGATCTGCTCACGGCTGCTCGCACCCATGCCCCAAACCCTACAAACACCCACCGACAAAAACGGCCGCGTTGTGACCACTGAAACCGAAGTGGCACAAGGGATTATGCGACATCTAGATCGTCGGCCAGCGCCGCGTCGAGCAGGTCGCCCACGCGGTGGCGCTCCCAGAGGTTCAACAGGTTACACAACATCTGCAGTGGCGCACGCACGCTTTCGTCGTCGCGGATTCGCGAATCCATGCGGCTCGCGGGTGTGGCGGGCCCGAACCGCTTGCGAAGCAATGCCGGCACGTCCAGCAACCAGGCCACGCCCATCACCGCCGCATAGAGCAGCGTGTGCCGGCTCAGCCGCCCCGGATCCAGGCGCGGGCCGCGGCAACGCCGAACTTCCGCCACGAACAGGTCCAGTAATTCGCCGAAATGCACATTCCACAACTCTGTTTCGGCGCCGGACATGGCTCCCCAGATCGCCATGCCCATGTTCAGCTGCCCGACGCATCCCCAGTCCAGCAGGCCGCAACGCAGGGCTCCGTCGGCGTCCCGCCAGAACCAGGCGTTGTCGACGTTGGCGTTCCAGTGACACAGCGCAACGTACTCCAGGTCGCCGGCCAGCCGGCGCATGATCGCGTGCTCGTGGTGTGCCACGCGTGGCACGTCGTCGCGTAAGCGCGCCAAGAAATCTGGCGAGCCGACATTGGCGGGCACCAACCCGGGGTGGGTTTCGACGAATTGGGCCAGCCGGGCCACCCGGCGATCCAATCGATCGGCGTTGTGTGGCGCACGTTCGCCCACCGTGGCGGCCTGAATGTCGAGCGGAAAGTGCGCGACCAGGTGGCTGGGCAGGCGTCCGGGCCCATACGTGCCGGCGAGGCGGGCCAGCGCGGTCAGCAGCGCGCGGTAGTGCTCGACGGGATCGGGCATGTCATAGTCGAGACATTTGTGATATTGGCACTCTATCCCGTTGCCGCCGAACCGGATTCGCTCGGTGATGAGGATTCCGGTTCCGGTCCGGCGCTCGTAGTCGGCAAATTGCACGGCGGGTACCGCGATGGGAAATCCCGGAAGTTGGGCCAGCGCGGCAAACCGGACCTCGGGCTCCATCTGGGTCTTTCCCCCGTCGCGCACCGGATCGTCGAGATCGCGGGAGAACTTGACGAACAATTCGGTGGGCAGGCCGGGTTGCGACGCCTCGTATTCGACCGACAGGACGGCTTTTCGCCCGGTGCTGCCGCCGGCGACCTCGCGGAACCCCGTGATGCCACTGACGCCGTTGTCGGCCGCGAGCACGCCGAACGCCCGAAACGCCTCGGTGAGAAAGCCTGCCCCGACGCTGCGCAATGCGGCCGGGTCGACCGGGATTTCCAGGCCGAACTGGTCGCCGGTCACCACGTCTGCTCGGCCGCACGCACCAGCATGTGGTTGACCGCCACCCGGCGGTCCCGCGTCACCATGTAGCGAACGGCGTCGGCGATGTCTTCCGGGCGCAACTTGACCATCCCCGCGGTCTGACGCTCGACCGCCTCGCGCGCCGGTTCGGCCAGGTGGCTGAAGATCTCGGTGTCGACGGTGCCGGGACTGACCACCCCGACCCGCACGCGCTTGCCCAGCACTTCCTGCCGGACGCCTTCGCTGAACGCGTTGACACCGAACTTGGTCAGCGAGTAGACCGCGGTGTTCGGCCGCGCCACCCAGCCGCCGGTGGAACCGATGGTGACCAGGTCGGCGACACCGCGGGGCGAACTGGCGGCGGCGGCGATCAAGTGCGGGAGCGTTGCGCGGGTGACGTAGAGGACCCCCTGTACGTTGACCGCGACCATGTCGTCCCAATCCTGCAGGCGGGCCTCGGCCGCGGGCCCAGAGCGCATCAGCCCGGCGTTGTTCACGACGGTGTCGAGGCGGCCGAACTCGGCGACGGCGCGCTCGACGGCCGCCGCCACCTGCTCGGCGTCGGTGACGTCGGCCGCGACGGGCAACGCTGTGCCGCCGGCGGATTCGATGTCGGCCTTCAGTGCGGCGAGCCGGTCGGCGCGGCGCGCGAGCAGGGCCACCGCCGCGCCCTCGGCCGCCAGCGCTTTCGCCGTCGCGGCCCCGATGCCGCTGCTGGCGCCGGTCACCAGGGCCGCGGTGTGTGCGAGCGTCGGCCTCATGCGCCAAGTATTTCGTGTAGCACGTACTCGTTGTCCTCGCCGAGGTCCGGCGCGCCGCGCTCGATCCGCGTGGGACAGCGGGCCATCCGCCACGACGGTCCCACTATCGGGCGCTGGCCCTCGCGGTGGTCGGAGACGAAGCGAAACAACTCGCGGTCCCACAATCGTTGATCGCCGATCACATCGATTGCGGTGGCGCTCTTGCCCGCCGGCACAGCCGCGGCCCGCAGCCGGTGGGCCAGCTCCTCGGCGTCGTGGTTGCGGGTCAGCCCCGAGAGTTCGGCGTCGAGCGCTTCGCTGTGACGGCGTCGCGCGGCCATGGTGGCGTACCGCGGGTCATGGGCCAGTGCCACGGCGCCCAGCGCGCAGCACAGCCCACGCCATTCGGCGTCGTTGGCCACCGCCACCGTGACCCAGGAGTCGTTCGAGCACGGGTAGCAGCCGTGCGGGCACATATCGGGATGCGCGTTCCCGTTGCGCTCCAGGGGTTCTCCGGTCAGGCTTTCCTCGAGCAGGCAGTCCCCGATCATCGACGACAGGGCCTCCACCGCCGACACGTCCACGAATTGGCCGGCGCCGCTGAGCTCCCGATGCAGCAGCGCCACCACGGCGGCGTAGGCGCCGACAGCGCCGACGGTGGAATCCCCGTAGCGCATGCTCGTCCCGAGCGGCGGGCCGCCCGGACAGCCGACCAGCGCGGCGAGCCCGGCCAGCGCGGCAAAGCATGGCGCGTAACCGGTTTGATGACCGAGCGGCCCGTCGTTGCCCCACATCTTGATCGACACCGAGATGATGTCCGGCTTGAAGGCGGTGAGTTGTTCGTAGCCCAGGCCCTGACGCTCCATGGCGCCGGGCCGCAGGTTGTTGATCACGATGTCGCTGCGGGCGATGAGCTCGCGCAGCCGGGCCATGCCCTCGGTCGACTTGATGTCGAGGTCCACGCTGAGGATTTCGGGGTTGATGCTGAGAAAGTAGGGGGCGTGATTGACGTCGGTGCCGCCGTAGGCCCGCATCTCCTCCGGGCTGCGGGCGGTTTCGACCTTGATCACTTCGGCGCCCAGCATCGCCAGCAGCTTGGCGGCGTAGGGACCGGCCCACACCTTGGTGAGCTCGACGACGCGCACCCCTTCCAGCGGCCCGCCGCGGCGGCGCCCGGGCGGCTTGAGTTGCGGCGCCCTTGCCGAGGGTGGTGTGCGCGGATCATCGAGCCGGTCCAGGACCGAGGCGGTGTGCTGGCCGAGGGCCGGTGCGGCAGCCCCGATTCGGGCCGGCGAGGCGCTGAGCGCGTACGGCACGGTCGCGTATGCCGCGTCGCCCAGCACCGGGTGATGCACGGATTGGAAGAAGCCGCGGTGCCGGTACTGCGGCGACCGATGCAAGTCAGCGGCATCGTTGACGGGGACCAGCGGAACTCCCAACCGCTGCGCCCGGTCGGCCGCCGCCTCCTTGTCCAAATCGGCTACCCAGGCGGCGAATTCGCGCCGGAACGTGGCAACCTTTTCCGGGGTGACGGAGAACTCGAGCCAGTCGTCGTCGAAGGCGGTCAACCACTCCGGGTGACCCATCAGCTTCTTGACGCCGAGCCAGTGCGCGCGGCTGGTCATGTACAGGTACACGAAGCCGTCGGCGCACGCGAAAAACGCCGCCGGTCCGGCCTGGTCGTAATCGCCCCGGCGCCCCTCGGCCGGCACCTCGCCGGTGATGAAACGGCCCAGGATGCAGTCGGCGCGCGAGACCAGCGCGGCGTGCTGCGACACGTCGATGACCTCACCACGCCCGGTGTGTATCCGCCCGAAGAGCGACGCCGCGACACACAGGGCCGCGTCCAGCCCCGCCTCGTAGTCGGCCAGGAATCGTCCGGGTCCCCGCAGCGGGGGCCTGGCGGGATCGGCGTGACTGGGCGTGTGATACCCCCAGCCGCTGGCGTGGAAAACGTTGAGGCTCTTCGCGTTGTCGAATTCCGCGGGCGCGCCGACGCCGAACGGGGTGATCGAGCAGAACACGACGGACGGATGCCGTTCCGACCAGCCGGTTGCGCGGTCTTCGATCACCGCGTCCCCGGTGCCGATCAGGCTGTGCAGGCGGTCGGGATCGTCGAGCACCACGGAGCGCTTGTTGGTGTTGAGGTAGGCGAACAGCGCGCTGCCTTCGCACCCGTCGGCGAGAACAGGTGCCATCGCGCGGGTGGGGCTGCCGCATCCCGGCGCCTCGACCTTGATCACCTCCGCGCCGAAATCGGCCAGCAGCTTTCCGCAGTACTCCCCCGCGACCGTCCCGGCCAACTCGACGATCCTGAAGCCCGTCAACGCCGACATGGGCGCGCCCTCGGGCGGTCAGGGCTTCTTCCGGCCCGAGCGGCTCAGGCGCCACTCCGGCGGGAAGTTCAGGTCGTTGTCCTTGACCACGTTGTTGAGCCCCTTTTCGAAGGTGCCCTCGGTGAGGTCGACTTCCTGAGCGTCGTTTTGGATCAGCGGCAGCATGCCCTCGACCAGGCCGGTGAGCAGGCTGCCGAAGTATTCGCCCTTGTGCTGCTTGTACAGCTCGAGGAACGTCTTCTGAACGGCCACGGTGTCCGTCGGACGGGAACGGGAACAGGCCATCGCATACTTCAGCGTCTCGTCCTCCAGCTTCTCGCGGGGCACCACGCTGTTGACGAAGCCACACTCGTACATCTCCTTGGCGCTGAAAGGCCGCCCGGTGAACAGCATTTCGGAGAACTTGCGCAGGCCCATGGTCTCGGCCCACCACCACAGCCGCGGTCCCCAGCCCACGTAGCGGAAGGCCGGGTGCCCGAACAGGGCATCGTCGGAGGAGACGACCAGGTCGGCGTCGCCGGCCTGATAGAAGTGCCACCCGTAGCAGTAACCTTTCGCCTCGATGATGCTGATCTTGCGCAACTCCTGCAGCGGCCGGTTCCCGGCCCGGGCCTTGGCGTAGAAGTCGGTGACGGTGGACAGGTAGCGGTACGACCCACCCGGCGGGTACTTGACGTCGTCGTCGTTGATCGCGAGCTCGTGCAGCAGCGGCAGGCCCGGGTTCTCCAGCATGGGTCGCTGCTCGGGCAAGTCTCCGCCGCTGCCGAAATCCTCACCCTCGCCGCGGATCACCACGACCTTGACGTCGTCGTCGACGTTGCACTTGTGAATCAGGTCGGCGTAGTTCTGCCGCATCCCCAAGGTGGTGGCGTTCTGGGCGTCGGGGCGGTCGAAGGTGATGTAGGCGATGCGGTTCTTCTTGTCCTTCTCGAACTTGATGTACTGCTCGGCTTCCTTCTTCAGCTTCTCGTAGTCGTACTCGGGCATAGGGTTTTCTCCACTTCTGCTATTTGAGTTATTTGAGCAAGGCGCCCGCATCAACCGGCAACGAAACGCCGGTGACATAACGAGATTCGTCGGAGGCGAGGAACAGGACGGCGTTACTGACGTCGGCGGCCTCCACCCAGGGCACCGGCAGCGTGTGGGTCATCTGCGAGAACGGGGCGAAGTCGTCGGGTCCGGGGTTCTCCAAGTCCGGGCGAAAGAGGCGGAACGTCACGTCGTTCATGGTCATCGGGGTGTTGACCTGGCTGGGGTGCACCGAATTGACGCGGATCATGTGCTGGCCCAGCTCGACGGCGAAGGCGCGCATCAGCCCGATCACGCCGTGCTTGGCGGCGATGTAGTGGCCCGTGTAGGCCATGGCCTTGTGCGATCCGACGGAACCGGTCAGCACGATGGACCCACCGCGCCCGCCGGCGATGATGTGCGGCACACCGGATTTCACGGTGTGCCACACACCGGACAGGTTGACGTCGATCATGTCCTGCCAGACCTTCTCGCCGATCTTGTGCAGCTTGTTGCCGAAGGTGCCGATGCCGGCGTTCGCGACGATGATGTCGAGCCGGCCGAGCTGTTCCACCCCGCCGTCCACCGCGTTCTTGAGGGCGTCGTAATCGCGCACGTCGACCTGGGCGGTCACGATGCGCCGATTCTGGGCCTTCACCAGCTCGGCGGTTTCGGCGAGATCGGCCGGGGCGGAGTGCGGGTAGGCCAGGTTGTCGATGGGTCCGCAGATGTCGACCGCGATGATGTCGGCACCCTCCTGCGCCAGGCGCACCGCGTGGCTGCGGCCCTGGCCCCGGGCGGCGCCGCTGATGAGCGCAACCTTCCCTGCTACCCGCCCCGTCATCAGGGCACTACCGTCGGCATGGTTTCCCAGCCCCGCACCGACGACGTCGGGCTCAGCTTGGCGCTGGCCAGATCGGGCTCCCACTCGGGGAAGCGCTTGAGGATTTCCTCCAGGGCGACACGGCCTTCCAGCCGGGCCAGCGCCGAACCGAGGCAGAAGTGCGCGCCGACGCTGAAGGTGAGGTGCGGGCGGGCGGGGCGATGAATGTTGAATTCACCCGCGTCGGGACCGAATTGGCGCTCGTCGCGGCACGCCGACCCGAGGAGCATCATCATCACGCTGCCCTCCGGCACCGTCTTGCCATACAGGCTGACGTCGCGCGTAACGTAGCGCGCCATGTGGGGCGCGGGCGGTTCGAAGCGCAGCAACTCCTCGATCGCCTGCGGGATCAGCTGGGGGTTCTGCACGAGTTCGCGGCGCTGGCCGGGATGCTCGGCGAGCACCTTGCCCGCCCAACCGATCAGCCGGGTCGTCGTTTCGTTGCCCGCTCCGGCAACGACGTTGAGGTACACGAGGATCTCACTGCGCGTGAGCCGCCGGGTGGTGCCGGTCTCGTCTAGGAACTCGACGTTGAGCAGCTCGGTCATGATGTCGTCGGACGGGTTGTCGGCGCGCCAGTCGATGTAGGCCTCGAACTGCTCGCCCACCGACAAGCCGTGCTCGGCGGCGCTCATCGGCTTGCCGGGTTCGGTGCGCAGTTGGGCGTTCCCGCGATCGCGGATGTACTGCTGATCTTCTTCGGGAATCCCGAGCAGGGCGCTGATGACCTTCATCGGCATGATCGCGCCCAGGTCCGTGACGAAGTCGAACCGCCCCGACCCCACCAGTGGATCCAGCGATTGTGCGCAGAACTCGCGGATCATCGGCTCGAGCGCGTTGATCTTGCGGGGGGTGAACATGCGCGACAACAGCTTGCGGTGCACGTCGTGGATCGGCGGATCTTCGAAGATCAGCATCCCCGAGGGGATTTCGAGGTTGGCCTTGATGAGCTCGAGGATGACGCCCCGGGCCGAGCTGTAGGTGCCATGGTCGACGAGCGCCTTGTTGACGTCGGCGTACCGGCTCAACGCGAAGAAGTCGTATTCGGCGTTGTAGTAGAGCGGCGCCTCGTCGCGCAGGCGGGCGAACATCGGATACGGGTCGGCGATCAGCTCGACGTCGTAGGGGTCGAAATGAACATCGCTGTCGGTGCTCGCCGTCACGAAATGCCTCCTGTCGCCGCGCTTTCCGGAATCGGTCCGGGCAATTTGTACACACCGCTTAAAGCGCGTGAATGCCGGATTACTCTATTCTCGTAGAGAACCATACGGCGGGTGCCCTGGCAAGACCCGGCGGGGCGAAACATGGTCGGTGCGCTCAACCCGGGGCGGCCGCCCGGCGCCGGCCCGCCGGTGCGCCCCCGGTCCGGGTGAGCCGCCCCTTGTCCGAGCTCTTCAGAATGCCCGTGGCCATGGCCGTCAAGATGCCATCGAGCTGTTCGGGAGTGTCGACGATCCGGTCGCCGTGGGCGAAGCGCAGCAGCAGCCCGTTGATGAAGGTCAGGGTGATGTTGCTGATGTCCTCGACCACCGCCGGCTCCAACTCGCCGCCGCGCGGCATGAGCTGCACCAGGATTTCGCGGTGCAGCTTGGTGAATCCGTCCGTGGCCTGCTGCAGGATCGCGGCCAGCGCCGGATCCCGGCTGGCCTGCATCGTGAGCTCGTATCTGGCCTTCGTCCGCGACAACTGCGGTTCGCTGCCGGCTTGGATCACCACCTGCGACAACCGCGACGGCGACGGGTGCTGCAGGCGGTCGGCGGAGTCGTCGTCGGCGACCGACTGCAGCGTCGCCAGGTCGAGGTCCGCCAGGCGCTCGGCCACGGCGCGCAGCAGCGCCGAGCGGGTCCGGAAATAGAACGAGGTCGTGCCGTCGGGCACGCCCGCCTGTCGGTCGACCTTGAGATGGCTCAGCCCCTTGGCCCCCTCGTCCGCCAGGAGATGGATCGCCGCATCGCACAGATCACGGCGGCGCTCGGTGGGGTTGGGTTTCCGTCGTTTGTCCATGGTGTTATTCCGGACCGTAAGGCTACTCTATATTCGTAGTGTTGGTAAAGAGACGAGCGACCGTCGGCCGGCACCGGTCGGGGCAACCGTGTCTCCGGCAACCGTGTGGTGAAATGTTTCGGTGGGCACCCCGGTGGCGCCGATCATCGAAGAAACAGGTGAGCCTGTGGATCGGCTCGGGATCGGTTTCCTCGGCGGGTTCGGGCTCCCGCCAGTGGAATTCGTCAACCTCACCGGCGACCTCGGCTGCAGGCACATGTCCGTTGTGGTGCGGGGAGCGCCGCTGGTGCCCCTGGGTTATCAGCCCTACTCGCTGCGCGATGCGCCGCTCAGGCGTGGCATCCTCGCGGCCATGCGGGAGCGCGACGTGACCATCTCGCTCGGCGACGGGTTCCTGGTCCTGCCCGGCGCCGAAATGGGCGGCTTCGCCGAAGATCTCGATGTGCTGGCCGAACTGGCCGTTCCCCGGATCAACGTCGTCAGCCTCGACCCCGACCTCGACCGCACCTTCGACCAATTCGCGCTTCTCGCGGAGCTTGCGGCCCAACGGGGGATCCAGACGGTCGTCGAGCCGGTACCGGGCCTGACCGTCGGTGACCTGCGCACCGCACTGGCCGCTGTGAATCACGTGGCGCGGCCCGATTTTCGCCTGCTGATCGACACCATGCACCTGGTGCGATCGGGTTCCGGCGCCGCCGAGCTGGCGGCGATCGACCCCGGCCACATCGGTTATGCCCAACTCAACGACACCACCTTGCGTCCGCGCGGCGACAACTACATGGAGGAAGCCATGTTTGAGCGCATGGTGCCCGGCGAGGGCGAATTGCCGCTGCGCGAAATCCTTTCCGCGTTACCGCCCGACATCGTCATCGAAATCGAAGTGCCACGGCGGTCGCTGGCGCTGGCCGGTGTCGCCCCGGTCGATCGCTTCCGCCCCTGTGTCGAAGCGGCGCGCCGGCTGCTGGCCGAGATTCCTTGATCCGCGTCAGGCCATCGGGGCGGCCTGGCCGAAAGGCTCGGTCCTGGCCGCGGAGCAGCGCCCTGGGCTCGAACGGGGCCAAACCCCTACACCCCGGGCAGGCGCGCAGTGCAGGTTCAGCTCGGATTGCGCAGGGGAAGCCCGGCGGCGCGATAGATCGCGTCGATGACGGTCATGTTCTCGATCGCGTCTTCCGGGGTCGTCTCAAACGGCTGAGCGCGTAGCACCGCCCCGGCGAAAGCGTCCAGTTGATAGGCGTAGGAGGGACGGCGCGAGAATCGCTCCACGCGTTTGCCCTCGGGCGACCGGACGCTCAGCCGATTGATCAGGTGCGGTAGCACCGGATTCAGGACGCGTACCTCGCCCTGTTCGCCGACCACCCGCGCGCTGATCTCCAGCAGCCGCGACGACCACATCGAGCAGCGCACCCGGCCGGCGTGCCCGCGGGCGAACCTCACCTCGGCGGTCATGGCCCGGTCGACGCGCGGGTTCCGCAATTTCGCCTGTGCCGAAACGACTTCCGGGGTCGAACCGCCGAACGTGCGCACCATGTGGACCGCGTAGCAACCCGCGTCCATCGTCGCCCCGCCGGCCAGCGAGTAGTTGTAGCGGATGTCGGAGAATCTCGGCAGCGGGAAGCACAGGGCGGCCTCCACCCGCTGGAGCTTGCCGAGCTCGCCCGAGGCGATGATCTCCTCGACGCGCCGGGTCAACGGGTGATAGCGATAGTGGAAGGCCTCCATCACCACGCGGTCCGAACTCGCGGCCAAATCCGCGATTTCGCGCGCCTCGGCGGCGTTGGCGGCGAACGGCTTTTCACACAGGACGTGCTTGCCCGCGGCCAGCGCGGCGCGGGTCCACCGGCCGTGCAGGCCGTTCGGCAGCGGGATGTAGACCGCGTCGAGGTCCGGGTCGGCGATCAGCGCTTCGTAGCTGTCGTGCACGCGGGCGATGCCGTGTTTGCCGGCGAAGGCCTTCGCGCGCGACGCATCGCGTGCCGCGACCGCGGCCACCTCGACCTCGCCGCTTTCCTTGGCCGGGTTGACGAGCGCGAGGGGCGCGATGCGGGCCGCACCCAGGATCCCGAACCGGATCGGAGCCCGATTTTCAGCCACGGGTCAGACGCTAGCACTTGGTCAGATCCGCCGCGGCCATCGCCGAAATCGACGTCGGCGCCCAGGCCCGAACTCGCCGGAATCGTCACGCGCGGGCCGGGAGCACGTGGTCGCCCACCCGGTCGGTCGACAAACACAACGAGCAGACGTGCGCGCCGTGGGTTGCACAGGCCAGCATGTCGGGGCGTTCGTAGTCGTGATGGCAGACGTGGCACTTCAACTGCTCGGCCGAGGGGTTGCCGTGGCCGTCGTACATGGGCAGGTCGATGCCGTCGTCGCTGCGCCGCAGGTAGTACCTGCCCTTCGTCGCGATCGCGAGGACGGGCGGCATCACCACCGCCAGGACGATCGCGACGAGCGGCGAATACGGCCGAAGCGCCGCGCCCAGGCCGCCGAAGAACGCGACGATCGACAGCCCCGCGGCCAGCAGCAACGAACCGAAGCCGACCGGGTTGATGGCGTACAACATGCCGCGTCGGAACTCGGGCGTCCTCGGCGACAGCTTCAGCAGGTATTTGTTGATCACGATGTCGGACGCCACCGCCACCACCCACGCCATCCCGCAGTTGGCGTAGAACCCGAGGATGGTGTTGAGGAAGTCGAACATGTTGGCTTCCATCAGGATCAGCGCGATGACGAGATTGACGCCGAGAAACACCACGCGCCCGGGATAGTGCTTGGTGACGCGGGTGAACGAGTTGGTCCACGCCAGTGAGCCCGAGTAGGCGTTCGTCACGTTGATCTTGATCTGGCTGATCACCACCAGGACCACGGCGAGCGTCAGCGCCAGCCACGGCGGCATGAAGTTGCGGTAGATCAGCAGGAACTGGTGGACCGGCTGGTTGGCGATCGGCGTCGAGCCGGCGACGTTGGAGATCAGGTAGACGGCGAGAAACAGGCCGATGACTTGCTTGATCGCCCCGAACACCACCCAGCCGGGGCCGGCCAGCAGCATCCAGGTCCACCAGCTGCGGGCGTTGGCCGGCGTCCGGGGCGGCATGAAGCGCAGGTAGTCGATCTGCTCGGCGATCTGGGCGATCAGCGAAAGACACACCCCGGCCGCCAACAATGTTGAGCCGATGTTCATTTGGCCGTTACCCGCGCGGCCGCCGTACGCGAAGAACTGGCCGATCGAGTGCGGGTGGCCGACCAGCAGATAGACGAACGGGGCGACCATCAGGATCAACCAGAGCGGCGTGGTCCAAACCTGCAGCTGGGAAAGGACTTTCATGCCATAGATCACCAGCGGGAAGATGAGCAGCGTCGAGCAGGCGTAACCCAGCCACAGCGGCACGTGAAGCCCCAACTGGAGGCCCTGGGCCATGATGGAGCCCTCGAGCGCGAAAAAGATGAACGTGAACGTCGCGAAGATGACGTTGGTGACCACCGACCCGTAGTAGCCGAAACCGCTACCGCGGGTGATGAGATCCAGGTCGATGTTGTAGCGCGCGGCGTAATAGGCCAGCGGCAATCCGGTCAGGAAGATCACCCCCGCGAAGATCGCGATGCCGCACAACGCGTTGCCGGTGCCGTAGGCGATCCCGACGTTCGCGCCGATCGCGAAGTCGGCGAGATACGCGATGCCGCCCAGGGCCGAGATGCCCACCACCGCGGTGGACCACCGTCGGTAGCTGCGCGGCGCGAAGCGCAGCGTGTAATCCTCCAGCGTCTCCCTGGCCGCCGTCATCGTGTCGAGATCGGCCGCCGCCACGGACTTCTCGATTCCGCGCGTCATCCCAGCCCCCCGCCCTTGCCCGCCGCAAATACGCGCCGAAGATAGCCGATGCGCCTGGTGGTTTCCTGTGAGGGCTGGCCGCTACAGGTCGGCGTCGTACACCGAGACAGGGCCGAGGAGCACCCCAGTTTCCTCGACGTAGCGGTCCCACAGCGCCAGCAACTCGGCGAGCTTGTCGGGCCGTGCGTCGGCCAGATCGTCGATCTCACCGGGGTCCCCGGAGAGGTCGTAGAGTTGCCAGGCGCCCGGCCCGTACGGCGCCGGCAGATACACCGCCTTCCAGTCGCCCTGCCGAATCGCCCGGCGCCCGAACAACTCCCACCCCGTGCCGGTTTCGGAGCCGTGTACCGTCTCGCTGTCGCCCGACAGATAGGAGACCAGCGAGCGACCGCGCATGGGTTCGATCGCACGGCCTCGGTAGGTGGTGCCGGGGTGGGTGACGCCCGCGAGTTCGAGGACGGTCGGGGCGATGTCCATCACGGTGGTGAACGCCGTGCCGATCTCGGCCTGCCGGGCGAAGCCGGGCCAGGTGACGAAGCCGACCACCCGGATCCCGCCTTCGGTGGTGAACGCCTTGTGCAGGCGCGACGGCGCGGTGGCGGCCTGCGCCCACCGGGGGCCGTACCAGATGAACGAGCTGGCTCGGCCCAGGTTGTCGAGGCTGTTGTCGCAATACTTTTCGATCTGCGCGACGATCTGGGGGCCACGCAGCGGCATCGCCTCGACCATCGCGCCCTCGGCGCCGTTGTCGGACAAGAAGATCACGACCGTGTCGTCCAGCTCCCCCGTTTCGGCCAGGTAGTCGATCACCCGCCCGATGTTGTGATCCATCCGGTCCACCATCGCCGCGTAAACCTCCATGCTGCGGGCCGACCGCGCGCGCTCGTCGTCGGTCATGTCAGCCCACTCGGGAGCGCCGTCGGCCACGACGGGGTGTGGCACCACGTCGGGCGGGCACAGGCCGAGCTTCTTCAGCGCCTCCAGGCGGGCCTCGCGCAACGCGTCCGGGCCCGCGTCGTAGCGGCCGCGATAGGCCGCGATGGATTCGTCCGGCGCCTGCAGCGGCCAGTGTGGCGCCTGGAAGGGCAGGTAGGCGAAGAACGGGCGGTCTTTATTTTCAGGGTCGTCGGGACGTTCGCGGAGGTACCGCAGCAGCGTGTCGGTGTAGGAGTCGGAGGAGTAGAAGTCGTCGCCAACGGTGACGAACTGGTCGTCCTCGGTGTAAAGCGTTGCCACCGGCGAGAATCCGCCGCCCGCGGCGGGGCCGTAATGGCTGGCGCCGGCCGGCAGCAAGGCGAACGAACGCTCGAACCCCCGAGCCCACGGCGAGGTCTCGATGGTGTGACCGAGGTGCCACTTGCCCGACATCAACGTCAGATATCCGGCGTCGCGCAGCAGTTCGGGCAACGCCACCACGCGGTCGTTCAGGTAGCCCTCGTAGCCGGGCGCGCCCTGAAATCCGGGCGCCGCGACCTCGAGCATCGTGCCGATCCCGGCGATGTGGTGGTCGGTCCCCGTCAGCAGCATCGCCCGGGTGGGTGAACAGGCCGGGGCGGAATGAAAATCGGTGAACCGGACGCCCGCGCGGGCCAGCCGATCCAGGTTGGGCGTATTGATCTCGCCGCCGAACGCGCCGATATCCGAAAACCCGAGGTCGTCGGCCACGATCACGAGGAAGTTGGGTCGCTTCACGGTCAAGCATCCTGTCAGGTCCGGGGCCGGGATGGAACGCCGGAGCCGCCTCGGCACCAGCGGGCTATTGTCGATGAATGCTGGCAGAGTTCGGGATGTCCGTTCCGCTCGTCGCCGCCCCGATGTCGGGCGGTCCCACCACGCCGGCGATGGTGTCGGCCGCGACCCGAGCGGGCGCCCTGGGCATGCTGGCGGCCGGCTACAAGAGCGTCGACGCCGTCGAAGCGGAGATCAAGAAGGTCCGCGCCGAGGGAATCCCGTTCGGCATCAACCTGTTTGCGCCCAATCCCCTGCCGATCAACGCCGACGACTACCGGGCCTATGCGGCGATCGTCCAGAAGGACGCCGACCAGTTCGGCATTACCCTGCCGCCGGAGCCGATCGGGGACACCGACAGGTTCGACGAGAAGATCGCGTTGCTGCTCGACGACCCCGTGCCGATGGTGTCGTTCACCTTCGGCATACCGCCGCGCGACGTCATCGCGGCCCTGCAACGCGCCGACAGCGTCGTCGTCCAAACGGTGACGACGCCGGAGGAGGCGGCGCTGGCCCACGAAGCCGGCGCCGACATGCTGGCCGTACAGGCGGCGGCCGCCGGGGGGCATTCGGGCACGCTCTCGCCACGTCGGCCACTGACGCCGGTGCCGATCGCGGACCTCGTGCGACAGGTCGCGGCGACCGTTCCGCTGCCGATCATGGCCGCCGGCGGGCTCGCCACCCCGGCCGCGGTGGCCGACGTGATCGGCGCCGGCGCCGCGGCGGCCGTCGTCGGAACCGTGTTGCTGCGCGCCACCGAGAGCGGCGCCTCGGCCACCCACCAGGCGGCCCTGACCGATCCGGCTTACACCGAAACGGTGATCACCCGGGCGTTCACCGGCCGCCCGGCGCGCGGACTGCGCAACGCGTTCATCGACGCCCACGAAGCCGAGGCCCCGCTGGGCTATCCGGCGATTCACTACCTCACCACCGGGATGCGCAAAGCCGCCGCGGCCGCGGGCAAGCCCGACTACGTCCACCTCTGGGCGGGCACGGGGTTTCGGCAGGCCACCGCCGAGCCCGCGGCGGACATCCTGCGGCGGCTGGCATCCGGCCTCTGATCATCGCCTCGTCCCTTCCCACAGCCGGCACGGCGCTGTACATTACGTTTAGTACGTACTGAACGAACAGTGTGAGGTCGTGATGTCGCCGGAAGAGGCCGAGTTCGTCGACCGCCTCGGGCTGTTCTTCGAGCTCCTCGGCGCCACCCGCACCATGGGCCGGGTGTACGGCTGGCTGCTGATCTGCGATCCGCCGCGGCAGTCGTTGACCCAGCTGGCCGACGCGCTGTCGGTGAGCAAGGCGTCCATCAGCACCGTTGCCCGGCAACTGCTGGAAGGCGGCATGGTGCAGCGCCTGCCGAGCCCCGACCGCCAGCATCTCTACCGGGTGGCGCCGGGCGGGTTCACCAGCGTGCTGGAAACGCAGCTGTCGCTGATGCGGCTGGGCATCGAGCCCGCCGAGTTCGCTCTGTCCGTGCTGGGTGACGACCGCGCCGAGCAACGGCAGCGTGTCGAGGACTTCCGCGATTTCTGCGAGTTCTGCACCCGGGACTATCGCGAGGAGCTGATGCGCCTGTGGACCGAATATCGGGAGGGGAAAAGGCAGCCATGACTTTGACGGACAAAGTCGACTTCAGCGACGTGGCGTGGGGTTCGGTGGAGTGGACGAACCTGTGCACCCTGTATCTACGGGCATACGAAAGCCGTTCGCCCGCGCCCATTCTCGGGGACACCGCCGCCGCTGAGGCGGTGGACCGCATCGATTACGACTGGGCCCGGATGCGTCGCGCCATGCGCCCGGGCTCCAACCAGTACATGGTCACCATGCGCGCCAAACAGCTCGACGACTGGAGCGCCAACTTCCTGCGCCGCCATCCGGACGCCGTCGTGCTGCACCTCGGCTGCGGCATGGACACCCGGGCGTTGCGGCTGAACCCACCGAATACCGTGCGGTGGTTCGACGTCGATCAACCCGACGTGATCGCGTTGCGCCGCAAGCTGTACGACGACCGTGACGGCTACCGGATGATCGGCTCGTCGGTGACCGACGACTGGCTGGACGAGGTCTCGACGGATCGTCCCATGCTGATGGTCGCCGAGGGGCTGGTGATGTATCTGACCGAACCCGAGGTGCGCACGCTGCTGCGGCGCCTCACCGACCGGTTCGGCAGCGGGGAACTCCTGTTCGACACCGTGTCGCCGATGGGTCCCCGGCTGTCCAAGCTGTTCACCAAGGGCATCACCAAATGGGGCATCCGCGACGCCCGCGAGATCGAGCGATGGAACCCGCGCCTGCGCCTCCTCGAGCGGTCCACCGCGGGGGCGCTCTGCGAGCGGATACCCTCGGCGCCGCTGCGGCTGCTGTGGCGCCTGGTCAACGCCACGCCCCTGCGCAACTACGACGTGCTCAACCGCTTCGCTTTCTGACGCGTCCTCCGCTGGTCAGCTGGCCGCACCGCGAACGGCCGGTGCCCGCATGCCCATCACGCGGTCGATCGCCTCGCCGACGCACTGCGGGTGCTCCCCGAGCAGCATGTGCCCGGCCCCCGGCCGGTGCAGGTGGGTCGCGTCGGGTATCGCGGCGACCATGTCCCGCGCGTGCTCGGCCGGCGTCGTCTTGTCCGCTCCGCCGCTGATGACGATCGTGTTGGCGACAATCGAGGCCAGCGCCGCGTACTGGTCGTAGCGCTTCAGGCTGGGCAGGAAGCCGGCCGCGGTCGTCAGCGAGACCGAGCGGATGGCGGATGCGGTGAGAGCCGCGGCGCCGTTGCGGTCGGCGCCGGTGTACTTGATCAGACCGTCGACGACGGGCCGCACAAATCCCCTGATCGTCTTGTCCATGGCGCGGCGGGGCAGGTGGTGAACGAGGTCGAACAGCAGCTCGGTGGCGCGGCTGCCCAGCAAGCGGCCGAGCCCGCGCTCGGCCAGCCGACCCGCCGCGGTGGCGACCAGGACGAGGCCCTGCGGGTCCACCGGGCGCTCGGCGGCGGGGCGGGCCAGGTATGCGAGCGCCGTCATGCCGCCCATCGAGTGGCCGGCCAGCGTGAGCGGTCCGTCCACGCGCAGGATGGTGAGTACCTCGGACAGGTCGGCGGCGAGCCGGTCGATGCGGTACGTGTGCATGTCGGCGCCGGTCGAGCCACCGTGGCCGCGGTGATCGTAGGTGATGATCCGAAGGCGGTCGCCCCACTGGCGCTTCAGGTGCCGGACCTGTAGTTCCCAGCTCGCCTGCGTGAGGCAAAGGCCGTGCAGCAGGACCACGGTGTGCTCGCGACCCGCCGGGTTGTGGTCGCGGACCGCCAGGCGCACGCCGTCGCTGGTGACCACAGTGCGCTCGACATAACCGTTGCGCTTGGCGTCCAGTCGTTGCGGAAACGGCTGGGCGGCAGCGCGATACGCATTTGTTCCCGTAGTCAGGTCTGGCTGAGTGAACACGGCGGACTCCTGCTCGGTGCGATGTCGAGCGGGTCCCGACACCTTGTGCACTCGAAGCTACGGAGCGGCGCCGGCGCCGGCGCGCTTGTGCGCAATAGCCACGCAACAAGCGATTTTCAGCTTTTGCGCATTGTGCTCACCGGCACTCGGGTCACCCGGGCCGGGAATCAGACCCCTTGCTGCGCAACGTGATTCGCCCGGTTTGGCTAGTCGCCTGCCGGGCCGTCGTGTCCCTTGCCGTGGCCCTTACCGGGCCCGTGCGGTGGCGGAGCCGGCGCCGGAGGCTGTTCCGTCGGAGGGGGCGGCGGCACGGGATTGTTGACGGGTACCGGCGACGGGGTGCTGGTGGTCACCGGTTCGGTGGGCGTGGGCACCGGCGCGGGGTTGGCCGCGAACGCGAAGAGCACGACAAGCACCGCCAGCACCGCCCCGAGGGTGGCCAGCAGCTTCTTGTGGCGGCCCGACAGCCGCGGGACGGGCGGCGGCGCAGATGGGTTCACGACAGGGGGAGGCAGCGGCATGTCCAGCACCTTGGTCGGCGGCCGCGGCGGTGCGGCGACCGCGCCAGTGATCCGGCGGCCGTGCAAGACGTCTCGCATCTCCTCGGCGCTACCGAAACGGTGGCGAGGATCGGGTGCCATCGCGCGCTCGATGACGGTGAGCAGGGCGGGGTCGACGTCGGGGCGCAACCGGGCAAGCGGCGGCGGCCGGTCGTGCAGGATGGCGCGGGCGAGCGCGGCCATGTTGTCCTGTGGGAAGGGCCGATGCCCGGCCAATGCCTCGTAGCCGACGACGCCGACGGCATACAGGTCATCGGCCACCGTGGCGGGCGCGCCGGCGAGGCGCTGGGGGCTCAGGTAGGCGATGGTGCCGACGACCTGGCCGGTCTGCGTGTACGCGACACCCGGGGTCTTGGCGATCCCGAAGTCCGCGACCTTCATGACTCCGCCGTCGGCGGACAGCAGAACGTTGCCCGGCTTGATGTCCCGATGCAGGATTGCGGCACGGTGCGCCGCCGTGAGCGCGGCGAGAATGTTGTCGAGCGTCGCGCGGGTGTCCGGCGGCGGGAGAGGACCACCCGCGATCTGGTCGGCCAGGGTGATGCCTGGCAACCGCTCCATCACGATGAACGGCATCCCATTGTGCTCGCCACTGTCGTGGACCGCGACGATGTTCGGATGGTTCAGCGCGGCCGCCGCGCGCGCCTCCGCGTCGAATCGGCTGCGCATGTCGGTCCGCGTATTGAGCGCCGGGTGCAGCAGCTTGATGGCGACGGGGCGACCCAACCGGGTGTCCCAGCCGTCGCGGACCTCGGCCATGCCGCCACCGCCCAGCCTGCCGCGCACCTCGTAGCGGCCGGCCAGCAATACGAGGGTGTTCATTCGCCCTGCCAATCCCGTGCGACCTTGTTGACGATCGTGCGTTGGACGCAAAGACGGACGTCCAGGCTCGGCTACCCGAAGACCCGCGGTTCGAAACCCGCGCCCGCAACCGTCTGCCCCACACTTTTGCGCGTTGTGCTCGGTCGGCGAGTCGCGCTGGGCGGCGGCGACTGCGCGTGCCCCCGGCAATTGAGCCGCGAGGACGGTTTCAGAACGCCTCGGGATCCCGTTGGACCTCGACCGGAACCGGATGCCGATACAGGCGAGACGCGTTCTCCCAGCTGATCTTCCGGATGGCGTAGGGCGGCAGGTCGCCGATTTGTTCATGGATGGTCTGTTGGGTGTGCGGCCAGGTGGAGTCGCAATGCGGGTAGTCGGCTTCGAGCATGATGTTGTCCACGCCGATCCGGTCGCGCTGCACGAACGACGACTTGTCCTCCACGGCGCAGAACCAAAAGTTCCGGGTGAACACCTCGCCCGGGGTGAGGCTTTCGCCGAGCGCCTCCCAGGTGCCGTACATGGCGTGGTAGCTGAGCATGTGGTCGAGGCGGTCGAGCAGCCCGGCCACCCACCCGATTCCGCCTTCCGACAGGCAGATCTTCAGTTCCGGGAACCTGCTGGGCAGGCCGGAGTACAACCAGTCGACCGCGGCGGAGATGGCGTAGGCGAAGAACAGCACGCCCTGGACGTCCGGGGGCGCGTCGTCGGTGGTGGACGGCGAGGATCCCGACGACCCGATGTGCAGGTTCACGACGGTGCCCGTCTCGGCGCACGCCGCCATCATGGGGTCCCAGTGGCCGGAGTGGATGCTCGGCAGTCCGAGCATCGCCGGGTTCTCGCTGAACGTGATGGCGTGAAATCCGCGTTCGGCGTTTTCGCGGATCATCGTCGCGCCGAGTTCGGGGTCCAGCAGCCACGGCAATTGGCAGGCGATGATGCGGTCGGGATACGAACCCGCCCACACCTCGAGGTGCCAGTCATTCCAGGCGCGCACGGAGGCCAGGGCCAGGTCCCGATCCGCCGTCACCTGCTGCAGCCGCTGACCGGCGAAGCCCGGAAGGAAGGACGGGAAATTCAGCGAGGCGTAGATGCCGTTCAGGTCCATGTCCTTGATGCGCTCGTGGATGTCCCAAGCGCCCCTGCGCATCTCGTCGAAGCGGACCGGCTCGAACCCGTACTCGGCGACCGGCCGCCCCACCACGGCGTTGAATCCGACGTTCGGGAGTTCCCGGCCGTCGTAGACCCAGGTCTGTCCCCCGTTCCCGGTCTCCACGACCCTGGGGGCGCGGTCGGCGAACTTTCGCGGTAGGCGCCCGGTGAAGGTGTCCGGGGGTTCGACGATGTGGTCGTCGGCCGAGATCACCGTGTAGCGGCGTGGCGCCCGGGGCGGGTCGGGCAAGAACGTGACCGAGCGCTGCTCCCCGGTTTTCGCCGTGGTGAAGTTCAGGTCACCGGCCAGCTCATCGATCGATTTCACTCGTCAATCTCCTTGCCGCGGCGGGGCGCTCGAGTGTGCAGTTATGGCTTTGTGTGTGAGCTGACGGCGCAGCCGCCCGGCGTGTCGCCACCATGACTGCACACTCGACGCCGTCACCGCACACTCGAGGGCGATCACGTGAGCACATCGGGGTCGGCCTTGATCGTCATCCGTGCGGCCCCCGCCCAGTACACGTCGGCGGCACGCTCGATGAGCGACCGCTGCATGCCCGCCATGTCCGACCAATTCATCTGCACCGGCTCCTTGCCGGTGAGCGTGACGTCGTAGGCCAGCTTGCACACCCGCTCGATCGATGCCGCCCGGTATACGGCCTCCGGGAGGTTGCGGCCGGTCGCGATCACGCCGTGGTTGGCCAGGATCGTCAGGTTGGCGCCGCCGATGCGCGCGGCGAGATCGGCGGCGCGGGCGGGGCTGTCGATTTCCCCGTCGTAGGTGTCGACGAGGCACAGGTCGTCGAGGTAGAGCGAACCGGTCTGGTGCACGAGCTCGGGGAGCCTGCCCAGCGCGGCGAGCACGCACACGTAGTAGGGGTGGTTGTGAATGACCACCCGGGCGTCGTCGCGGACCCGGTGCAGCTCGGTGTGGATGTGGATGGCCGGCGTCACATCCCAGCGACCGCGGACCACCCGCGCGTCGCTGTCCACGACGCAGATGTCCGATGCGGTGAGCTCCTGCCACCACAGTCCCCACGGGTTGACGAACATGTCCGTTTGGCCGTCGAGCTGCCAGGTGATGTGTCCGGCCATGTTCTCCGCGAATCCGATGCCGGCGAGGTGGCGAAAGGCGATCGCGAGCGCCTGTTCGTCGGACAGCTCGACTCCGATCGGCGGCACCACCGACGGCGCCCACACCTCGAGACCACCGCGCCGCGCGTCAGGAGCGTTCATGATCGGCCTCCATCCTGGTTCGAATGTCCTCGCGGAGCACGCCTTTGGCAACCTTGCCCCCGGACGATCGCGGAAGTTCGTCGACCACGATGAGCCGCTCGGGCAGGAGTTCCTTCGAGACCCCCTGCGCCAGCAGATGGTCGACGAGCTCGGGCAGGTCGATGGTCGCAGAGTCGACGAGTTCGGTGTACACGCAGACCTTTTCGCCGAACACCGGATCGGGCATCGCGACCGCGGCCGCCACCGCGATCGCGGGGTGGGTTGCGACGGTGTCCTCGACCTGGGTCGCGCTGATGTTCTTGCCGCCGCGCAGGATGAAGTCGGAAGTGCGGCCCGTGACGGTCAGATAGCCCTCCGCGTCGATCTCGCAGAGGTCGCCCATGCGCATCCAGCCGTCGGCGGTGAACAGCTTGTCGTGATCGGTCCCGCCGAGGTACCCGAGGCTGGTCGCCGGCCCCCGGCACGCGGGCTGGCCGCGCCCCGATGCGGTGACGTCGCGGTCCCCGTCGAAGAGCCGGACCGCCATTTCCGGAACGATGCGGCCGCCCGTGCGGAGCCTGCGTTCGCGCGAGTCATGGACCGTCGTCGCGCTGAGCATCCCGGTCTCGTTGGAGCCGTAGAACTGCAAGATCTTCGCGCCGGTGAGCTCCTCGAACTCGGCGGCCGGCCGGTAGGGCAATGCCTCGCCGCCGGCGAAAACGACGCGCAGCGAGCTCAGGTCGTGCTCGCGACAGGCCGGATCCGCGATCAGCATCGTCAATTGCGTGCTCACACAACACAACACGGTGACCGCGTGGCGGGCGATCGCCTCGCATGCCGCGCGCGCGGTGAACCGCTGCATGATCACCGCCGTGGCGCCGAGGTAGATCGGCGTGGTGTGGCTGGTCCACAGCCCGAAGCCGAAAGGCGTGGGGATGACCGGCAACAAGACGTCGTCCGGCGTCAGCAATCCGTTGGCCACGGCCTTGCGGTGGAAGTAGTGCCAGCGGTTTTGCGTGTGTACCACGCATTTGGGCAGGCCGGTCGTGCCGGAGGTGGAATTGATGAGAAACACGTCGTCGGGGCCCAGCGGTGAGGACGCGCTCAACGCCCCGGGCGGGGTGTCGACGTTGAGCCGCAGCGCGGCGGGCTCGCCGCTCAGGACCAGCACGGACACCGGGGTTTCGCCGGCCACCTGCGCGGCCGCCTCGCCGTGCTGTGGGTCGCTGATCAGCATCTTCGGTCGCGAATTGCGCAGTATCGCCGCCAGCTCGCGGGTGCCGGCGCGCGCACCGACGCCGACCACGACGGCGCCGCACCGTTCGATCGCGACGAACAGCACGTGGATGGCGGTGGAGTCGCCGTGCCACACCGCGACCCGATCGCCGCGCAGCACACCGGCGCCCGCCAGTCGCTCCGCCAGTTCGGTTGCCGCACGGTCGAATTCACGCCAGGTGAGCGACGCCCCGAGATCGTCGATGTAGGCGGGACGTTCGGGTGCCGATTCGGCGTTGCGACGCACCGCGTCCGACAGCGTCGAATCGGACCACCAACCGGCGGCGCGGAACCGGGCCGCGTCCTCGTCGGTGAATGCCGGCGAGCCCACAGCATCCAGCCCAGCGGCGCTCATTCCCAAATGATAGGAAAACGGCCCCTGAATGGGTTGGGAAGCCCCGTCGCGGCGCCCTACGGATTCTGCGGGGCGGGCGGGTTGTGCTGGTTGGTGCCCGCGGTGCCCGGGCGGGGGTGCGGCGTCGGGCAGGTGATGCGCGGAATGCAGCCGCAGTTGAGGCCGATAATGCAGGCGCCCCCACCGGCGGGCTGCACGGGCAGGGCCCCGCCCCCATCGCTGTCGGTCTGGGCAACGGCGGACGAAGCGCTGGCCGCGGTGTGCGGCGGCTCGCCGGCGCCGAACTGCCCGCCCGCGAGGCCCACTCCGACCGCAAACAGCAGCGCGGCCCCGCACGCCGCGGCGGCCGGTTTGCTTTTGCGATTCGTCACGGCTCTCACTGTAATTTCCGTTCGCGAGATGCGCACAGCGACACAGGGTGCTTTAGTCAAATCCTACGAAAGCTGCCAGCACGGGAGGCGGTGGCCCATGCGGACCACGCGCAGGGCCGGGCTCTGGCCGGGGCTGCTCGGCGGCGCCGTCGCCGGGGCGGCGGGCACCACGGCGCTCGACGTGATCACCTACCTGGATATTGCGGTGCGGGGCCGGCCGATCAGCACGACGCCCGAACGAACCGTCGAGGCCATGGCCGGGCTGTTCGGCTGCACGGTGCCCGGGACCGGCGATGTCCTGGCCAACCGACTCCTCGGCCTCGGCGCGCTGACCGGCTATGCCGCGGGCATCGGGATGGGCCTGGTTCTGGGGCTGGCCTACGGCCTGGGGTGGCGCCCGCGCCTGCTGGTGGCCACGCTGGTCGCCACCGCGATCGCCCTGATCGGCACCAATGGGCCGATGACCGTGCTCGGGGTGACCGACCCGCGAACGTGGGGCGTCGCGGGGTGGATCAGCGATCTGGTCCCGCACCTGGGCTACGGGGTCGTCACCGCGCTGGTGCTGCATTACCTGTATCGGGCGCCGGCCGGTTCTTGGGATCGGTAGCGACGCAGCGGGTTTCCACTTGCCGCGTGACCGCTGCGACGCGGCGGCGCTGCGCAAGGAGGAACCCGCGAATGAAGATCAAGGCCGCAATCCTGCTGTTCGGGGCGCTGTTCGCCCTGTTGCTGCTGGCGCGGTATTTCGCGCTGAGCCGCTCGGGCCTGCCGCCGGGGTGGATGCTCTACCTCGGGCTGCCGATCGTCGCCGCCGGTGTGCTGTTCGCGCTGCGGCTGATCAACCTCGGCGCGGGATGGGGCGCCGGTGATGTGGGCCGCGACGTCGCGGCGCCGATGCGTCCGATCGCGCTTTCGCAGTCGGAACCGCCGGCGCAGGCCTCGGTCTCGGAGCAGCTCCGGGAGCTCGAGGGGCTTCGTGCCGACGGCGCCATCAGCGACACCGAGTACAGCGCGCGCCGACTCCGCATCATCTCCGAACTGTGAGCCGGTCCGGTCGGCCATCACCGTGGCCCTAGCCCTGGACCGTCGGGCGAATGACGACCTCGCCGATCTCGACATCGTGGGGTTGTTCGATCGCGAAAGCTACGGCGCGCGCCACGGCCGCGGGCGGCAGCCCGAAATCGCTCATCGTGCGGCGGGTTTGCTCGCGCAGGGCCGGGTCGTCGATGGACGAGTCGAGTTCCGTGTCGACGAATCCCGGTGATATCGAGGTGGTTCGGATCACGCCGTCGGTCGACTCCTGACGCAGCGCTTCCATCACGGTCCGCACGGCATTCTTGGTGGCCGCGTACACCGCCATGGTGGGCACGATCTTCAACCCGGCCGTCGACACGGTCGTCACGAAGTGCCCCCGGCCCTGGCGACGAAAGACCGGTAGGGCCGCGGCGATGCCGTGCAGCACCCCGCGCAGGTTGACGTCGATCATCGCCGACCAGCCGTCGACGTCGCCGTCTGCCATCGGCCCGATCTTGCTGATGCCGGCGTTGCTCACCAGGACGTCGAGCCGGCCGAAGTCGTTGACGGCCCTATCGACCAACCGCTCGACGTCCGCACGGCGCGCGACATCGCCGGGGCAGGTGGCGACGGCTCCCCCACTGGCGCGGATCCGGTGTGCGACGTCGTCGAGGCGCTCGGCGCGCCTTGCGCCGAGGACTACGCTGGCGCCTCGCCCGGCGAGTAGCCGCGCGGTCGCCTCGCCGATCCCGCTGCTCGCGCCGGTGATCGCGACGACCTTCCCCTCGATGCCGTTCATGGCGCGTCCCTTCGTCTCGTATGGTCATTCCGTGCTGATCGGGTTTCTGCTCGCGCTGGGTTGCTCGGTCTGTTACGGCGCCGCCTCGGTGTTGCAGGCCGTCGCGACGCGGTCGGTGGAACCCGCCGGCAGGTCGGGCGTCGACGCGGTACTGCTGATGCGCGCCGTCCGGCAGTGGCGCTACCTCGCCGGCATCGGCCTCGACGGCCTCGGGTTTCTGCTGCAGGTGATCGCGCTGCGTTTGGTGCCGATCTATGTCGTCGCCGCGGCGCTGGCCGCTTCGATCGCGGTCACCGGCATCGTATCCGCCTGGGTGCTGTCGGCGCGGTTGTCACGGCCGGAGTGGACGGCCGTCGGGGTGGTCTGTGCGAGCCTCGTCGCGCTCGCCTGCGCGGCCGGGCCGGGGCACTTCCGTCACGCCCCGGCCGGGCTGGGTTGGGCGCTCATCGGCGTGGTCGCCGCGATATTCGTCGCCGGCGCGGCCGCGGGCCGGCTCCGCGATCGCGAACGCGCGCTCGCCCTCGGGTTCGGTGCCGGAAGTGGATTCGGTGTCGTCGAGGTCGGCGTGCGCCTGATGGATGTGATGGATCCGACCAAGGCCGCGTTCTACACCAACCCGGCCCTGTACGCGGCCGCCGGCGGCGGGGCGGCGGGATTTCTGTTGCTCACCTCCGCGTTGCACCGCGGCTCGGTGACCACCACGGTCGCCGCCATGGTCGTCGGCGAGACGATCGCTCCCGCGCTCGTGGGGGTGGTGTGGCTGGGTGACAGCGCCCGCGACGGTCTCGGCTGGTTGGTGGTCCTCGGATTCGTGGTCGCGGTGTCGGCGACGCTGGTTTTGGCCCGCTTCGGCGAAGCCCCCACTCCCGCCGAGTCCGGCTAGGTCTCCGCCGCGGGATAAGCCGAATAGGTCGTGCCACGCGGCGGGCGCGTCCACAGCACGCCGCCTTGGGCGCTGATGCCGGCGGCGATCAACTCCCGCTTGAGGACCTTGTTGGTGGCAGTCGCCGGCAGGCCGTCGTTGATGCGCACGTAGCGCGGCCACGCCTTCGGCGACAGGTCGGGCTGCGCGGCCAGGAACTTCTCGAAATCCGCCGGCTCCAAGGGCATCCCGTCGCGGAGCACGACGGCGGCCATCACCTGGTCGCCGACGCGCTCGTCGGGCACCGCGTAGACGGCGACCTGGCTGACCTGCGGCAGCCGTTCCAGGATCCGCTCGATCGGCGCCGCCGCCAGGTTCTCGCCGTCGACGCGCATCCAGTCCGCCGTGCGGCCGGCCAGATAGATCCAGCCGTCGGCGTCGCGGTAGGCCAAATCGCCCGACCAGTACATGCCGTGCCGCATGCGCTGCGCCGTCGCGGCCGGATCGTTGTAGTAGCCGGTGAACGGCCCCGCGCCCTGGGTGTTGACGAGTTCACCGACCGCGTCGTCGAAGTTGACCAGCGCGCCGTGTTCGTCAAAGCGCGCGACGGCGCACTCCTGCAACGTCGCCGGGTTGTAGACGGCGACGCCGGGGTAGGGCTTGCCGATCGATCCGGCCGGGGCGCCGTCCTCGCGGACGACGATCACGGCGAACTCGCTGGAGCCGAAGCTGTCGATCACCCGGCAGCCGAAACGCCTTGCGAATTCGGCGATGTCACGATCGGTGGCCTCGTTGCCGAACGCGATCCGCAGGGTCGTGTCGGCGTCGTCGGGGCGTTCGGGGGTGGCGAGGATCAGGGCGAGGGGCTTGCCGACATAGTTCAGGTAGGTGACGTTGTGACGGCGCACGTCGTCGATGAAGCGCGACGGCGAGAACCTGGCGGGGACCATGGTGGCGCCACTGCCGATCGCGACGGCCCACCCCGCGGCGATCCCGTTGGAGTGAAACAGCGGCATCGCCAGGTAGCAGACGTCATCGGCGGTGACGTCGTACTGGAAGATCAGGCTGGCCCCGCACATGATCGCCATCCCGTGCGCGAACCGGACGGCCTTGGGGTCACCGCTGGTGCCGGAGGTGAAGATCATCATGAGGGTGTCGGCGGCGGTGACCTCGCGGTGGGCCACCAGCGGTGGTGCCGCGGCCACGGCCTGGGCGTAACGCCCCGAACCCACGTCGATGACCTGAATCCCGTTGAGATCCAAGGCGTTCAGCAGCGGCAGGTGCTCGTCGTCGGCGAGCAGGATCTGGCAGTCGGATCGCCGGATGTCGGCGAGCAGGCCGGCACCGCGGCGGGTGGTGTTGATGCCGCACAGCACATATCCGCCCAGTGCGGCGGCCGCCATGGCGCGCAGCATCGCCGGGGAGTTGCCGAGCAGGGCGCCGACATGCAGCGGGCGGTCCGGATCGGCGAGACGGATGAGCGCGGCGGCCTCGGCCTCCGCCTCGGCGAGGTGTTGGCGCCACGTCCAGGTCCGCTCGCCGTGGGCGATCGCGGCGGTGTCGTCGTTGCGGCGCCGCCGCAGCAGCTGCTGAACCGTCTCCGGCCCTGGTGCGCTCATCGGGTCGTCAGCACCAATCCGGCATAGCCGTGTTCGGCCACCGCCTCGCAATGGCGCCGGTACGTGCCGAATCCGCCGGCGTAGGGCATGAAGACCCGTTTCTTGCCCTCGATGTTGGCGCCCAGATACCACGACGACGAAGCCTTCGGGAACAACGTCTTCCCGGCGGCTTGTGCGACCTCATCGGTCCAGGCGTCCGCCGCATCCCGGCGGGGCTCGACCTCGCGCACGCCCAGCCGGCGGGCCGTCAACATCAGTTCCAGGACCCAGTCGACCTGAACCTCGGCGTGCAGCACCATGTTGGCCAGCACGGACGGGCTGCCGGGGCCGCTGATGGCGAACAGATTCGGCAGGCCGGGGACCATCAGCCCCAGAAACGTCACGGGGCCGTCGGCCCAGATGTCGCGCAGCCGGTCCCCCCGGGGCCCGGTCGGGTCGATGCGGGCCAGCGCGCCGGTCAGCGCGTCGAAGCCGGTCGCGAAGACGAGCACGTCGCACGGGTAGGTCGCCGCGGCGGTTCGCACCCCCTCGGGGACGATCGCGTCGATCGGCTCGCGCCGCAGGTTCACCAGCCGGACGTTGTCCCGGTTGAAGGTGGCGTAGTAGCCGGCGTCGGTGCAGATGCGCTTGGTACCGATCGGGTGGTCGACCGGGATCAGGTCCGCGGCGACGACGGGATCGTGGACGATCTCCCTGATCCGCTCCTCGGCGAACTCCCGGGCGACGTCGTTGGCGGCGGGGTCGGAGTTCTGGTCGGGGAAGGTTTTGGCGAACAGGACCCCGCCCTCGCGCCAGCGCCGCCACAGGGCTTCGGTCCGCTCGTGCGGTTCGGTGTCGAGCGCCTTTTTGTGGTAGGTGCCGTGCGGTGTGCCCGCCGACGCATAGGCCGAGAGCCGGCGCCGCTCGGGATAGTCCTCCCGGATCCGCCGCTGTTCCTCCGCGGTCCACGGGCGATTGGGCATCGGGATGCTGTAGTTCGCCGATCGCTGGAACACCACGAGTCGCTCGGCCTCGCCGGCGATGATCGGAACCGCCTGAATCCCAGACGAACCCGTGCCGATCAGCCCGACCCGCTTGCCGCGCAGCTCGGGATCCTCCCCCGGCCAGGCGGCGGTGAAGTACACCTCGCCCGCGAAATCCCCGACGCCGGGGATGTCGGGGCGGTTCACCGCGGACAGGCAGCCGGTGGCACACACGAGAAACTGCGCGGTGTACGCCTCGCCGGCCTCCGCAACACCGGCCGTGCGCACGCGCCAGCGCCCGGCCGCTTGCTCGAAATCGGCACCGATCACGTCGACGCCGAACCGGTAGTGGCGGCGCAGATGGAATCGATCGGCCACGTGCCGCAGATAGGCCAGGATCTCCGGCTGCGCGGCGAAGCGTTCGCTCCACGTCCAGCTCTGCTGCAGCTCGGCGTCGAAAGAGTATGAGTAGTCGACGCTTTCGACGTCGCAACGCGCGCCGGGGTACCGGTTCCAATACCAGGTGCCCCCCACGTCGGGAGCCGCCTCGATGCCGATCACCGACAGGCCCGCCGAGGCGGCCCGGTGCACGGCGTAGAGCCCGCCGAATCCCGCGCCGATGACGATGACGTCGGCCGAAGGCATCGGGGTCACCTCGACTCACAGCGAATCGGGGCGAGCAGCTCCCGGAGGTCGGCGCATACCAGCTCGCGCGCCGAATCCGCGGGCGGGAAGGGCTGGATCGTCAGGAAGCCGTGGAACAACCCGGGAAAGTCCCGGTGCACGACGGGCACTCCGGCGTCGCGTAGCCGGCGCGCGTAGTCGCATCCCTCGCTGTGCAAGGGGTCCAGGCCCGCGGTCACGATCACCGCCGGGGGCAGGTCGGTGTGACTTTCCGCGCGAGCCGGCGCGACGATCCAGGGTGGGTCGAAATCCCGTTCGCCGCCGAGGTATTGATGCCAATACCACTGCATTGCCGCCCGGGTGTTGAAGTAGCCGGTGCCGTAGCGGTGGTAGGTGTCCGTGTCGAACGACGGATCGACGGCCGGGTAGAGCAACAACTGCGCGGCGGGACGGGCGACGCCGTTCTCGCGGCACAGGATCGCGGTGACCGCGGCCAGGTTCGCGCCGGCGCTGTCGCCGGCGACCGCGGTCCGGCTGGCGTCGACGCCAAGGCCGTCCGCGTGTTCGATCACCCACCGGAATGCCGCGAACGCGTCGAGCGCGGCCGCGGGCGCGGGGTGCTCGGGTGCCAGCCGGTAGCCGACGGACGCGACGACGGCCTGGGTGCCGCGCGCCAGGGCCCGGCAGAAGCCGTCGTGGGATTCGATGTCGCAGAACACGAATCCGCCGCCGTGGTAGAAGACGATCCCGGCGCGCGGGCCGTCGGCCTTTCCGTGCGGGTGATAGACGCGCAATGCGATGGCGCCGGCCGGGCCCGGGATTGCATGGTCGACGGTGTTGCGGACGTCCGCGATGTTGGTGGCCGGCACGCGCCGGGCGGCCACCGCGGCCCGCGCCTCCGGACCGGTCATCGCCTCGACGTGGGGGAAGCCGGCGTTCAACTCGCGCAACATCGCCCGCACGGTGCCGTCGGGGCCGTCGGGGCCGTCGGGGGCCTGGTCCATGTGCGCCTCCGCCCGCACCGTTGCGTCGGTCATGCCGGCCGGTACCTCAGCAAAGTGATTTTGTCGTCAAGATCGTAGAACACGGGCCGCACGCGCATCCCGATCCGAATGTCGCCCGGGTCGACGTCCACCAGTTCGGTGCTGATCCGCGGCCCGGCGTCCCACTGCACCACCGCGAGCAGCTGCGGCACCGCGTCCGCCCAGGGCGGCGCGGTCGGCCTTCGGGCGACCGTGTAGGTGTAGAGCGTTCCCCCGCCGTCGATCTCGCGCCACTCCAGGTCATCGGCGAGCGAACCCGGCGCGAGGGTGCGGGGATAGAAAACGTAGCGCCCCAGCGACGGCGAGTACTGCACGACGATGCGGTGCCGGGCCAGGCCGTCCCAAAAGGGCCGGGAGACCGGCGTCGGCTCGGGCACGGGTACGGGCACTGTCCCCATTGCTAGTCCCCCTGCATCAGCAGCGCGACCTGTTCGCTCATGATGCCGCCGTTGCCGGTGACGAACGCGGTGTGGCAGTCGCGCACCTGCGCGTCGGCGGCCCGGCCCATGACCTGGCGTGCCGCATCCACGACGTGGTGCATGCCGCCGGCCATCCCGGCCTGGCCGAAGGACAGTTGACCGCCGGCGGTGTTGAGCGGGAAGTCGCCGCGGTGGGTCAGGTCGTGGCCGGTAACCCACGACATGCCTTCGCCCTTGCCGCAGAAGCCGGCGTCTTCCAGGCTCATCAGCACCGTGATGGTGTAGCAGTCGTAGATCGACGCGACGTCGACGTCGGCGCGGTCCAGCCCGGCCATCGCGAACGCCTTGCCGGCGGCGCGGGCGATCGGTGTGTGCATCAGGTCCTCGGCGTAGGTGGGGGTCTTGAACGCGATGTGTTCGCCGAAGCCCTTGATCCACACCGGACGACGGCGGCTTCGGCGCGCGATGTCCGCGTTGGCGATCAACACGCCGGCCCCGCCGTGCACCCGCATCACCGTCTCGAGCATGTGGATGGGGTCGGCGATCATCGGGCTGGCGAGCACGTCGTCGACCGTGATCGGGGTGCCGTGGAAGACCGCGCCAGGATGCGCGCACGCGTTGGTGCGCTGGTCGACGGCGATCTTGGCGACGGCCTCGGGGTCGTAGCCGAATTCGGCGGCGTAGCGCTGGGCGATCTGCGCGTACGGCGCGTTCTGGCCCACGTTGCCGTACGGGATCTCGAATTCGGCCTGCGGCGAGCCGTAGTTGTTGGACGACGCCCCATACCAATTCGGGGCGGGTGGCGGCCTGGTGTCGGATTGCGGCTGCGCACCCGAACCCGGAACCACCGCGAGAGCCGCGTCGCAGATGCCGAGCTCCACCGCCGCCGCCGCCCGCCAGACCATCCCCGCCGAGGTGGCCCCGCCCAGGTCGACGCGTTCCCCGAAATCCAGTGCGATGCCGAGGTATTCGCACAGCGTGGCGGGCGCAAACATCGCGGACTCGGCCACCCCGTGGGTGAGCAGGCCGTTGACGCACGCCGGGTCGACGCCGGCGTCCTCGATCACCAGCTTCGCCAGCAGGGCGTACTGGTCGAGCGTGAACCGCGGGGGCCCGGTGGGGCGCCGTTGCGCGGGCAACTCGGCAATGCCGACGATGGCCGCCTCGCCACGCAGACCCGTCACGACGGCGTTCCGCGCCGCGGCAGTTCGACCGTCGCGGTTCCCGGCATCAGCACGGTGGCGTCGCGGCGGCCGGAGATCTCGAGATCCACCAGCCCCGCGCCACTTTCGCTGAGGCGCTTCCCGGTCACCTCGCCGCCGAAGCTGAGGCGCTGGCCGGGATACGCGACGGCGCGGTTCTGCACCGAGAACGACACCAGGCGGCCGCGTCCACCGATCCAGTCGCCGAGCGCGCGGGCCAGCAGCGCCGCCTGCAGCGGGCCCTGGACCAGCACGTCGTCGTAGCCCTCGACCCCGCGGGCCCAGTCCTTGTCGTAATGGATGCGGTGGCCGTTGTAGGTGGCGGCGCTGAAGAAGAAGAGCTGCGTCTCGTCGACGGAGACGGCCAGCGCCGGAATCGAATCCCCCACGCCGACGTCTTCGTAGAACACCTGGTTGCCGGTCACGAGCGATCCTAGGGCCGGGCGATCATCGACGTCGACGCTTCGGCGACGAGATCGCGGTGTTGGTTGCGGTACACCGTGTGCCAGGTGACCAGGACGAATCTCCCCGAGCGGCCATGCTTTTCGACGATCGCCTCGATGGTGCGGACCATCTCGATCTCGTCGCGATGGTAGGCGGGGAGGTGAAAGGTGAAGCTCTCGCCGCCGGCCATCCGCTTGGGTGCGCGGGGAAACGCGAGACCGCCGGAGACGGCGCCGGACGACCCGTCGGGCCGCAGCGCCTCGAGGTGCGTGATGCCGAGCACCGCGTACTGCAGGAACAGCGGAGGGCAGATGATGTCGCGAAAGCCGTTGGCGCGCGCGTATTCCGGGTCGTACCAGAGCGGGTTGTGGTCACCGACCGCGGCCGCCCACCGCTGCCAGTCGCGCCGATTCACCTCGCCGGTGGCAGAGGCGGCAACGGTGCCCACCCGCGATGCCGACTCGGCGTCGATCAGGGAGTCGTCATTCACCGGCTCGCTCCTCTTCCAGCCAGGCCGCGGCGACGTCGGGTCCGCCGCCCAGCGTCGAGCCCAGCCTCGCTCGTTCGCTCCACAGATGCAGGTCGGTCTCGGTGACGTAGCCCATTCCGCCGTGCAATTGGTGGGCGTCCAGGGTGACCAGCCTCGCGGCGGTGGCGGCGTGCAGGCGCGCGATCGCCGTTTCCCTGCTCGCGAGCCGGCCGCGGGCCAGCCAGAAGATCGCCGAGTGCGCGGCCAATCGCGCGGCGGCCAAGGCGATGTGCATGTTGGAGATCAGGTGCTGGGCGGCCTGAAACGACGCGATCGGGCGGCCGAACTGGTGGCGCAGCTTGGTGTACTCGACGGTCCGTTCCAGCACCGCCTGCCCGACCCCGACCAGGTCGAGCGATCCGAGCGCCACCGCCGTGTTCGCGACGCGGCGCAGCCCCCGCCGGTCCGCCTCGGCGAGCAGCGCGCCGGCGCCGGCGGTCACGTCGTCGAAGCGCACGGTGAACGCCCGGTGGCCCCCCGCCATCGCCAGCGGGTCCGCGGTCACCCCGGTCGCGTGCGCGTCCGCGACGAAGACGAGCGTGCGCCCGGCCGCGGCGGCCGACACCACGATCAGGTCGGCGACGTCGGCGTCGGCGACGTAGTCCGCTGTTCCGGTGAGCCGCCAGGCACCGCCGGAGTCGGGATGGGCTGCCAGCGCGGGCGAGACGTCCGCGGCGTCGCGAGCACTCCACAACGCCGTGGTGCCGCGGATCGCGCCGCTCGCCAGCCCCGGAAGCCACCCGGACTTGCCCGCGGGCGGTGCGAGTTGATCGATCGCCAGCGCGGCCGCAATGGTGCTGTGCACGGTCGTCGGGCACAGGGCACGGCCCGCCTCCGTGCAGAACACGCCGAGGTCGTCCAGGGAGCCGCCGGAGCCGCCGTCGTGCGGGGCGACGGCGAGGCCGAAAACACCGGCGTCCGCAAGGGCCTTCCACAGCGCCGGGGTGCTTCGGTCGGCGCCGGGTTCGTGCAGGCCGCGAACGAGGCCGGCGGGGCTCTCCGCCGCGAGCAGCTTGCGCAGCGTCGCGGCGAACTGGCGCTGCTCGGCGCTGGGTCTAACGTCCATACGAGGGCATTCCGTGGCCGCGCTGGGCGATGATGTCGCGCAGGACTTCGTTGGTACCCCCGCCGAACCGCATCAAGGGGGCGGCGCGGTACAGCCGTTCGAACCTGCCGGCCAGCGGCGCGTCCGGTCCGCGATGCGCGAGCAGGCCGTCGGGCCCCAGCAGGTCCAGCGCCAGGTCGGCGATGCGCTGGCGCAGCTCGCTGGTGAAGACCTTCTCCACGCTGACTTCCACGGTCGGGATGGCGCCGCCGTCCAGGATCGACGCGGCCTCGTAGCCCATGAGCGTCGCCACCTCCACGTCGGCTTCGGCACGCGCCAGCCTGCGCCGAAGCGCGGGGTCGTCGGCGGGCACCGTGCCGTCACGCCGTGGGCCGCGCGCGAGCAGCAGCAAGTCGTCGACCGCGCGGCGCAGGTCGCCCGCGTTGGTCAGCGCCCCACGCTCTAAATCGAGCGCGCCGGTGATGTACGTCCACCCCCGGTTGACCTCACCGATCAGGTTGGTGACCGGCACCCGCACGTCGCGAAAATGCACCTCGTTGGTGCGATAGCCCGACCAGGAGTAGAGCGGGCGGATCTCGATGCCCGGGCTGTCGATCGGCACGATGATCACCGAAATGCCCTTGTGCCGCACCGCATTCGGATCCGTCCGCACGCACAGCCATTCGTGGGTGGCACGCTGCGCCGCGCTGTTCCAGATCTTGGTGCCGCTGATCACCCAATCCTGGC
Organism: Mycobacterium sp. E2699; assembly: GCF_001666745.1. Taxonomy (NCBI): domain Bacteria; kingdom Bacillati; phylum Actinomycetota; class Actinomycetes; order Mycobacteriales; family Mycobacteriaceae; genus Mycobacterium; species Mycobacterium sp. E2699. The sequence continues at coordinate 277,857 of NZ_LZJH01000077.1, read as the reverse complement.
CGTCGAGCGTCGCGCGCGTGCGCAGGGCGGCCAGATCGGTGCCCGCGTCCGGCTCGGAATATCCGACCGCGCAGACCATTTCGCCCTTGGCGATCAACGGTAGCCATTCATTCTTGTTCCGCTCGGTGCCGTGGCGCATGATCATCGGCGCCACCGAGGTGACCGTCAGGTCGGGGCCGGGCACACCCCAGTATTCGAACTCGCTCATCAGCAGGTGCTGATGAAGCGCGCCGAGCCCCAGTCCCCCGTACTCGCGCGGCCAGTTGAGGCCGAACCAGCCCTTCTCGCCGATCTTGCGGCGAAACCGTGCCACCTCGCCGTCGCGCAGCTCCAGATCGTGCTCGGCCAGTTCGGCCCGCAACTCGGGGGTGACGTTCTCCTGCAGGAACTCACGAACCTCGCTCAGCCACGCGCGTTGCCCGGCGTCGAGTTCGAAGTCCATCCCGGCAACCTAACCCTTCCATCAGGCCGCGTCAGCGTAACGCCATCGCGAAATTCACTCCGGCATTTCGCCCGGCCTTCACGCCCGGCGCGATGAGCCGGCGCCGCCCGGCGCTCACCGATCGGCTGCGCGTTCACGGCCACGTCACCGAACCGGGCTCGACTGTAAAAACCCTGTCAACCTCCCGTAAAAACGCTTCGCCGCCGTCGCGTATCCGGCCGTTGGCTGCGAAAATTTGTTGCACAGAGTTTCGGTACGGCCTCGTAGAGGAAGAAACCATGCCCACCCTTGAGACACGCCTCCGCCAGGAGTTGCGCGACTGCGCGCTCGAGTTACGGCAACTTGCCTACACGGTGCCGCACGGGGTGGGCGAACATGCTCTGCTGCAGTTGTCGGACCGGATGCGGGCGGCCGCCGAGCAAGCGGTGCGCAAGGGCGCCTAGGGCGTTGAGTGTGAACCCAGGGCGTTGCGTGTGAGCGCAAGGCCTTCTGTGTGAAGCCAGGGCGGAACAATCGCGATTTCGCCGCCCTGAGTGCACACTGAACACCCTGACCGCACACTCAAACGCCAGCTCACGATCACCCGCCCTTGAGGCGAATCTTCCAGCGCACGAAGCCCAGATACACGATGCTGAGCACGATCAGCATGCCCATGTCGAACCACCAGGCGCCGAGCGTGTGACGCCAATGCGAGTCGTGCGGCACCGAGGGGACGGCCTGTTCCAGGGTGAGCAGGTCGACGGTGGAGGCCGATGCCGCGAAGCCCCACCTTGCCGGTGTCGCCCAAGACATTTGGTCCAGGCCGATCCGGCCGGTGACGGGAATCATGCCCCCGGAGAACACCAACTGCGACATGACCGCCACCACCAGCAACGGCATGATCTGTTCGTTGGACTTGGCGATGGATGACAACACGAGCCCGAGCATCGCCGAGGCGACGGTGGTCATCGCGATGTCGACGAACAGCTCCACGTTGGGTATGCCCAACGCCACCGCGCCCTGGGTCGGGCCGCCTTTGCCGACGATCGTGATGATCGTGACGATCGCGGATTGAATGACCGCGAACACCGTGTAGACGAAGACCTTCGCCAGCAGGTACGCCGACGTGGACAGGCCAACCGCCTGTTCGCGCAGGAAGATGGCGCGTTCACCGATCAGGTCGCGGATCGTCAGCGCGGTCCCCATGAAGACCGCACCGACATTGAGCAGCACCAGGATCTGCCCGGGCTCGGTGGGCGCCGCGCCCATCGGGTTCGGTTTGCCGAAGCCGACATCGCCGGGTACCGACATCGACAGCGAGCCCATGATGAACGGCAGCAGCGCCAGGAACACGAAGTAGCCGCGGTCCGAGACGATCAGCCGCACCTGGCGCCGCGCGATCGTGGAGAACTGCCGGAGCAGGCTGGTGTGCGACGGATCGCCGATTTCGGCGGGTTGCTCGGCGGGTGGTGGCGGCGGGGGCGGGCCCGTCCGCGCCAGGTAGCGCGCCTTGGCGCCGTCGGGGTCGCCCGCGACCGTGCTGAAGATGTCGGCCCAGTTCGTCGTGCCCATGGCCGGACCGATCTGGCTGGGCGGCCCGCAGAACGCGGTCTTGCCGCCGGGCGCCAGCAACAGCACCTGATCGCAGACGTCCAGGTAGGTCAGCGAGTGGGTGACCACGAGCACCACACGGCCGGCGTCGGCCAACTGCCGCAGCATCGTCATGACCTGCCGGTCCAGCGCGGGGTCCAGGCCCGACGTCGGCTCGTCGAGGATCAGCAGCGACGGCCCGGTCAGCAGCTCCAGTGCGACCGAGGCGCGCTTGCGCTGACCGCCGGACAGCTTGTCGACGCGGGTGTGCAGGTGCTGGGTCATCTCGAGTTCCTCGAGGACCCGGGCCACCACCTGTTCGCGGTCGGCCTTGGTGGTGTCGGGCGGCAGCCGCAGTTCGGCGGCGTACATCAGGGCCTGCTGGACAGTCAGCTGACCGTGCACCACGTCGTCCTGCGGCACCATCCCGATCCTGCTGCGCAGCGAGGCGTATTCGGCGTGCACGTTGTGGCCCTCGAAGGAAACCGTGCCCTTGCTCGGGTGCGTGTAGCCGGCCACCAACCGGGCGAACGTCGACTTTCCCGCGCCCGACGGACCGATCACGGCCGTCAGCGTGCCCGGTTGTGCGCCCAGCGAGATGTCGTCGAGCAGGACCTTGTTGTTCTCGATCGTCCACGTCACCCCGCGCACGTCCAGGCCGCCGGTGCGCGTCGCGGTCGCCGTCTCGTCACGGCGGGCCAGGGTGCCGCCTGCGAAGACGAGGTCGATGTTGCCGATCGTGACGACGTCGCCGTCGTGCAGCACGGCCGTCTCGACGCGGGCGCCGTTGACGAATGTGCCGTTGATGCTGCGGTTGTCATGGATTTCGGTGCCGTGCGCCGTGGGGATCAAGGTGGCGTGGTGCCGTGAGGCCAACACCTCGGGAATGACGATGTCGTTGTCGTTGGCCCGGCCGATCTTGATCGCGCCGGGCATCGACTCCACCGACGTGCGGCCCGGCCGGAGGATCTTCATCATCGACGTGGCGATGTTGGTGGCATCGGCGACGCGGCCGGTCTCGCCTGCCGCGGGCTCCGCAACGCGGGCGGTCTCCGGCTGCCCCGCGGCGACGTGCGGCAGCTGCCCGGTCTGGGGGCGGTAGATCTTCGGCGCCTGCTGCGGGCCACTGGACGGGTGGACGGGCTGGTATCCGCTCGGCGGATGAACCGGTTGCGGACCGGTGGGCGGGTGGACCGGCCGCGGAGCGGGTGGATGCGGCTGCTGGCGGACTGGTCCCGACGGCTGCTGCGGCGGGCCGGGCCACTGCGGGGCGCCCTGCTGCGGCTGGCTCTGGGGCGCCCTGGCGCCCGGCCCGCTGGCCGGGTTGTAGATCGGTATGGACGTCGTCAGCGGGGGCCGTCCGGCCGAACCTTGGTGGCGGCCGACCTCGAAGGTCAGCGCCGGGCCGTCCGGGTTGCCGATGTTGACCCGCATGCCGTCCTGGATGTCGACGACGGGGACACGACGGTTGTGTACGTAGAGCCCATTGAGGCTGCCGTTGTCGATGGCGATCCATCGCCCCTGGTCGAACCGCACGATGAGGTGGGTCCGCGAGATCAGCGGGTGCGCCACGCGCACGTCCGCGCGGAGATCGCGCCCGATGACGACGTCGGTGCCTGCTGCGAAGGTGCGCTCGGATCCCTCGTACCGCACGGTCAGCACAGGTGGGACTGGTGGGCTCACGAGCACCCACTGTATCGGCAGCGGGCCCGATTGCGGCCCAAGTCGCCGACGCGGTTCACCGGCGGCGGGTCACCGCCGCGTGCACCCGCAGAGTGGGCAAAACCGAGCGACGACGAATGATTGCCGACGGATTTTGCACCCGAGATTCGGTCTGGCGCTTCGGCGGGTCGCCGCGGTATGCGTTATCCGGCCGCGGCGGCGAAATTCGACCGTTGCCGCGCGAGGTCGTGTCGGCGGCGGCTGGGCAAACCCTCCATTGCACCGCTGACTTCTTTGATGAAGTCGCCGATGTAGCGAATCGCCCGCCTTCCTTCCGGCAGGATGTCGGCCGCGATGGGGAAGTCGTGAATTTGGCGGTCCCACAGGTGCAGATCGCAGCGAACTCCGCTGAGTTGCAACCGTTCTGCCATGAGCTCGGCGTCCGGAAGCAGCAACTCGTCGGAGCTGGCGTGGATGGCCACCGGGGGCAACGACGAGAGATCCGCGTCCACCGGTGACTCGATGCGCGTGCACGTTTCCCCGTCGTGCGGAAGTCGCGCCTCGCCGAGGTAGCGGGCAAACATCGACAACGCCGCCCGCGTGAACATGGAGCACCGGCGCGCGTTGCGGTGCCGCAGTTTGCGGGCGGGGTCGGCGTCGGTGAACGGCGAGATCGCCGCGATGCCGGCGGGCCGCAGGAAACGGGTCCGAATGGCCGCCAGCGTGATCATGAACGCCAGGTATCCACCGGCCGAGTCGCCCGCCACGACGATCCGGTCCCCGCCGTAGCCGCGCTCCTCCAGCCAGCGCAGGCCGTTCATGCCGTCCTCGATCGCGTCGGCGATCTGATGTGTGGGCAACTTTCGGTACCCGACGGTCAGCACACCGGCGTCCGCGGCCTTCGACAGGCGCGTCACCAGGGACCGGTGCGTGTTCAGGCCGCAGGTGAGGAACGCGCCGCCGTGCAGGTAGAGGATCGCCCGCTGGGCGGACACGCCGGGCACCCGCACCCATTCGGCAGCACAGTTCTCGAGCCGGATCGGTTCGATCTTTGCCGAGTGCGTGACATGGGGTATCAAGCCCGCCAAACCGTCCACGTATTGAAAGGGCCAGTGCAGATTCGGCTGAATGGCCCAAGCGCGCACCACATTTTTCACCAGCAACCGGCTGGCCAGCGACACAGCAAAGGACTGCGGGCTGTGGCCATGGTGAACTCGCCGGTTCATTGCCTGGCTGGGCAATATGTGATAACGGTTCGCGCTCATGGTCATTCGCATTCAACTCCTAGTGCAAGCGGGAGTACCCGCCGCCGCAGCGCGAAAACGGTGGGTGAATCCTTGGCAAATGTCGCCTTCATCACTGTTTGAGGGGCAGGCGGGGTGGGTACCGCTACCGCTCTCGCAGGTGGCTCAAGATATTGGGCATGGATGAGGCGACGCGCGGAACCGCGCTGCTGGCCGACCGGGTCGCGGTGGTGACCGGGGGCGGTGGCGGTATCGGAGCGGCGACCGCGCGGCTGTTCGCCCTGCACGGCGCGCACGTCGTCATCGCGGACATCGACGAGAAGCTGGCCGGGCAGACCGCCGAGGACATCGCGGCGTCGGGTGGCTCGGCCCTGCCGGTCGTGATCGACGTCCGCGAGGCCGAGCAGGTCAGCGGCCTGGCGCGGTCGGTGCTCGATCGCTACGGCCGCATCGACGTGCTGGTGAACAACGTGGGCCATTGGTTGCGGCATCCGGGCAATTTCGTCGATACCGACCCGCGGCTGTGGGACGACTTGTACCGCGTCAACCTGCACCACGTCTTCCTCCTCACCCGCGCATTCCTGCCTGCGATGGTCGCGCAGCGCGCCGGCGCGATCGTCAACGTCTCGTCGGTCGAGGGGCTTCGCGGCTACCCCGAGGACCCGGTCTATGCCGCCTTCAAGGCCGCCGTCATCCACTTCACCCGCAGCCTCGCGGTGCAGGTGGGTCGGGACGGCGTGCGGGTCAACGCGATCGGGCCCGACGTCACCGAATCGCTGCAGGTGCCGTACTCGCAGTGGCTGTCGGCCGAGGAGCAGACGCAGTGGCCGCAGTGGGTGCCGGTCGGACGGATGGGGCTGCCCGAGGATCAGGCCCGCGTGATCCTGTTCCTGGCCTCCGACCTGTCTTCCTTTGTCACCGGCCACACCATCCCCACCGACGGTGGGACCGGCGCGGCGGGCGGATGGTTCCGCTCGTCGCGCCGGCCCGGGCGGGCGTGGACGAATCGTCCCTTTCAAGCCTGAACACCCTGATCGTTAGGCGTAGCCCAATGCGGCGTTCTCCGCGCGGATCCGCACGTTCAGCACCACCGCGTTGGCGACGCTGAACATGATTGCCGTCAGCCACGCCGAATGCACCAGCGGCAGCGCCGCCACCTCTGCCGCCACCGCCGTGTAGTTGGGGTGCCGGACCCATCGATACAGCCCGTCCCGGATCACCGGCGCACCGGGGATCACGATCAACCGCGGGTTCCAGTGCTTGCCGAGCACGGCGACACAACGCCACCGGACCGCGGTGCTCAGCGCCACGACGCCGAGCATCGGCCATCCGAGCCAACCGATGAACGGCCGGCCCAGGGTCCACACTTCGACGACGCACGAGATCAGCAGCAGCGCATGCATGCTGACCATCGCCGGGTAATGATCGCGGCCGAACTCCTTGCCGCCGTGGGCGAATGACCACCTCGCGTTCCGCTGGGCGACCGCAAGCTCGACCAATCGCTCCGCACCGATGGCGAGGATGAGCAGGTAGTAATACATGGTCTAGTTCCTCACCACTGGAGTAGAAGCAGTTCGAAGCTGAAGCCCGGACCCATCGCGAGCATCACCCCGTAGGATCCCGCCTTCGGCGGCTCGGCCAGGGTTCTGCGCAGGACGTCAAGCACGGACGCCGACGAGATGTTTCCGTTCTCGCGCATGGAGTTTCGGCTGTGCACCAACGCTTGCGGTGACAGACCAAGGGCGTTCTCGATCGAGTCGAGGACCTTCGGACCACCGGGATGGCACACCCAGGTCGTGATATCCGCGACCGACAGGCCGTGATCGGCCAGGAAGGTGTCGACCTCGCCGCGCAGATAGTCGTCGGCCATCTTCGGGACGTCACGCGACATCACCAGCTGGAACCCGTTGGAGCTGACGTTCCACCCCATGACGTCGACCGTCTCGGCGACCACGCGGCTCCGCGTCGCGAGGACGCGCGGACCTTGACTCGCCTTGTCCCCCAACGGGAGCCGGTCCGCACCGGTGGCAACGACTGCCGCCGCGCCGTCGCCGAACAGCGACACGCCGATCAGGGCCGGGATGGAGGTGTCGCTCCGCTGCAGCGTGAGCGAACACAGCTCGACCGACAACAGCACAGCCACATCCCCCGGGTAGCCGTGCAAGTAGTCGTAGACGCGTGCCATGCCCGCCGCACCGGCCACGCAGCCGAGCCCGAACAGTGGGACGCGTTTGATGTTGGGCCGCAGCCCGACTCGCGACATCAGCCGCGCGTCGATCGTCGGCACCGCTATGCCGGTGCTGGAGACCATCACGATGGTGTCGACCTCGGCGGGTTCGATGTTCGCCGCGGCCAGCGCCGAGCGCACCGCCCGCTCGCCCAGGTCGACGGCGACCTCGAGGTAGGCGTTGTTGGCCTCGGTGAACCCGGTCAGCTTCGGGTAACGCGACAGCGGCAGCGCGAGGCTGCGATTGTCGACGCCCGCCGTCCGCGCGAACCGGATGAAGCCCGGTTCCACGAATTCGGTGAGCTCGCGCGCCACCTCGTCCTGGTCGTAGCGGTGCGGGGTGAACGCCACCGCGGTGCCGGCGATGCGCGGGGCGCCTCGCGCGTCGACGGCGGCATGGGTTGTGGATGTGGAATACCTGGTTGCAGTCATGCCCAGCCGACGACCGCCGCCCCACCGCGGTTCATCGGATCGTCGGGAAGGTGAGCCGAAACACAATCCGGCGCGGCCCCTCACAGCGGTGGTGAACCGGGCCGGCGTCCCCGTCGTGTGTGTGGTCAGCTTCCGGGGACCGACAGGGTGGCCTGCTGCTCCACCTGCAGGCCTTGCTGCTCATCTTGCTGGGCTTGCTGAAGGTCCAGTTGCTCTTGCTGTTCGGCCTGCTGCTCGGCCTGCTGCATCTGCTGGTCGGCCTGCAGCTGTTGCTGAAGTTGGGCTTCGTCGTCGTCGCCATCGGCTCGGTTCACCACGCTCATCGACCCTGGTGTCCCAACGGTTTTCGGGTAGTCGGATTGCGCGGCGTGAAACAGCACCAGCGCTGCGAAGGTCGCGACGCCGGCGAAAATCGTTCGTATGATTGTGGTTTGCATGTGCGCCATGCCGCCAAGGCTGCGCCCCGGTGTTAGCAGCGGGCTGGATCGTGGTTATCGATTCGCTGTGAGGTCGGCCCGAAATCGCGCCTGCTCGTCGATGATCGTCACCGGGATGCCGTTCAGGGCCCCGTTGCCCGACGGTTCGTCGATGAACGTCGGCGGTGAGAGCACGTTGGTGTTGGCCCCCGGCGAGCTGTTGGCCACCGACAGGCGGGTGCCCGGCTTGCCGTGCCCCCAGCCGTGCGGCAGGGACACCACGCCGGGCCTGATCGCGTCGGTGACCTCGACGGGCACCCTGATCTCGCCGGCCTCCGACTTCACGGTGACGACGTCGGCGTCGGCGACGCCGCAGCGGGCGGCGTCGTCGGGGTGGATCAGCAGCGTGCAACGGTCCCTGCCCCTCATCAGCGCGGGCGCGTTGTGCATCCAGGTGTTGTTCGATCGCAGGTGCCTGCGGCTCACGAGCACCAGCGGCTCCACCGGCCGCTCCAGCCGCGCGGCCAGCCGCGGCAGGTCGTCGAGCAGGTATTGCGGCGCGAGACGGATCTTCTTGTCGAGGGTGCCCAGGATGTCGGGCAGCTGCGGCACCATCGGGCCGAAGTCGATTCCGTTCGGGTTGGCCTTGAGCATGTCCAGGGTGAGCCCGCCCGGGTTCTTGCCGTACTGATCTCCGAAGGGCCCGGTCCGCAGCGTGAGGTCGAGCATCCGCTCGGGTCCGCCATGCTCGTACAGCTTCCGGATCTCCGCACCGTCGACTCCGCGGGTGAACGCCAGGTAGTCGAAGAACCCGTCGTCGATCGCGGCGACGTCGACGTCCTCGGCCGGTGTGCCGGTGCACAGGCCGGTCAACCGGATCAGGATCTCCCATTCGTGCGGGCGATCGCCGGGATCGAACACCGGCGCCGAGTAGTTCGCGATGCTGTGGATCGCGAACAGCAGGATCAGGTCGTCGTGGTGCGGCTGCTCGAGGGGCGACAGCCCCGGCAGGATGACGTCGGCGTGGCGCGTCGTCTCGTTGAGCCAAAGGTCAACGGAGATCATGGCTTCCAGCATCGGCAGCACCTCGTCGAGCTTGTCGCCGCCGGGTGTGGACAGCACCGGGTTGCCGGCGACGGTGATCAACGCCTTGAGTTGGCCCTCGCCGGGTGTGGCGATCTCCTCGGCCATGCACGACACCGGGGCCTGGCCCAGGACCTCCTTGGCGCCGCGGACCCGGGTGCGCCAGCGACCGAACTCGGGAAGGCCGCCTTCGAGACCCGGCAACGGCTGCGTGGTGATCGACCAGGCCGCCGGCCTGGGGAACATCGCGCCGCCGGGGGTGTCGAAATGGCCGGTCAAAATGTTGATGACGTCGACCAGCCAGCTGGCCAGGCTGCCGAATTCCTGATTGCACAAGCCGATTCGGCCATACACCACCGACCTCTCCGTGCCGGCGAGTTCGCGCGCCAGTGTGCGGATGCGGTCTTCGTCGATCCCCGTGGCGGCGCTGACCCGCTCGGGCGGCCAGTCCGCGGCGACGCGGCGCATCGTCTCCACACCGTCGACGTGCGGGCCGGGATCGACCAGGCCCTCGTCGAAGAGGGTGTGCGCGACGGCGAGCAGCAGCGCCGCGTCGGTGCCCGGCACGATCGGCAGCCACTCGTCGGCCTGGGCGGCGGTCTGGGTGCGGACCGGGTCGATCACGATCACCTTGCCGCGTCTGCGAATCCCGTTGATCAGCCCCATCACGTCCGGCGCGGCCAGCAGCGACCCCTGCGATGCCGCGGGGTTGGCGCCCATGATGACCAACAGGTCGGTGCGCTCGATGTCGGGAACCGGGAAATTCCACCACAGGCCGTACATCAGGTGCGACGACAGGTTTTTGGGCCATTGGTCGACGGTGCCCGGCGAATACGTCACCGGCATCCCCGACATGCCCAGCAGCACGCCCGCATACCGGGCCAACGAAAACGAGTGCGCCAGTGGGTTACCCGTGTAGGCGGTGACCGCAGCGATGCCGTACTTCTCGATCACCGGGGTCAGCAGTTCGGTGCAGCGGCGAAACGCCGCGTCCCAGCTGACCTCGTGCCATTGGCCGTCGAGTTTGATCATCGGGCGGCGGAGGCGGTCCGGGTCGTCGTGCACCTGGGCCAGCGATACGCCCTTCGGGCACAGGTGTCCGCGGCTCCAGACGTCGTCGCGGTTGCCGCGGATGCCGGTGACCCTGCCGCCTTCGACGTGAATCTCCAAGCCGCACATGGCTTCACACAGGGGGCAGGTGCGCAGATGCCTGCCGTCGTCGCCGGTCGCCACCCACCCACTGTATTCCGCTACTGTCGGTAGCGGAAGTGGCAAAATTCCCCGTCAGGACGCCCAGGGGCCGATGCCGCCGACCTTGTCGATGCGGATGCGGGTGAGCAGTCCCGGCGGCGCATCGTCCGGCGGGAATTTCATGTTCGGGTCGCCCAGGACCGGGTTGAGCTCGCTGAGCAGCTCGGGTGCGCCACCCTCGACGATTCGGGCGGTTCCGGCGATCGAGAGGTACGGCCGCATCCCCGGGCTCGGGCCGAGCGACACGATGGTGACGGCGACGCGCGGATCCCTGCGGATATTGCGCACCTTCTTGTGTTCGGCCAGGTGCGCGGTGACGAATTCGTCCCCGTCGGGCGTCGACTGCAGGGCGGCCCAGACCAGGCTCACCTGGGGGCTGCCGTCGGGATTGATGGTGACCAGGGTGGCGTCGGCCCCCTTGCCGATGAGTTCGCGAGCGGCGTCGTTGAGTCTCATGCGTTGTTCTACCGGCACAGGCCGCGATTCATTCCCGTCTGAATCAGATTTGAATATGGCCAGTCGGCTGTACACCCCTGGCCGTCGCTTCTAGCGTCGTCATCGACATGACCGATCACCAGCCGCCGACCTGCATCGAGTACCTTCGCCGCGAGTTGCTCGACCGAATGGACGCCCAACCGTTCGACGACTGGTCCCCCGCGCTGTTGCGTGCCCTCATCGCGGTCTTCGAACTGAACGGGATCACCCCGGCGCCGGCGCACCGCGGTTTCCGGCCCTATCTCGTGAGGTAACGCGATTAGGCTCACGCCGGTGGAGATGTGGGAACTGGCCGCCCGTGAGCGGATCCGCGACACGCTCGCGCGCTACAACTGGTCGGGCGATGCCGGCCGGCCCGACGGCCTCGCCGAAACGTTCTGCGCGGACGGCATCCTCGAGGTTCGCGGGTCGGAGCCGTTGCGCGGGCGGGCCGAGATCGCGTCCTTCCTCGGCGGCATCACCGGGCGCGTCGCCGCCCGCGCCGGCCTCAAGCCCGTAGTCCGGCACATCGTCACCAACGTGCTGTTCACCGGTCTCACGCCCGACGAGGCGCAGGTGGCGTCCTACTTCACCGTGGTCACCCAGATCGGGCTCGATCATTTCGGTCGTTATCGCGACATCCTGGTGCCCGACGGTGGGACCTGGCTGATCAGGCATCGGACGGTGTCGACGGATTGGGCGGCCCCGGGCTCGACGATGGCCCGGCCGCCGCCCCGATCGTCAGGACGCTGAGCCGGCAGCCCTGCGGGCCGGCGAGCCAGGCGTGGTCGACGCCGGTGACCACCACGCTGTCGCCGACCGTCAGCCGGTGCGTTCCGTCGTCCAGGATCAAATCCACCGAGCCCGTCAGCACCACGTCGAAATCGACGGTGTCGGTGTGGTGCATGGAGAACTCCGCGCCCGGTGCGTACTCGATCGCCGTCCAGCGCAGCGCGCCGGGCGCCACCACCAGGTCGAGAAGGTCCGCGGATCGCCCTCCCCCGGTCGACATCGCCGGAAGGGACGGCGAGGCGTAGAGCACCGAATACAGGAGGCCGCCGCGGCCGGCGTCGCCCTGCATTGCGACGGTGGCGTCTTCCGCGGCGCACGACCGCCCCGATTCGTCCACGCCGGTGACCAGCAACCGCATGCCCGAAGACTGTAGACCAGGGCCCGGCCGACCGATGGGCGGAACACCGCTCCCGCTCGGCGGGGCGGCATGGCAGGGTGACATCCGTGGCCAACAGTGCGAAAGCGACCGTCGAGCAAGACCTCCGCGAAATCAGCACCCCGAAAGGGGCTTTGCGCTATTACGAGGGCGGCCCGGATTCCGCTCCGGTGCTGCTCTTCCTGCATGGCTCGGGCCCGGGCGTCACCGGCTGGCGCAACTTTCGCGGGATCCTGCCCGCGTTCGCCGAGCACTACCGCTGCCTGGTCCTGGAATTCCCGGGATTCGGGGTCAGCGACGACTTCGGCGGGCACCCGATGGTGGACGCCTTCGGCGCCGTCTCGCCGTTGCTGGACACGCTGGGCGTCGACAAGGTGCACATCGTCGGCAACTCGATGGGCGGCGGTGTCGGCATCAACTTCGCCATCCGCAACCCGGACCGCGTTGGCCGGCTGGTGACGATCGGCGGAATCGGCACCAACATCTTCAGCCCCAGCCCCAGTGAGGGCATCCGGCTGCTGCAGGAGTTCGTCGAGGACCCGACCCGCCAGCGGCTCGTCGACTGGCTCAAGTCGATGGTGTACGACCAGTCCCTCGTCACCGACGAACTCATCGAGGAACGCTGGCAACTGGCGACCGATCCCGAGACCCTGGCCGCCGCGCGCCGGATGTACGGCAAGGCGGCATTCGCCGCGATGAACGCCGCGATGGCGGCCTCCGACCGGCCGCAGCCGTGGGCGGTGATGCACAAGCTGGCGGCGCCGACCCTGCTGACCTGGGGCCGCGATGACCGGGTGAGCCCACCGGACATGGCGCTGATCCCGATGCGCACGATCCCCAACGCCGAACTGCACATCTTCCCCAACTCGGGACACTGGGCCATGATCGAGGCCAAGGAGGCGTTCGAAAGCACGGTGCTGGCGTTCCTGAAGCGCTAGCGGCCCGCCAGGCCCCTCGTCAAGAGCGCGTGCGCGTCGGGATTGCCGTCGAGGACCCGGCTGGTGCGGGTGGTGATCTGCCAGCCGTCGTCGGTCCTCCACAGCGCGAAGTGGTGGGCGGTGGCCCGCCACACGCGATAGCCGTCACCGTCGCGGACGAGCACCAGGGATTCGCAGACCGCCACCGCCCGGTCGCCGTCGAGCGTGACGACGCACGGCCCCAGGAAGTGGCTGCAGCCCTTGGCCACCAGCTTCTGGTGGGCCTCCGAGGCGACCATCGCGCGAACGTCCGCCCGGCTCGCCATGCACCAGCCGTCGACGTCGTAGACGCCGTCGCTCGCCCACAGCCCCGCGGCCGCATCCGCGTCCCCGGCGTCCACCGCCGGGCCGTAGGACGCGATCAGCTGTCTGATGTCGCGGTCGTCCTCGAGCCGGCGCAGTCGGGCCGCCAGGTCGTCCAGATCGGTCATGGATTGTGCTCCTCCTTTTCGTCCGCTCGCCCGGAATGCCTTCGGGTTTGGCGCAGACTGCGGTAGACCATTACCTAAGCCCCCGGACGTTAGGACGACAAGATGAGCGAGCGGGTTATCGACCACGTGATCGCCATGGCCGATCAGCTGCGCGACCAGGCGGCCGAAGCCGAACGAATCGGCCGGCTCACCGACGACACCGTCAAGCTCATGAAGGGGGCCGGCCTGATCCGGCTGCTGCAGCCCAAGGGCTACCAGGGGTTCGAGGTCCACCCCCGTGAGTTCGCCGAGACGGTGATGGCCACGGCGGCGCTGGACCCGGCCGCCGGCTGGATCGTCGGCGTGGTGGGCGTGCACCCCTACCAGCTGGCCTACGCCGATCCCAAAGTGCCCGCCGAGGTCTGGGCCGACGACGTCGACACCTGGATGGCGTCCCCTTACGCGCCGCAGGGCGTGGCCAAGCAGGTCGACGGCGGGTATGTGTTCAACGGCCGCTGGCAGTTCAGTTCCGGCACCGACCACTGCGACTGGATCATCCTGGGCGCGATGCTCGGCAACGAGCAGGGCATCCCGATCATGCCGCCGCAGATGCTGCACATGATCCTGCCGCGCAAGGACTATGAGATCGTCGAGGACTCGTGGAATGTGGTGGGGCTGCGCGGAACCGGCTCCAAGGACGTGATCGTCAAGGACGCGTTCGTTCCCGCCTACCGGACCATGGACGCGACCAAGGTGATGGACGGCACCGCGCAGCGTGAGGCCGGCATGACCGAGCCGCTGTATCTGATGCCGTGGTCGACGATGTTCCCGCTGGGCATCTCGGCGGCGACCATCGGCATCGCCGAGGGAGCGCTGGCCGCGCACCTCGACTACCAACGGGAACGCGTCGGCGCCACCGGCACCGCGATCAAGGACGACCCGTACGTCATGCACGCGATCGGCGAGGCGGCGGCCGACATCAACGCCGCCCGCCAGGAGCTGCTGGCCAACGCCGACCGCATCTACGACATGGTCGCCGCGGGCAAGGAGGTGTCGTTCGCCGACCGCGCGGCGGGGCGGCGCACCCAGATCCGCGCCGTGTGGCGCGCGGTCGGCGCGGTCGACGAGATCTTCGCCAGGTCGGGGGGTAACGCCGCGCGCATGGACAAGCCGCTTCAGCGGTACTGGCGCGACGCGCACGTCGGCCTGCTGCACGCCATTCACGTCCCCGGCACCACGTATCACGCGTCGGCGCTGAGTTCCCTGGGCATCGAGCCGCCCGAGGGTCCGCTGCGGGCCCTGATCTAGGAGGACGCGACCGTGAGTGACCTGAAAAGCCTTGGCTACATTACGATTTCGACCGCCGAGATCGACCGCTGGCGGCATTTCGCGTTCGGCGTCCTCGGCTTCGCGGAGGGTAAGGGGCCGGACCCGTCGGCGCTGTACCTGCGGATGGACGAGCGTGCGGCGCGGCTCATCGTCTTCCCGGGCGAGACCGACCGGGTGCTCACCATCGGCTGGGAGGTGCGTGACGACGCGGCGCTGCAACGGGTCAAGGCCACCCTTGACGGCGCCGGCGTCGCGTTCAAGCAGCTGTCGGTCGATGAGGCCGAGAGCCGCCGGGTGGAAGAGGTGATCAGCTTCGACGACCCGGCCGGCACCACGATCGAGGTGTTTCACGGCGCGGTGCTGGACCACAGCCCGGTGATCACCCCGTTCGGCGCGAAGTTCGTCACCGGCGACCAGGGCATGGGCCATGTCGTGGTGCCGACTATGGATCCGGGCGGGCTGTTCGACTTCTACACCGAGGTTCTGGGTTTCCGTTCTCGCGGCGCGTTCCGGGTGCCGTTGCCCAAGGAGTTCGGCCCGGTGCGGGTGCGCTTCCTCGGCATCAACGAGCGCCATCACAGCATGGCGATCGTCCCCGCGATGCACCAGCGCGATCCGCGCCTGGTGCACATCATGGTCGAGGTCGACAGCCTCGACGCGGTGGGTCAGGCGCTGGACCGCGTCAACGCCGAGGGCTTCCAGCTGTCGTCCACCCTGGGGCGCCACACCAACGACAAGATGGTCTCGTTCTACGTCCGGGCGCCGGGCGACTGGGACATCGAGTTCGGCACCGACGGCATGCGCGTCGACGAAACCTATTACACCGCAGAGGAAATCACCGCCGACAGCTACTGGGGTCACCAGTGGATCGGTGAGATGCCCGCCGCGATGAAGCCATGACGCTCGACCGGGACGTCACGCCGCTTCCGGCGTCCTCGATCGCGTCGTGGGACGACGAGGCCGACGTCGTCGTCGCCGGGTACGGGGTCGCCGGCGCAGCCGCGGCGGTGGAGGCGGCCCGCTCCGGCGCCTCCGTTCTGGTGCTGGAACGCACCGGGTCCTGGGGTGGCGCGGCGGCGATGGCGGGTGGCTTCATCTATCTCGGCGGCGGCACGCCACTGCAGAAGGCCTGCGGCTTCGACGATTCCGTCGAGAACATGGCGGCCTTCCTCAACGTCGCGATGGGCCCCGGCGCCGACGAGGACCGGATCGCCGACTACTGCGCCGGCAGCGTCGCCCATTTCGAATGGCTCGTCGGCTGCGGCGTGCCGTTCAAGGCGGAGTTCTTCGCCGAACCGGGCTGGGAACCGATGGGCGACCAGGGCCTGATGTACAGCGGCGGCGAAAACGCCTACCCGTTCAACACGATCGCCACGCCGGCCCCGCGCGGCCACGTCCCGCAGATGTCGAACAAGAAGCAGGGCGAAGCCAGCGCCGGCTACATGCTGATGAAGCCGCTCGTCGAAACCGCCACCGCCGCCGGCGCGCGGGCGCTCTACGACGTGCGCGCGCAACGCCTGATCGTCGAGTCCGACGGCAGGGTCGTCGGGATCCAAGCCCGGCAATACGGCAATGAGATGTGCGTTCGTGCCCGGCGGGGCGTCGTACTCGCGACGGGCAGCTTCGCCTACAACGACGCGATGGTGGCGCGGTACGCGCCGCGGATCGCCGGGCGCCCGGCGGCGTCCATCGAGCAACACGACGGTCAGGCGATCCGGATGGCCCAGGCGCTGGGCGCCGACCTGGCCCACATGGACGCCACCGAGGTCGCGATCTTCATCGATCCGCAGCAACTGGTGCGGGGCATCCTGGTCAACGGCCGCGGGCAGCGTTACGTCCCCGAGGACACCTACCCGGGCCGGATCGGGCAGCTCACCCTGTACCAGCAGGACAACATCGCGTACCTCATCATCGACGACGAGGCGCAGCAGGAGGCGATGGCCTCCTGGTCGCCGAAGTTCATGCTGCGGCAACCGACCTGGGTGGCCGATAGCGTCGCCGAGCTGGAACAGGACATCGGCCTGGCGCCCGGTTCGCTGCAGGCGACCGTCGCCGCCTACAACGAGGGCGCCACGCGAGGCGAGGACCCGCTGCTGCACAAGAAGCCGGAATGGGTCAAGCCGATCGGTTCGCCGGTCGGGGCAATCGATCTGCGGGAGAACACCGGCGGGTTCACCCTGGGTGGGCTGGCCACCACGCTGGAAGCAGAGGTGCTGCACGTCAGCGGCGAGCCCATCCCGGGGCTATACGCCGCCGGCCGCTCGACCGCGGGGCTGGCCGCGTGGGGTTACGCCAGCGGCGTCTCGCTCGGGGACGGCAGCTTCTACGGCCGCCGCGCGGGCCGGTCGGCGGCTTGCCGGCGAGCGTAACCACACCGCGAAAACCCCCGCCGAAAATGGCAGCCAGGTTACGTTCGCGAGCCCGTGAGGCGTGACAGCCGGACGCTCGAAGCGCTGCGGCCTTGGTGCCGCTGCAAGGACGAGACTTCTCTTTCGCCGCCGCGGCGGCATACGGTGCTGAACGTGGCCTCGCACAGCAGGACGATCCCGGCCGGCCTCACCGTCGCCGACACGACCGTGGATCTGCTGGTGGTGGGCTCGGGCACCGGCCTGGCCGCCGCGCTCGCCGCCCGCGAACGCGGCCTGTCCGTGCTGATCGTCGAGAAGTCGTCGTACGTGGGCGGTTCGACCGCGCGGTCCGGGGGCGCGCTCTGGCTGCCCGCGAGCCCCGTGCTGCGGGAGGCGGGCGCCGACGACACCGTTGATCGCGCGGCGGCCTACCTGTGCTCGGTGGTGGCCGGGTCGGCTCCCCCACACCGCTCGACCGAATTCCTCGCGCATGTGCCAGCGACGGTCGACATGCTCCGGCGAACGACCCCCTTGCGGCTGTTCTGGGCCCGCGACTACTCCGACTACCACCCCGAGGAGTCGGGCGGCAGCGCGGCCGGCCGCACCTGCGAGTGCCACCCGCTGGACACCGCGATCCTCGGCGAGCACCGCACCCGGCTTCGGCCCGGCGTGCTGGAGGCCGGCTTTTCGATACCGACGACCGGTGCCGACTACCGGTGGATGAATCTGGTGACGCGGGTCCCGGCCAAGGGCATTCCCACCTTCGGCAAGCGGCTGGCCCAGGGCTTCGGCGGCCGGCTGATCGGCCGGCGCTACGCCGCCGGCGGGCAGGGGCTGATGGCCGGGTTGTTCGCGGGCGTGCTGCGCGCCGGGATCCCGGTGTGGACCGACACCGCGCTCACGCGCCTGAAAGGCGACGGTGAGCGGGTGACCGGCGCGGTGGTGGACCACGACGGACGGGAGGTGACGATCGCCGCCCGGCGCGGGGTGGTGCTGGCCACCGGCGGCTTCGACCACAGCATGGACATGCGCTGGAAGTTCCAGTCAGAGTCGTTGGGACCCAACCTCAGCCTGGGCGCGGAGTCCAACACCGGCGATGGGATCCGCGCGGGTCAGGAACTGGGCGCCGACATCGGGTTGATGGATCAGGCGTGGTGGTTTCCCGCCATCGCGCCCCTGCCCGGCAAGGCGCCGGCGGTGATGCTGGCCGAACGGTCGCTGCCCGGTTGTCTGATCGTTGACCACAACGGCCGCCGGTTCGCCAACGAGTCGGCGGATTACATGTCGTTCGGTCAGCGGCTGCTCGCGCTGGAGCGGTCCGGCAGTCCGGTCGAAACGATGTGGATCGTGTTCGATCAGCAGTACCGGAACAGCTATGTCTTTGGCGCCCAACTGTTCCCGCGCATGCGTATCCCGCAGGCGTGGTACGACGCCGGCATCGCGGTACGGGCCGAAGACCTGTCCGGGCTCGCCGCACTGATGAAGGTCCCGGTGCCGGAGTTTCGCGGGACGATGACGCGATTCAATCAAAACGCCGCTGCCGGTGTCGATCCCGACTTCGGCCGGGGCCGCAGCGCGTACGACCGGTACTACGGCGACCCGACGATCAAACCGAACCCGAACCTGCGCCCTTTGCTCAAAGGCCCCTTCTACGCCGTGAAAATGGTGCTCAGCGACCTGGGTACGTGCGGCGGGCTCCAGACCGACTCGGCGGCGCGCGTGCTGCGCGAAGACGGCGGGGCGATCGCCGGGCTTTACGCCATCGGCAATACCGCCGCGAACGCCTTCGGCACAACCTATCCGGGGGCGGGCGCGACGATCGCGCAGGGGCTCGTGTACGGCTACATCGCGGCGCGCAATGCGGCCGGTTAGACGCTTGGCTCGAATGGAAGACACGGACAGAACCGCGCGGTCACGCCGCTCGTGGCCGCGCACCGCCGTCATCGCCGCCGGCGTCTTGGCCGTTGCCCTCGTCGTCGGCGGCGTCATCGTCGGCGTCCGCCTGGCCGGCTCCCGGCACAGCGCTTCCTCGCCGACGTCGGCGACGGCACCGCACGGAGCCCCGGCCTCTCCGAAACCGCCGGGTTGCGACATCACGTCGCTGCTCGCATCGATGTCGAACCGGGACAAGCTGGCGCAGCTGCTGATGGTCGGTGTGACCGATGCGGACGACGCGCGCGCGGTCGTCGCCAACCACCACGTCGGCGGCATCTTCGTCGCCAGCTGGACGAACCTGTCCATGCTCACGGACGGGTCCCTGGCCGAGATCGCCCGCTCGGCGGGGCCCTTGCACCTGGCGGTCAGCGTCGACGAGGAGGGTGGCCGGGTCGAGCGGCTGTCGTCGCTGATCGGTCAGGCACCGTCGGCGCGCTTACTGGCGCGAAGCGAGCCGGCCGACCAGGTATACCAACTCGCGCTGGACCGCGGCCGCAAGATGCGCCAGCTCGGCATAACCATCGATTTCGCCCCGGTCGTCGACGTCACCGACGCGCCCGACCAGACCGTGATCGGCGACAGGTCGTTCAGCGACGACCCCGCGGTGGTCACCCGGTACGCGAGCGCCTACGCGCGCGGCCTGCGTGACGCCGGAGTCCTGCCGGTGCTCAAGCACTTTCCCGGCCACGGGCGCGCGTCCGGTGACTCCCACGCCACCGGGGTGGTGACGCCGCCGCTGGACGAGATGCAAGGGGCCGACCTGGTGCCTTATCGGACGCTGGTCGCCCAGGTGCCGGTGGGAGTGATGATCGGTCACATGCAGGTTCCCGGCCTGACCGGAAGCGAGCCCGCCAGCCTGAGCGCGGCCGCGATCGCATTGTTGCGCAACGGAATCGGCTACGGCGCACCTCCGTTCGACGGCCCGGTCTTCACCGACGACCTGGGGAGCATGCGGGCGATCACCGATCGCTACGGCGTCGCCGAGGCGGTACTGAAGGCCTTGCAGGCCGGCAATGACACCGCGCTGTGGGTGAGCACCACCGCGGTTCCGGCGGTGCTCGACCGGTTGGTGTCGGCGCTCAACGAAGGCGAGTTGAGCCTGCCGAGCATCGAAACATCGGTGCGCCGGATGGCCGCAGCCAAGGCTTTCAATTCGCCTTGCGGTCACTGACTTTCGGACATTGCCACCCGCCCAGGCTCGTCAATCGCGCAGCGTGCGCCCCTGTGCGTCGGGGACCTTGCCCATGATGATCATGATTCCGTCGATCAACGGCCACAGGGCGCCGATGCCGCAGGTAAGCAGCGACACCGCGATCTGGGCGATGGCGATGTTGGTGTAACCGAGGTAGAAGCGACCCACGGCGAACGTCGAGAGAAAGATCTGCAGCAGCCCCGCGACCACCTTGCTCTTGTCGGAGAGCGGGCGGCCGTAGGCGTCGACGCCGTACGGCGCGCCGCCGCCGTACGGGGCGACACCCGAGGCCGGCGTAGCCGCTTCCGCGCGCCATTGCCGGCCGTCCCAATACATTTGCCCGGGCCCGCCGCTCGGGTCGGGGTACCATCCCGCGGCTGGTTGTTCGGTCATCGTGTTGCCCTCTCTTCTGAAGGTCGATCGGTGTTGTTACGGGTCGTTGCGGCCGGTCACGGCGATGTTGGCGTAGACACCTTGGAGGATTCTTGGCGCATGAATTCCACTGCGGCTCAGCCGATTACGCTCCGGCCGGGCGCAGCCTTCACAGTTGGCCTGCTGCATCAGCACCACTTCTCGCCAGGGGCATTGACCTGCCGTGATCAATGTCGAGGCTCATCATTGCACCGGCGACCCGGATTTGTCCCGCGATGGGCTTGATGAGACCGTCAGTCGTCGCGCAGACGTTCGACGATGACGGCGCGCGCGGCGCGGCCCTCCGGCGTCGGCGTGAGCGGATACACGTGGACCAGGCCGCGTCGTTCGTGGTAGTCGACGTCGACGCCGGCCGCCGCGGCCTTGTCGGCCAGTAGCCGCGCGTCGGGGTTGAGGATGTCCCGGGTGCCGCTGAACACCGTCAAGGGTCCCAAGCCGGCCAGCCCGCCGTGCAACGGGCTCACCATCGGGTCGGTCCTCGGCAGGTCGTCGCGCCAGCGAGCGGCGAATGCGAGCAGTCCGTCGCGGGTGAGCCACGGATCGTCGACGCCGGCGATCAACGGGTTCGTCAGCGCAACGTCGAGGACCGGCGAGATCAACACGGTCCGCGGAAACACGAGGCGGCGCTCGTCGCGCAGCATCAGCGCCACCGACAAAGCCATCTGTCCCCCGGCGGAATCTCCGGCCAGACACACGCTGTGGTCGGGCTCCGCCTTCTCGGCCACCAACTCGGCGACCGCGGGCATGACGTCCTTGGCGGTGGCGAACGGCACCAGCGGATAGATCGGCACGACCACCCGCACTCCCGCCTGCGCGGCGATCTGCGCAGCCAATCGCCAATGCTGCGAGGTGATCTCGTTGACCCAGGCACCGCCGTGGAGGTAGAAGACGGTGCGGCGCGCCGTCGTGCCGTCCTTCGGAGTCAGGGTGTATATGGGCCAGTCCGAGCGAAGCTCCATCTGGACGTCGACGTCGGAACGCAACCGGGGCGGCGGCCCGAACGACTGCCGAAGCGACGCCCGCTGCTCGATGTGCTCGCGGGCGCTCTGCGCGGTTCGGTAGGTGCGGCCGCGGGTAAGGCGGAGCACCGTGGGCAGGGCCCGGCTTCGCAGGCTGAGGCTCACCTGATCCGAAACCCCCGCCTGCGGACCCACAGCAGGGCGGCAACGGTCCCCGCAACGTAAACGCCGGTGGCGATGGCCAGGTGGACGAAGCTTTTCGTGTCCCGTCCGAACACCGGCCAGATCAGTTTGGGCACTTGCGTCCACAGCACCCGGTGCTCGACGCCGTTCATCGGGTCGGCGACGTAGTACAGCGCATACGGCAGCATCAGGGCCAGCAGCCAGCCGCGGATGCGGCGGCGATCGCCGCGCTGCCGCCACCGGCGGATCAGCGGCTGAACGCTCACCGGGTGCAGTACCGAGACGAAGTTGCCGACACCCAGCCAGGACACGATGGGCACCGCGACGGTGGGGATCGTTATCCCCAGGCGCGCGGGCGTTTCCAACCACAGCGTCAGGGCCATCGCCGCCACCAATGTCGGCAGGCCGACGATCGTCAGCAGGGCCAGATTCTTGATCAACAGCAGCCGCCAGAACGGCACCCCGTCGGACAGCGCCTGCCGCACGCGGTAGTGATCGGCGCCGAGCAGGTTGGTGGTGGTCACATCGGCGAGCACCCACGAGGAAAAGTACGTGCCGATCAGGATCACCCAGTCGGAGTGGTGGCGGCCGGTGGTCAGCGGCTGCACCAGTAACCACGTCGCGGCGAAGACGATGTTGGCCAGCACTCCCATCAGCCAGGTGCGGGGCGGCGTGAACGCCCAGCGGATCTCGGCGCCCACCGCCGTCCACAGGTCTTGCTGCAAATCCTTGGCGGCCTGCCGAGCCGCCGCGGGGCGGGGGGCCGATGCCCGCACCGCGGCGCGCAGCGCGCCGTCCACCCACGGACGCACCGCCGCGTCAAACTCCGACATCTGCTCCCCCGCAAGGGTCGTTAAAGACTGCCCTCTCAATGCAATTCGTTACCCATCCCGCTCGCCCTTCCCGATGATGCGGCTATGTAACTCCTCGGTGAGGATGTGGATTTGACGGGTCAGCTCGAGGTCGGTCTTGAGCTCCAATTCCT
Source organism: Mycobacterium sp. E2699 (assembly GCF_001666745.1). Classification (NCBI taxonomy): domain Bacteria; kingdom Bacillati; phylum Actinomycetota; class Actinomycetes; order Mycobacteriales; family Mycobacteriaceae; genus Mycobacterium; species Mycobacterium sp. E2699. Next base: position 255,139 of record NZ_LZJH01000077.1, on the reverse strand, counting down.
GCGCCTGGAAGTCATGGTCGGCTCGCGCCTGCTGGAAGGCCGCCTGACGGTTCTGCCCGATCATCACAAACGTCGACAGAAAGATCGCCTCCAGCGACACCGCCAGTGTCAGCGTCGGCCAGGGGCTGCGTTCCAACAACAGCATCCACGCGCCGAACAGGGCCGCATGCAGCCAGACGAAATTCATCGATCCGGCAAACGCGGTGATCCGGTCGGCCAGGCGCAGCTGGAAGTTGCCGCTGCGCCTGCGGGCCTCGTCCAGAACGGCCGGGTGGTGAACCTGCCCGCCCCGCAGGAGCCGGCGCGGAATCAACTGCGGATTGTGGCGATGCACGGCGGCCGGTGTCGTCATCTGAGCCGCTCCTTTCGTCGTTCTCGGACAAGTGCTCGACGGGCCGAGGGGCCGCTGGCTCATGCTACTGGCTGGTGGGTGAGCCGACGCCCAATGACGCCCCGGTAGAACGTGTTACAGTTTGCCCACCTGGGGGCGGGGGCGGGACGCCAACCGGGCGTCGCGCGGGAAGGAAAGCGTCGCGTGATGGTGACATGAACCGCAGGCGCGTGGTCATCGCCGGACTGGGCGATGTCGGTGTCCTGACCGCGATCCGGCTGGCCCGGCACGCCGAGGTCGTCGGCATTTCCAGCAAACCCGCGCTGGTCAGCGGCCAAGAGCTCGGCGTCCGGCTCTCCCGCCCCGACGACTGGGCGCGCGACTACTGGATCCCCTTCGACAGGTTTCGCCGTCTCGACGGGGTGCGCACGGAGCAGGCCCGGTTGACGGGGCTGGATCTGGCGGGCCGTACCGTCCTGGGCCGGCGCGCGGACGGCACACCCGTTGCCGAGGAATACGACGCGCTGGTCATATCGACGGGAGTCAGCAACGGATTCTGGCGTCTGCCGACGCTGCAGTCGCCTGGCGACATCGGCGCCGAGCTGCGCGCCGCGCACGACCGGCTGTCCGCCGCCGATTCGGTGATCGTCGTCGGTGGCGGCGCGGCCGCGGTCAGCAGCGCCGTCAACATGGCGACCACCTGGCCGGACAAGCGCATCGACCTGTACTTCCCCGGAGAACGCGCCCTGGGCGAGTACCACCCCGCCACCTGGCGGCGCATCCGCAACCGACTCACCGGCCTCGGGGTGGGCCTGCACCCCGGGCATCGCGCCCTGGTTTGCGACGGTTTCGCCGGCGACCGGATCACCGCCGAACCGGTCCACTGGAGCACCGGCCAGCCGCCGGCCGCCGCCGCCGCCGTGCTGTGGGCGATAGGCCGGGCCCGACCCAACACCGACTGGCTGCCGCGCGAACTGCTTGACGGACACGGGTTCGTGCGGGTGACGCCGGAGCTGCGGGTGCCCGGTCATCGGGGCGTCTTCGCGGTCGGCGACGTCGCGGCCACCGACCCGCTCCGCAGCTCGGCGCGCAATCGTGGGGATGCGCTGGTGGCCCGCAACATTCGCGCCGAGTTCGCCGGCCGTGACCTGCGGCGCTTCCGGACGCCCGGACGCCGGTGGGGTTCGTTGCTGGGTATCCAGCCCAACGGGCTCGAGGTCTTCTTCCCGACGGGTCAGGCGTTCCGCTTCCCGCCATGGGCGGTCGAGCGGGTGGTGATGCCCTGGATCGTCCGGTGGGGCATGTACCGCGGAGTCCGGGAAAACCGGCCACTCGGGGAGTCGCCGGTGCGTGGGATCAGCTCTTGATCTCGCCCGTGTCCTGGTCGCGTGCCCTAATCGCCGGTGCGCGTGAGCGTCTCGTCGTAATCCAGGCTCCACTGGCAGTTGGGGCCGCCGGACTCGTCCAGGTGATTGTGTCCGGTGAGCACCGCGATGGGATCCTGTGGCGGCTGTGGCAGTGGGTATTGCCCCGTGGCTTTCGCGTACACCGGCCCGCCACAGCCGGGGTCGTTGTCGTCATGCTCGACGTGCAGGTTCCAGACTCCGCCCGCAAACAGCAGCGGCGTGTCGATCGTCTTGGAGTGCAGATAACTCATGCACCGGTCCCCGGTTCGCAGGCAGTCGGTGACGACGGCCTGGTCGCCCTGCTGGGGCGGGACGGCTCTCTTGAATTTTCGCGTGACGTGGTAGCGGCCCTGTAGCGCTTCGGCGGGCGACGCGACCCGCGGTGGCAGGGCACCCGGGTCGGGGAGCTTGGTGATGTCGACGTCTCCGGTGCGGGTGAAGGTCACCGTTCGCTTTTCGTTGCAGGCGTTTTCGGATGCGCCCCGGTATTCGCCGGTCAGGGTGCCGTCGGGCCGAGGCTGCAGGGTCAGCACTTGCCAGACCTCGGCCTTCGGGGAGTCCCTGCACTTGTCCGAGCCCAGGCTCACGGCCACCCAGCGCCCGTCTACCTCGTCGAACACCGAGGTCGGCGCGAGCCTCAGCTCGCCGCTGAGCCTTGCCGCGGTCGCCCGGCAGCCGGTCGGCCCGCACGCCGAACGAACCGCGTAGGTGTCCGTCGTCGGCGCGGCGGCCGAGGCAGGGACATCGTCGAGGGTGCCGCCCTGCCCGAAATGCGCCTGGTATTCCCCGGTGAACGGGCCCGTGTTCGGCGCCGGGGCCGCGGAATTGCCCTGCGCCCCAGCCGGATTCGGCCCGACGGCGTGGCGCGAATCGTGGTGCCGCAGGAGTTTCAGACCGGCGAAGACCCCAGCCGACACGAGGAGCAACGCGACACCCGCCAGCGCGCCGATCAGCACGCGCGGACGCCGCCCGGGCCGCATGGCGGCGGTCGGTCGCAAGGCGGGGATGGTCGCCTCCACCGCGGGCTGGGTTTCGAGGAGAGCGGCGGCGCGGGGCCCGGAGGGGCCGGCGCCCAGCGCTGCGGCCAGGTGGTCGGCGAATTCGCGGCAGCTGCCGAACCTGCGCGCGGGCTCCTTGGCCATCGCGGTGGCGAACACCGGATCGAGGGCGGCCAGTTCGGGCCGCCGCGCTGCGAGGGAGGGCGGTGGCGCACCGATGTGTTGGCTGATCACCACCGCGGGATTGGAGTCGAGGTACGGCGCCGCACCGGTCAGCAGGTGAAAGGCCGTGCACGCCAACGCGTATTGGTCGGCGCGCCCGTCGATCGCCTCGCCCTTGAGTTGCTCGGGCGCCGCGTAGGCCGCGGTGCCCACCGTCATGTTGGTCGCCGTCAGCCCGGTCGCATCCTCGACCCGGCGCGCGACGCCGAAGTCGGCCAGCAGGATCCGGCGTCCCTGCGCGTCGGGATCGGTCAGCAAGATGCTGGCCGGCTTGACGTCACGGTGCAGCAGCCCCCGATGGTGCGCGTAATCCAGCGCCGAGCCGACGGCGGTCGCGATGGCGACCACCAATTCGGGCGGCATTCCGCCGGGGTGGCTTTCGCTCAGCAACCGGCCGGCATCGGTGCCGGCCACGTAATCCATTGCGATCCAAAGCCGGCCGTCTTCCTCACCGCGATCATGGATCGCCACGATGTGCGGATGCGACAGCCCCGCCGCCAGGTCTGCCTCGCGCAGGAAGCGGGCCCGGAACTCGGGGTCGCCGGCCGATTCGGCCGACAGGACCTTGAGCGCGTCCTCGCGCGGCAGCCTTGGGTGCGCCGCGAGATAGACCTGGCCCATGCCGCCCGAGCCCAGCATCCGCAGGATCGTGTATCCGGCGAACACCTGGCCGACTTCAAGCGACATGGGCAGATCGTAGATGCTGAGGCCGCCGCCGCACCGGCAATTCGCACAGGACCGGACTCGCCACCGGTGGGGCTGCCGGCACCGTAGGCCTAATCGCCGGTGCGCGTGAAGGTTTGGTCGAAATCGGCGTTGAGCGGGCAGGGCGCGGTCTGTTCCTGGTGGCCGCGCCCGGTGAGCTTCGCGATGGGATCCTGCGGCGGTTGCGGCAACGGGTACTGGCCGGTTGATTTGAGGTGCGTGGTGTCCGACGACCTCGGACACATGCTGGTGGCGTCGACGTTCCAGGTCCATGTTCCGGCCGCGAACACCAACGGCAGGTCGTTCGACGGTTCGTGGAAGTAGCTCATGCAGCGGTCACCGGTGCGCAGGCAGTGGGTGCTGACGGCGGTGTCGAATTCCTGCAGCCGAGTCCCGTCCGCCAGCGTCCACGTCACGTGGTAGTGGCCGAAGAGCCCCTGGGCCGGCGAGACCACCCGCGGCGGGTTGGCGGCCGGGTCGGGAACGGCGTTGACGTCGACGTCCCCGGTGCGGGTGAAGGTCACGGTCCGCTTCTCCGCGCAGGCATTGGCGGTGGTCGCGGTGTAGTCGCCGGAAAGGCTCGCACCGGGGCCCGGTCGCAGCGTGAACACCTGCCAGAACTCCGTTGGCGTGTCGCGGCAGTTGTCCGACGCGGTCGCCACCGCCACCCAGCTTTCGCCGATCTGGTCGAACACCAGCGTGGGTGCGCCCACGGCGCCGCCGTTCAGGCGTTGCGCCGTCATGACGCAGCCATTCGGGCGGCATACCGAACGGAGCCCGTAGGTGCTCGTCAGCGCGGGTGGCGCAGCGGAATCCGCAGTGTCGTCCAGCGCGGTGGGCAGCCCGAAGTCGGTGCGGTACGTGCCCGTGAAGGGTCCCGCGGCCGGGACCGGGTGATGTTGCCCGGTGAGTTTCAGGCCCGCGATCACGCCGGCCGCGACCAGCACCAGGATGCCGGCCACGATGCCGATCACCGCGGCGGGGCGCCGGCCCGACCGGCCCGGCGATGACGCCGTGGGCGGCGCGGCGAGCGCGGGCGCGGTGAGGTGCTGATGCAATTGCCGGGCGAACTCCCCGCAGCTGCCGAACCGCCCGGACGGCTCCTTGGCCATCGCGGTGGCGAACACCGGGTCCAGCGCGGCCAGCTCCGGCCGGTGGGCGCCGATCGAAGGCGGCGGGGCGCTGAGCTGCTGGCCGATGACAACCGCATGGTTGGGGCCGCCGTACGGCGGCACACCGGCCAGGAGATGAAAGGCTGTGCACGCCAAGGCATATTGGTCCGCCCGACCGTCCACCGGTCGGGCCATCAGCTGCTCGGGCGCCGCGTAGGCGACCGTACCGACCGCGAGCTTGGCCGACGTCAGGGCCGCCGCATCATCGATGCGCCGCGCAATGCCGAAGTCGGCCAGAAAGATTCGCCGCCCCTGCTCGTCCGACTCGGTGACCAGGATGTTGGCCGGCTTGACATCACGGTGCAGCAAGCCGCGATGATGCGCGTAATCCAGCGCCGAGGCGACCGCGGTGATGATCGCCATCGCCTCGTCCACCGGCATCCCGCCCGGAAACCGCTCGCGCAGGAGGCGGGCCACGTCGGCGCCGGCGATGTAGTCCATCGAGATCCAGAACCGGCCCTCGAATTCACCGCGGTCGTGGACGCCCACGATGTGCGGATGCGAGAGACCGGCGGCCAGCTCGGCCTCGCGCTCAAACCGCTCGCGGTACTGCGGATCGGCGGTCACTTCCGGCGGCAACACCTTGAGCGCGTCCTCACGCGGCAATCGTGGGTGCGCGGCCAGGTACACCCGACCCATGCCGCCCGCGCCCAGCACCCGCAGGATCGTGTACCCGGCGAACACCCGCCCTGGGTCAAGCGACATGGGCAAATCGTAAGGTCTGCCGCCTCAGGTGCAGTTCAGCAGCAGCATCAGGCCGTAGTCCATGTGGATCTGCTGATGGCAGTGCAACAGCGACAGGCCGGGTTGGTCGGCGACGAAGTCGACCTCCATGCTCTGGTAGCCGCCCAACATCGCGACGTCCTTGCGCACGCCGGCGGTGGGTGTGCCGGCGATCCGGGTGATTTCGAAGGTGTGCCGGTGGACGTGCATCGGGTGCAGGTCGTCGCTCGCGTTGCGGAAGCGCAGCCGGTAGCGCTTGTCCCGTTGCACATCGAGGACGGGTTGGTTGGTGTCCATCGAAAAGGGCGTGCCGTTGATCGTCCAGCGGTTGAAGCCGTTGTCGGCGGCGTTGCGCTTTTCGATCAGCATCTCGATGGTGCGGTCGGGCGCCGGGGGCGGCGCGGGGTTGGGCGGCGCGAACAGCCGGTAGTCCCACTTGAACGGTGGCGGCGGCGCCCATTGCGGGTCCCCGCCGCGCCCGGCGTATTCCACCACGATGCCCATGCCGTGGCCGCGGTCGTCGTCGGAGAGGTCCCCCAGGACCCACACCCCCGGATTGTTCATGGTCACCACCGCCGAAATGCGTTCGGCCGCACCGAGCCAGAGCACCGGCACGGATGCGGGGTTCGGCACCGGGTTGCCGTCCAGCGCGACGACGTTGAAGGTGTGCCCGGGCAACGCCAGGCTGCGGGACTCGGTGGCGCTGCCGTTGAGGACGTGCAGCAGCACCCGCTGACCGGTTTGGACGCGGATGGGGTCGCCGTGGCCGAGCATGCGCCCGTTGATCGCGAACGCCCCGTAGCTGACCTCGTAGCCGCGCGGGTCGCCGCGGTCAAGTGAGGCCTTCATCGACGATTCGCCCTTGTCCTTGAGGTCGGGTTCGGGCTCGCCGGCCAGGAAGTCGGCGGCCATGTCGCCGCCCCGGCTGAAAGTGGGGTCGAATTCCTTGAGGGTCAGGAAGATCTCTTGGTCGTAGGAACCGGCGTTTTCTCGCGGTTCGATGTAGACGGGCCCGACCTGGCCGCTGTATTGGCCGCGGGACAGATCCGCGCGCGGGACGACGTGGGTGTGATAGAAGCGGAAGCCCGCCGGGCCGGGGACGAACGAGATGCGCCGCATGCCACGCGCGGGGATGTAGGGCGTGCCCTCCTCGGCGGAGCCGTCGACGTCGACACCCACGTGCTGGCCGTGCCAGTGCAACTGCTCGGGGGAATCGGTGTCGTTGAAGATGTCCACCCAGGTGCGTTGGCCCTCCTTGAACCGCAACAGCGGACCGGGGAATTGGCCGTTGTAGGTCAGGGTCGACACGATGTGGTCGGGTGCCAGCTCCACCGGTCCGGTGCCGATCCGCAGGGTGTAGTCGGGTTTGCCGTTGGGCGGACCGGGTGGCGCGCTTCGCGAACACGCCTCCGCTGCCAGGCCGGCGCTGCCGCCCGCGGCGATCAACGCCAGCCCACCGCCTTTCAGGAATCGACGTCGATCGACGGTCATCATCACCTTTCCCGGGGCGACGGGTGCAGGGCCAGCACGGGCAGCAGGGAGTCGATGCGACTGTCCAGTTCGGTTGCCACGCGGCGGAATTCGCGGTAGCTCGCCCGGCTTCCGCCGGTCACCGCCGACGGGTCGGGCAGGCTCCAATGCATCGCGGCGGCCACGCCGTGCTCGTGAGCGTATTCGCGGACCTTGTCGCACAACGTGATCACGTAATCGAAGCGCCGGCGAGCGACCGCCGACAGCGGCCGGGGCCGGCTGCCGGCGAGGTCGATGCCGTACACGTCGCGCATGATCCGTACCGCGTTGGGGTGCATCTGCGCCTTGGGATGACTGCCCGCGCTCGCGGCACGGACGCGGCCGCCGCCCTTCTTTCGCAGCAGCGCCTCGGCGATCGGCGAGCGCGCGCTGTTCCCGGAGCACAAGAACAGCACCGACCCGGCCGGCCGTGTCGTCGGGGCCGTCGCGAGCGACGGATGCAGCGCAGTCGCCGCGTCGGCGAACGCACCCGCACACCTGGCCAGGTTCAGCCGGTAATAGGTGTCGCGGCCGTCGAAGTTGCTTCGCCGGGCGTCGATGAGGCCGGCCGAACGCAGGAGCCGCAGGTGGTAGGAGACCAGGTTTTGCGGCTCGTCAACGGCGGCAGCCAACTCCCGCACGCGGTGGTCGCTGTTCGCGAGCTCGGTCAGCAGCGCCCAGCGCACCGGATGCGACGCCATCTGCATCAGCTGCGGGACCACAGCCCGATCGGTCGCTGCCACCCTTCGGACAATACATCAAACTGGTTTGATATGTTAGCGCCCGTGGACGCGACCAACCGTGATCTTCGGCGCACCCTCGGAGTGTTCGACGCGGTGGTGATCGGCCTGGGGTCCATGATCGGCGCCGGGATTTTCGCCGCGCTCGGCCCCGCCGCGCGTGCCGCCGGCACCGGGCTGCTGCTGGGCCTCGCGGTGGCGGCGGTGGTGGCCTACTGCAACGCCACCTCCTCAGCGCGGCTGGCCGCCCTCTACCCCGCCTCCGGCGGCACGTACGTCTACGGGCGCGAGCGGCTCGGCGATTTCTGGGGATACCTGGCGGGTTGGGGCTTCGTCGTCGGCAAGACCGCATCCTGCGCGGCGATGGCTCTGACCGTGGGCGCCTACGCGTGGCCGTCGCAGGCGCACGCGGTGGCCGTCGCCGCGGTGGTCGCCCTGACGGCGGTGAACTACGCCGGCGTGCAGAAGTCGGCCTGGCTGACCCGCATCATCGTCGCGGTGGTGCTGGCGGTGCTGGCCGGGGTGGTCGTCGCCGTGTTCAGTTCCCGCAGCGTCGGCGCCGACCCCCTGCGGCTGACGGGTGTCACCGTCGGCGGAGTGATCCAGGCGGCGGGGCTGTTGTTCTTCGCGTTTGCCGGCTACGCCCGCATCGCCACGTTGGGCGAGGAGGTGCGCGACCCGGCGCGCACCATCCCTCGGGCGATCCCGCTCGCGCTCGGCATCGCCCTGGCCGTCTACGCGCTGGTGGCCGTCGCCGCGCTCACCGCGTTGGGGCCGCGCCGCCTGGCCGAGTCCCCGGCGCCGCTGTCGGATGCGGTGCGGGCGGCGGGGATCGGCTGGCTGGCGCCGGTGGTCCAGGTCGGCGCGACGGTGGCGGCGGTGGGCTCGCTGCTCGCGCTGATCCTCGGGGTCTCCCGCACCACCCTGGCCATGGCGCGCGACCACCACCTGCCGCACGCGCTGACCGCCGTGCACCCGAGGTTTCGGGTCCCGCACCGCGCCGAGCTGCTGATTGGCGCCCTGGTGGCGGTCGCGGCCGCCACCGTCGACCTCCGGGGAGCGATCGGTTTTTCGTCGTTCGCCGTACTGATCTACTACGCGGTCGCGAACGCCTCGGCTTTCACCCTGCGACCCGATGAGGGCCGACCGCACCGCGCGCTCCCCGTGATCGGGTTGGTCGGGTGCATCGTTCTGGCCTTCGCGATGCCGCTGTCTTCGGTGCTGGCTGGCGCGATCGTGCTGGGCATTGGTGTCGCCGCCTACGCGCTGCGGCGGGGGCTGCGCCAAGGCTGACGGCAGCTGGGCTTGCGCACTGATTCGATGAATGCTTATATAGATGGATGTCGAATCAGAGCCGCGGGTGTTGCCCGACGCTCGGCGCCGCCGCCATGGACGAGGCGCAGTCCGCGGACCTGGCGGCGATGTTCAAGGCGTTGGGCGACCCGGTGCGTCTGCGCTTGTTGAGCCTGATCGCCAGCCATCCGGGCGGCGAGGCCTGCGTCTGTGAGATTTCCGCGACGTTCGACGTCTCGCAGCCGACGATCTCTCATCACCTCAAGCTGCTGCGTTCGGCCGGTCTGCTGGACTGCGAGCGGCGGGGCACCTGGGTCTACTACTGGGTGATTCCTTCTGCCTTGCAACAGCTTTCGAATGTCCTGCGCGTGGACACCGGATCATGACCGAAACGGTGACCGCCCCGGACGCCATCGCGCCCCGCCTGTCCATGCTGGACCGGTTCCTGCCGGTGTGGATCGGAGCGGCGATGGCCGTCGGCCTGTTGCTGGGCCGACTCATTCCAGGTCTCGGATCGGCGTTGAGCGCCATTGCGGTACAAGGCATTTCACTGCCCATCGCGATCGGCCTGCTGGTCATGATGTATCCGGTGTTGGCCAAGGTCCGCTACGACCGGCTCGACGAGGTCACCGCCGACCGCCGGCTGATGGTGAGCTCGCTGGTGCTCAATTGGCTGATCGGGCCCGCGGTGATGTTCGCCCTGGCCTGGCTGCTGCTGGCGGACCTCCCCGAGTACCGCACCGGGCTGATCATCGTCGGGCTGGCGCGCTGCATCGCGATGGTCATCATCTGGAACGACCTGGCCCGCGGCGACCGCGAAGCCGCGGCCGTGCTGGTCGCGTTGAACTCGTTGTTCCAGGTCGCCATGTTCGCCGCGCTGGGCTGGTTCTATCTCGCGGTGCTGCCGGGCCTGCTCGGACTGCCGCGAACCGGCATCGACGTTTCCCCTTGGCGCATCGCCCAATCCGTGCTCGTCTTCCTGGGCATCCCGCTGCTGGCCGGGTACCTGTCGCGGCGGCTGGGTGAACGATCCCGCGGGCGCGACTGGTACGAGGCCCGCTTCTTGCCCCGCATCGGACCGTGGGCCCTGTACGGGTTGCTGTTCACCATCGTCATCCTGTTCGCCCTACAGGGCCACCAGATCACCTCGCGGCCTTGGGATGTCGCCCGTATCGCGTTACCTCTGCTGGCCTACTTCGCGATCATGTGGGCCGGCGGATATGCCCTTGGGTTGTTGCTCCGGCTGGGCTACGCCCGCACCACCACCCTGGCGTTCACCGCCGCCGGCAACAATTTCGAATTGGCCATCGCCGTAGCCATCGCCACCTACGGCGCGGCTTCCGGGCAGGCCCTGGCCGGGGTGGTCGGGCCGCTGATCGAAGTGCCCGTGCTGGTCGGGCTGGTCTACGTATCGCTGGCGCTGCGCGCCCGGTTGTTCCGAACCGAGCCGAACCCCACGGGCCGCCGATGACCGACAAACCAAGCGTCCTGTTCGTCTGCGTCCACAACGCCGGACGCTCGCAGATGGCCGCCGCGCTGCTGAGCCGCATGGCGGGACACCGGATCGAAGTCCGCTCCGCCGGAACCGAGCCCGCCGACGAGGTCAACCCCGTCGCCGTCGCGGCCATGGCCGAAATCGGCATCGACATCACGGCCGCCACCCCGACCGTCCTCACCGCCGACGCCGCGCGGACCAGCGACGTCGTGATCACCATGGGCTGCGGCGACGCCTGCCCCTACTTCCCCGGCGTGTCCTACCGCGACTGGCAGCTGCCCGACCCCGCGGGCCAACCGCTGGCGACCGTGCGCGCCATCCGCGACGACATCGCCGACCGCGTCCGCGCGTTGATCACCGAACTCCTGCCCACGTCCACCACCACATGACCCGCACCCGCAAAGGAGCCAACATGTCCCGCGTCCAACTCGCGCTCAACGTCGACGACCTCGACGAGGCGATCGCGTTCTACTCCAAACTGTTCGACACCGAACCCGCCAAGGTCAAACCCGGCTACGCCAACTTCGCGGTCGCCGAGCCCCCGCTCAAGCTGGTGTTGCTCGAGAACCCGGGCCACGGCGGCACCCTCAACCACCTCGGCGTCGAAGTCGCCTCCAGCGACACCGTGCACGCCGAGATCGCCCGTCTCAGCGATCAGGGGCTGGTCACCGACGAGGAGCTGAACACCACCTGCTGCTTCGCCGCCCAGGACAAAGTGTGGGTGACCGGCCCGGGTGGGGAACGCTGGGAGGTCTACACCGTCATCGCCGACTCGGACACCTTCGGAGCAACCACCGACGAGCCCTGCTGCCAGGCCTAGGGGTCCCGCCACGATTCCCGAGCGACCCGAACGGGAAGACTGAGCGGATGGCCGAGCCCGGAGCGGAAGAGTCCGCAACAGCGGAAGCGTTCGAAAAGCTGGTAGCCCTGCTGGACTATCCGATGTTCGTGGTGACCACGCACGCCGACGGCGTCGACGCCGGCTGCCTGGTCGGGTTCGCCAGCCAAACGAGCATCCACCCGCCGCGCTTCCTGGTCGGGCTTTCCAAGAAGAACCACACGTTCCGGGTCGCCGCCGACGCCGGCCATCTCGCGGTGCACGTCTTCGACCGCGAGCACATCGACGTCCCGGAATTCTTCGGCAGCCAGACCGGCGACACCGTCAACAAGTTCGAGCGGTGCGCGTGGCATCGCGGGCCGGCGGACCTGCCCATCCTCGACGACGCGGCGGCCTGGTTCGTCGGCAAGATCCTCGATCGGTTCTCCCTCGGTGATCACGTCGGGCATCTGCTGGAGCCGGTCGACGGTCAGCCGCCCCGGGAGCTGGAGGATTGGGTGACGTTCGGGGACGTGCGCCACCTGGAACCCGGCCACGAGGCCTGACGTGGCCGATCCTGTCCGGGTGGGCGCCGTCGGCGACGTCACCGAACTGGCGTCGCACTACGCCGATCCCCCGGCCGGGGTGCGCGCCAACATGATCTTCAGCGCCGACGGCGCGGCCGCCTTCGGTGGTCGCGCCGGGCCGCTGTCGTGCCCCACCGATCAGCACCTGCTGCGGATCCTGCGCGGCTTCGCCGACGTCGTCCTGGTCGGCGCCGGTACCGCGCGCGCCGAGAACTACGGCCCGGTGCGGCTCACCGATGCCCAACGGGAGAGGCGGGACGCCGAAGGGCGGACGGCGCCGCCCCCGATCGCGGTGGTCAGCCGGACCGGTGAACTGCCGACCAGGCTGTTCAGCGAGCGCGGTCAGCCGCCGATCCTGGTGACCTGCGCCCGGTCCGCGGCGCGGGGCGGCCTCGGCGACGATCGGCGGCCGCGGGCGCTGGTGGCCGGGGACGATTCCGTCGACGTGGGCCGTGCCGTCGCGCTGTTGCACGCACAGGGCATGGACCGCATCCTGTGCGAGGGCGGACCCACCCTGCTGGACGAACTGGTGGACGCCGACGCCATCGCCGAGATCTGCGTGACGCTGGCGCCCAAGCTCGCCGGCGGCCAGCCCGTGGGCCTGCGGCGGACCGCACGACTGTCGGTGCCGGTCGCGATGCGGCTCGAGCACGCGTTGGCCTACGACGACTATCTGTTCCTGAAATATCGCCGCTGAGGGGTCAGCCGCGGGGGTAGCCCCGGCGCACGGTGCGGTCGAGGATGCCGAGGGTCGCCCGTAGGGCGCCCTCGGACAGCACCGGGAAGATTCCGGCGTCCCGCCACTTCGGGTCGATGTCCGACCAGTCGTAAAACGAGGTGACCACGGTGGACGCACCGTCGTCGGCGGGTTCGAGCCGATAACCGTACACGTGGCCGATCTGCGGGCGGATCTGACCGAGAACCGTCCACGAGATCAGCCGATCCCGCTCGAAGTCTTTGATGCTGACGGTGACGCCGTATTTGCCCAATTGCGGGAAGTCGTTGAGCGACTCGCGGTCCATGTGCACCACGAAGCTGTCGCCGGCCGCCGTCACCGGGTCGCCCTCGGCGCCCTGCAGCATGCCCGACGAGTCGATCGCGACGTGGCCCTGCGGGTCACACAGCACGGCGAAGACGTCGGCCGCGGGAGCCGGGATGGTGCGACTGGTCTCGATGCGTTCGGTCATCAGTCCTCGCAGCCGGCGGAGATAGCCATTAATTGCGCTGGAGGTCACTCTACGTCGCGTCGGCCGGTCGACGGGAGTGCCGTCGCGATTGCTGGACGGCCGCTCGGCATGCAGCGGGTGGTGCGGCTTCCTATGATGAAAGCTTGGAATATTTTCGTCGAATTGCCTGCGCGACACTACCTTCAGTCCGTCGTCGTCCAACCACTCGCGGGCACCGGAAAGGAGGGTCAGCGGCCACGTGAGCGATTCGAACGACGAGGACGAATACCGCAATCTGGCGGTCAACCGGCTACGGCCCGGTGAACTGCAGTGGGCGCTCAACCACGACTCGGTGCACGGCATCGCGTACGCGTTCCGCAACCCCGTCGCCGTCGCGGAATCCCTCGACGATCCGCACGACGACCGAAAGACATACCTGATCCGGGTCAGGCGCGACGACCTGGCCAGCGCCCTGGGAAAGATCAACGAGTGGATCGGCAAGAATCCCGGCCCGGCGGGGATGCAGGCTTACGGCTTCGTGCGGGCGCTGTCCCGGGAGGGGCTCAGCGAGCGCAAAGCCGGCGACGAGGAATGTCGCTGATCCGGTCGCGGCCCCGCCCCGCCCCGGCGGTCCGGCCCTGAGGCCCTGAGCCGCGATCGCCAGCAAAGCCGCCGTGAGTCGGCTTTCTCCCTATTCACAGTGCCCCCAAGTCGCCGAAACCATTAGCCTTATGCCTGGCAGGCCACGCTTCCCTGTGTTTGCGGCGCGCGGCGGCGGGTGAGGAGTCGGCGATGGGTGACACGACCGCGGATTCGCGGGAGGGTTCGCAGTTCGGGCCGTATCGGCTGCGGCGGCTGGTGGGTCGTGGGGGCATGGGCGACGTCTACGAGGCCGAGGACACCGTGCGGGAACGGATCGTGGCGCTCAAGCTGATGTCGCCGACCCTGTCCGGCGATCCGGTCTTCCGCTCGCGCATGCAGCGCGAGGCCCGCACCGCGGGCCGGCTGCAGGAACCCCACGTGGTGCCGATTCACGACTTCGGTGAGATCGACGGCCAGCTTTACGTGGATATGCGCCTCATCGACGGCAAGAACCTGGCAACCACGCTGAGTCGCTTCGGGCCGCTCTCGCCGCCCAGGGCGGTGGCGATCGTGCGCCAGATCGGCTCGGCGCTCGACGCCGCGCATGCCGCCGGGGTGATGCATCGCGACGTGAAACCCGAGAACATCCTCGTCAGCGCCGACGATTTCGCGTATCTCGTCGACTTCGGGATCGCGAGCGCCACGTCGGACGAAAAGCTGACGCAGTTCGGAACCACCGTCGGCACCGTCAAATACATGGCCCCCGAGCGGTTCAGCGACGGCGAGGTGACCTATCGCGCCGACATCTACGCCCTGGCCTGCGTGCTGTACGAATGCCTGACTGGCACGCCGCCGTACACGGGCGACACCGTCAGCGTGATGGGAGCCCACCTCAACAAGGCGATCCCGCGGCCCAGCGTCGCGCGCCCGAGCATTCCGACGGCGTTCGATGCGGTGATCGCCCGCGGCATGGCCAAGGACCCCGCCGAGCGCTATGCCACCTGCGGCGACCTGTCGTCGGCCGCCTACGCGGCGCTGGCCACACCCGACCAGGATCGGGCCACCGACATCCTGGAGCGCAGCCAGGTGGCCAAGCTGCCCGCCGCGTTCGCCGGCCAGCAACCAAGCGGGTATGCGTCCGTGCCGCCGCCCGCCATGGCGAACCACGGGCCGCCGCAGGCTCCGGTGTGGCCGGCGACCCCGGCCACCGGGTCACCGGTGATCGGTGGCGGGCCGGTGCCGCAGCCGACGGGGTGGCCCGGCACGCCGACGTGGGGCACGGGCGACATGGGCAGCGGCGCCGCAGCGTTGTGGGGCCAGCCGCCGCGGGCCGGACGCAAGCCGTGGCTGTGGGTGGGCGCGGCCGTGACCGTCGTGGTGGCCGTCGTCGGCGTATTGGCCCTCGTCGCCACCCATCCGTGGCAATCGTCGCCGCCGCGGGCCACGTCCAGCCCGACGCCGGCGCCGCCCCCGCCCGACGCGGTCGAGCTGCGCGTGCTCGACGACGGCGTGTCCATCGGCAGCTCGGCGGCACCGACGACGATCGACATCTTCAACGAGCCCATCTGCCCGCCGTGCGGCAGCTTCATCCGGTCGAACGCCGCCGACATCGACAACGCGGTGAACAACAAGAAGTTGGCGGTGCGCTATCACCTGCTCAACTTCCTCGATGACAAGTCACACAGCAAGACCTACTCGACGCGCGCGGTGGCCGCCACGTATTGCGTTGCGGCACAGGAGGACCCGAAGCTGTACTCCGCCTTCTACTCCGGGTTGTTCGCCAGCACCTTCCAGCCCGCGGAGAACGCCCCCGAAGACCGCACCGATGGCGAGCTCGCCCAACTGGCCAAGACCGTCGGCGTCGACGCCAGCGTGATCGACTGCATCAAAGGCGGCGACGACGTCGGCACCGCCAAAGCCAAGGCCGCGGCGGGCGACGCGACGTTGAGCGGGCTCAACGCCACCGGCACGCCGTTCGTCTGGGACGGCACCAAGTCCGTCAACTACCAGGACGCGACCTGGCTCACCAAGCTGATCGGATGAGGCTGCTGCACTAGCCGATTCGGCGCGCGCGGCGCTTTACGGGTGCGGCGTCGGCGGGGTGGACGTCGTGGGCGTCTGCGGCGGCCCCATCATGCCGCCCGGGCCCATCATCCCGCCGGGGCCCATCATCCCGGGGCCCATCATGCCGCCGGATCCCGTCATCGGGCAGGTGCCGGCGTGGCCGCCGTAATACCCGCGGTACCAGCCGTAGTGGCTGCCGGAGGACCAACCCAACAACAGCCCCCAGAACAGGATCACCGAGACGACGAAGAGCGTCCCGGCGACGATGACCACCCACGCCGCAGCCTGGCCCAGCCGGCTCGGCGCGCCGTATCGGTTGTCATACCGGGGCTGTCCGGTCACTGTGGTCGGTTCGATCGTGGGTTCTGGTGTTTCCGTCATGGCTCGAAGGATCCCACACATATACCCACCGGGGGTAGGGACCATCGGCCCTAGCTCGCGGGCCGCGAAGGTGGTCAGCTTGGCCCCGGACGGTGCGGCAGAACGTGGAGGTAGGGCAATGGCTGAGTTCACGCGGCGGGCGGCACTTGCCGCGCTCGGGGCATTCGGTGCGGCCGGCGCCCTTGGTCTGCGAATAGTGCGCTGGGGCCTGCCCGCATCCGGCAATGCCCAGATCCGCCTCACCAACGGAGGGGGCTTCATGGGTGCCGATTCGATGGACATGAGCCGCTA
Organism: Mycobacterium sp. E2699; assembly: GCF_001666745.1. NCBI lineage: Bacteria > Bacillati > Actinomycetota > Actinomycetes > Mycobacteriales > Mycobacteriaceae > Mycobacterium > Mycobacterium sp. E2699. The sequence goes on along the minus strand of NZ_LZJH01000077.1, from coordinate 238,657 downwards.
CATGGAGATGTTCGCGCGGCATCGCGAGATCAGCCGCGCCGTGGAAGAGATTCCGGGCGGGGTCCGCACCACCACCGAATCGAAATCCCCGGAGCTTGCGGCCCAATTGCAGGCGCATGTCTCGAGCATGTACGCCCACCTCGATCAGGGGTCCGAGGTCCGATGCATGAGCCAGAGCCTGCCGACGCTGTTTCGCCACGCCGGCGGCTACCGCCGCCAATTCACCTTCACCGCAACCGGTGTGGTTGCCGAGGAGACCGCCGACGACCCCGCCCTGACCGATACCATCCGCGCGCATGCGCGGGAGGTCACCGGGTTCGTGGAGCAGGGCATGCCCGCGATGATGCAGCAGATGATGGGCGGCTGCATGATGGGTCCGCGCGGCGGCCGGTGAAGCCCCCGGCCCCGCCGGCGGCCACGCCGCGGCCAGCGACCGGGCCCGCCTAATCGCCGGTGCGCGCGAACTTCACGTCGATGTCGGTGCTTTTACAAGGCGACGGTGGCCCCGTCACGTCCTCGTGGCCGCGGCCGCTGATCAACGTGATCGGGTCCTCCGGCGGTTGCGGCAAGGGAAAATGCGCCACGATCCTGGTGTGTTCCACGGCAGCGCCCCTGGTGCAGGGCATGTCGAACTCGCGGTCGTAAGTCCAAGCGCCGCCGTCGAATACCAGCGCCATCGCCGACAGGGGTGGTTTGTGGAAGAAGCTCATGCACCGGTCGCCGGTGCGCAGGCAGTCCGTGCGGACCGCAAAGTCGTTCTGCTCCCGGTAGCCGTTCGGCTGGGTGCCCGTCTCCCGGTAATGGCCGTGCACCCCCGCGGCCGGCGACACCACCCGCGGCGGCAGGGTGTTGGGGTCGGCCACGCTCTTGACGTCGACGTCTCCGGTGCGGGTGAAGGTCACGTTCCGTTTGTTGGCGCAACCTTTGGCCATCATCTCGGTGGCCTCGCCGGCGAGCGTGCCGTCGGGACGCGGTTGCAGCGTGAACGTTTCCCAGATTTCGCCCTCGGCGTTGTTGCACGTGCTCGATCCCGCGGTCACCGACACCCAACTCCCGTCGACCTGGTCGAGCACGATCGTCGGCACCTGCATCGTTTCGCCGGTGAGACGTGTCGCGGTTGCCACGCACCCGGTGGGGCGGCATGCCGAGCTCACCCCCCACGTCTCGGTCGTCGGCGCGGCACCCGGCGGCGGCATCCCCTCGATGCTGGTGATCCGCGCAAAGTCGGCCCGGTACACGCCCGTGAAGGGACCGGTGTTGGGCGGCGGGGGCTTGGGTGTCGGCGCCGCGGTGGACGCCGCGGCGTTCGCCGGCTCATGCGACCGGGTGAGCCGGTCCCCCGCCAGGACGCCGCCCGCGATCAGCAGCGCGACGCCCGCGACGGCCGGGACCAGAACGGCGGGGCGCCGGCCCCACCGTTTCTTCGGCGGCAGCGGCACCGTGGGCGCGGCGACGCCGAACGAAGGCTGGGTGGTTTCGCTGTCCGGACGGGGCGGAATCTGACCGGCGTACGCGTAGCCCGGGCTCGCCTGACCGCCCAGCAGGGCGGCGAACTCCCCGCAGCTGCCGAACCGGCGCGCGGGCTCCTTGGCCATCGCGGTGGCGAACACCGGATCGAGGGCGGCCAGTTCGGGCCGCCGCGCTGCGAGGGAGGGCGGTGGGGCGTTGACGTGCTGGCTGATCACCACGGCGGGATTGGAGTCGAGGTACGGCGCCGCGCCGGTCAGCAGGTGAAAGGCCGTGCACGCCAACGCGTATTGGTCGGCGCGCCCGTCGATCGGCTCGCCCTTGAGTTGCTCGGGCGCCGCGTAGGCCGCCGTGCCCACCGTCATGTTGGTGGCCGTCAGGCCCGTCGCGTCCTCGATGCGCCGCGCGATGCCGAAGTCGGCCAGAAAGACCCGCCGCCCTTGCGCGTCGGTATCGGTCAGCAAGATGTTGGCCGGCTTGACGTCGCGGTGCAGCAGCCCCCGATGGTGCGCGTAGTCCAGCGCCGAGGCGACGGCGGTGATGATCGACACCACCTCATCGAGCGGCATTCCGCCGGGGTGGTTTTCGCGCTGCAGCCGGCCTGCGTCGGTGCCGGGCACATAGGCCATCGAGATCCAGAAGTGCCCGTCCTCTTCACCGCGGTCGTGAACCCGGACGATATGCGGATGCGACAACCCCGCCGCAAGGTCGGCCTCGCGCAGGAAGCGAGCCCGGAACTCCGGGTCAACGGTCAGTTCCGGCGGCAATACCTTGAGCGCGTCCTCGCGCGGCAGCCTCGGGTGCGCCGCCAGATACACCTGGCCCATGCCGCCCGAGCCGAGCAGCCGCCGGATCGTGTATCCGGCGAACACCTGGCCGACCTCCAGCGACATGGCGACATCGTACGGCCTGTCATTCGGGCTTTTCGGCACTTCAGATCCTTTCCGCCCGACGAGCGATTGCCCGTCAGCGGAAAGGTTGCGGCACAGGACTTGTCAGATCTTGGTGAAGTCCTTGCGGAATTCTTGCGCTTCCGCGATGCGGATCGCCGGGCGTGGGGGCCGCGGATCACCACCGCTCGCGCGGCCGACCCCCACGCCCGACGAAGTCTGTTCGTCCCTCAGAAGGATTCGGACGAAGTCGCTTAAAGGATGTAGAGCATCTCCTGGTAGGTGGGTAGCGGCCATAGATCGTCGGCGACAACATTTTCCAGCGCGTCGGCGGCCGCGCGCACCGCGTCCATCGCCGGCAGCAGCGCGCGCTGTGCATGTTCGGCCTCTTCGAGAGCCGACGATGCCGAGTGATCCGCCAGCGCCGACTTCAGCGTCACCAGCGCCCCGGACAGATCGGCAAGCGGAGCCGAAACCCCTTCCAGGGCAGCCGTGCTCGCCTCCACACCGGCCTTCTTCAAGGCCGCGACGTTCTGCGCGAGCTCCGTCTGGTACCGGATCGCGGCCGGCAGGATGACCGTCGTCCCGATCTCGAGCGCCAGCTTTGCTTCGACCGCGATGGTCAGTGCGTACTGTTCCAAGCGGACCTCGTAACGGCTGTGCAGCTCGCGTTCGTTGAACACACCGTATTTCTCGAAGAGTTCGACCGATTCGGGCTTGATCAGCTCGGGGATCGCGTCCAGCGTGGTCTTGAGGTTGGGCAGTCCCCGCTCGGCGGCCTCGATCTGCCACTTCTCCGAATACCCGTCGCCGTTGTACACGACGTCGCCGTGCTCGGTGATGACGTCGGTGAGCAGTTTCTGCACCGCCGTGTCGAAGTCCTCGCCGTCGGCGACGGCCTGCTCCAAGATCGTGGCCATATAGTCGAACGAGTCGGCCATGATCGTGTTGAGGACGATCATCGGCACGGCTACGGTCTGCCCGGAGCCCGGGGCCCGGAACTCAAACCTGTTGCCCGTGAACGCAAATGGGCTGGTGCGGTTGCGGTCGCCGGCATCGGTGGGCAGCGGGGGCAGGGTGTCGACGCCAATGATCATGGTGCCCTTGCCCTTCGACGACGTGGCGGCGCCCTTGGCGATCTGCTCGAACACGTCGGCGAGCTGTTCGCCGAGGAAGATCGAGATGATCGCGGGCGGTGCCTCGTTCGCGCCCAACCGGTGGTCGTTGGTGGCGGACGCGACCGACACCCGCAGCAGCCCGGCGAACTTGTGCACCGCGCGGATCACGGCGGCGCAGAACACCAGGAATTGGGCATTTTCGTGCGGGGTGTCGCCCGGGACCAGCAACGAGCCCAGCTCGGAGTTGCCCACCGAGAAGTTGACGTGTTTACCCGAGCCGTTGACGCCGGCGAAGGGCTTCTCGTGGAACAGGCATTCCATGCCGTGCTTCTTGGCGATGGTCTTGAAGACCGTCATGAGCAGCTGCTGGTGGTCCGAGGCAATGTTGGCCCGTTCGAACATCGGCGCCACCTCGAACTGACCCGGCGCCACCTCGTTGTGCCGTGTCTTCGCGGGAATCCCGAGTTTGAACAGTTCGCGCTCGGTGTCCATCATGAAGCCCAGCACGCGCTCGGGCACCGCCCCGAAGTAGTGGTCGTCGAACTCCTGGCCTTTGGGCGGCTTCGCGCCGAACACCGTGCGACCGGCGTTGACCAGGTCCGGCCGGGCCAAAAAGAAGTGCCGGTCGACCAGGAAGTACTCCTGCTCCGGGCCGCAGAACGACACGACCTTGTTGAGCTCCTGGTGGCCGAACAACTTCAGGATGCGTTCGGCGTGGATTCCCATCGCCTGCTGGCTGCGCAACAGCGGGGTCTTGTAGTCCAGCGCCTCGCCGGTCATCGAGACGAAAACCGTGGGGATGCACAGCGTGTTGCCGTTCGGGTTCTCCAGGATGTACGCCGGGCTGGTGACGTCCCAGCCGGTGTAACCCCGCGCCTCGAAGGTGCTGCGCAGCCCACCCGAGGGGAAGCTGGAGGCGTCGGGCTCGCCCTGGATGAGGGTCTTGCCGGCGAACTCGGCCAGCGTCTGCCCGTCCGAGATGGGTTCCAGGAAGCTGTCGTGCTTTTCGGCCGTCAGGCCGGTCATGGGGTAGAACACGTGGGCGTAGTGGGTGGCGCCTTTCTCCAGCGCCCAGTCCTTCATTGCCACCGCTACGGTGTCGGCGACCGCGGTGTCGAGCTTGGCGCCCTTCTCGATGGTCGCCACGACCGACTTGTATACCGATTTGGGCAGCCGCGCTTGCATTTCCGCCTTGGTGAAGACGTTCGACCCGAAGATCTCACCCGGGGGTTCGCCGGGCACGAAGCTGATGGCCGGGGGGACATACGCCTCGACGTTGTTGATCGCCTGCAGGCGGACGGCGTTTCCGCTCAATTGAATTCCTATCGCTGAGGGGGGCCCGCGATTTCCGTTCCGGAAAGCGGACCGCCCCACAGTAGGAACGTTCGATGGCGAATCTGTTACGCCGATGTCAACCCTGGGTCCGCAATGATTGCGATCGTGAGACGCACGACCGGGTCCAGCGCCCCGCGGCCGAGCGCTATCGTGATGCGCGTGCGCCGGCGAAGGCGGCAGCCGAATGCGAGAAGCCTGTGACCGAACCGCGTAACCGCTCGCCGAACCTGATCGTCGTGTCAGCGGTGAATAACTGGACGTGCGCGTCGTGCGGGGGCACGGGCGGCTTCTTGCGGATGGAAGACGGCGGTCCGCTATGCATGGACTGCGCCGATCTCGGGCACCATGTCTTCTTGCAGTCTGGAGATGCGGCTCTGACCCAGGCGGGCCAAGAGACTGAGCGGGCTGTCGGCAGTCGTTGTGCGCTGGAGCCGAGCGCGCCACCGCTACGAACGGCAGGGGATTCTGGCGGAGGCGGACGCGATCGAACGCGCCGAACAAGAGTGTCTATCGGATGCCGAAGCCCGCTCACGCCGCCAGGAGCGGGATCAGGCGCGGCGCGCATCCGAGGATGTCCAGTTCCAAGCGGAATTCGCCGCCGTCATCCGTGACCTGTTTCCTTACTGTCCGGCTGGGCGGGCGGATGACATAGCGCGATACGCGGCGATGCGCGGTAGCGGCCGGATCGGACGCAGCGCGGCCGGGCGGGCGCTCGACCCGGATGCCGTTGACCTCGCGGTTGCGGCATCGGTCCGGCATCTCGACACAAACTATGACGAACTGCTGATGTCAGGTGTCAACCGGGCGGCCGCGCGAGATCGGGTTCGCCAATGCGTCGACGATGTGTTGAAAGTCTGGCGAAAAGGCATGCCAGCGCACGAGTCGGCCTATTAACGATCCGTGAGAACCACGCCGATGTCGGTGTGCGCGAAGTCGTCTCCCTTGAAGAGGAGGGGCTCGCCGCTGACCTTGGCGAGGGCGTAGGAGAAGCAATCGCCATAGTTCAGGCCCGCGCGATGGCGCCCCTTGCCATACTTGCGGTAGGCAACGCGGGCGGCGTCGGCTTGAACGGAGTTGAGGTCGACAAGGTCGACTGCGGCACGATGGAGCCACAGATCCAACTCACGACCGCCCGGTTCACCGAATCTTGTTTCGATCACGATTGCCGTCTCCACGTACGATGCCGTCGACATCAGCCGGACGGGATCTCCCTCCACCGCCGCCTCGAACAGTTCTGCCTCTGCCTCATCGCTGAGCATCGCGACCAACGCGGATGTGTCGAGCACCATCAGGCCGGCAACCCACGCTTGTCGTAGCCGAGAATGTCCTCGGCGGGCCTGGTGTCGAGCACCGGCAACGCCGCGCAACGGCGCCGAATCGCAGCCAGCTCTTCGCGCAACGGGATGGACCTGCTGTGCCCCGCGACACGGGTGAGTCGTTCCCGCAACGCAACCACCACTGCTTCGGTCAATGTCTCGCCCGTCCGCGCCGCGAGCTCCCTGGCAAGCCGATCCGCCTCTTGATCTTTGATGCTCAACGCCATGATCTCGATTCTAGACCGAATTCTATATTCTGGGCGACCCCCGAGGGCTTACGTACGGCGGCGAAGCGCCCGACCGCTTCGCGTGGACAATCAACCGCCGCAGCGGGATTGGCGGCCATGACCGGCCGAAAGGCGGGCCCTGCAGCCGCGCGATCCGCAACGTACCTGCGATCAGCACCGCCGCAAGCGGCAACTCCCCCAGCCCCGCGGTCAGGGCCGATACCATCAAGTCGCCACGTCTGGCCGTTAGCACGTCGAACCAGGCGTCGCACACGAGCAGAACTCCCGTCGCGAAGGCGAACAGCGTGAGCAGGGGGTGCTGCAGGAAGCCGAGTACCGCGGTGGCGATCATGAAGGCCAGCAGCAGAACGTCGAAGCCGACCCAGGTCAGTTGCCAATGCTGAGCCGGGTAGCTCTGCGGCAGCGTCAACGCCAGAAAGATGGTCCACGGGATCAGTGCGATCGCGGCGCACAGCGCCAGCCATTCGCGCAGCCGACGGATCTGAACCAGGCGCCGGGATCGCATCACCGTGCAATTCAACCAATCGCCGTGCCGCCATGCTCGCCGGGCGTCGGCGGCGGTGGCGACGTCTACCCTGCGTCGTCCGGGGCGTCCGCCGGTTGTTCCTCGTCGTCCTCGCGCTGGGCGTCGGCCACGGTGAGGGGCAATGCCAGCTCTTCCAGCGGGCGTCGTTCGGCCGCGACGCCGAGCCAGAGCTCGATCAGGCCGGCGACGGCCATCACCGCCGCACCGATGAGGAACGACCAGACCACCTCGCCGCGCTGTCCGGAGTTGATCAACTGGCCGAACAGCAGGGGGCCGGTGATGCCGCCGATCGCCGTCCCGACCGCGTAGAAGAACGCGATCGCCAGCGCCCGGGTCTCCATCGGGAAGATCTCGCTGACGGTCAAATAGGCCGCGCTCGCCCCCGCCGAGGCCAGGAAGAACGCCACCGCGAGCACGGCGATGAACGTCCAGGCGCCGCCGGTCCCCGTCACGAACAGCACCGCCAGGATGACGGCCACGACGGCCGATCCGAGGTAGGTCGCGGTGATCATCGGCTTGCGGCCGACGGTGTCGAACAGGTGCCCGAGCGCCAGCGGGCCGACGAAATTGCTGAGCGCCCAGAGGATGAAGAACAGCGGCACCTTGGCGGACGGCACGCCGTAGAAGCCACTCAGCAGCGTGCCGAGGTTGAACGTGACCCCGTTGTAGAGGAACGCCTGCCCGGTGAACAACGCCAGCCCCAGCACCGCCCGCCGCGGATACAGGGTGAACGCCACCCTGGCAATCTCCCGGAACGAAATCGTCTCGCGCTGACGCACTTTGAGCGGACGACCGGCCGGCTGCGGCAGCGGCTTGACGGTGTCCCGCTGCACCTCCTGCTCGATTTCGCCGACGACGCGCTCGGCTTCTTCGGCGCGGCCGTGGATGAACAGCCACCGGGGGCTTTCCGGAACGTTGCGCCGGACGAGCAAGACGAAGATGCCGAAGATCGCGCCGACGCCGAACGCGAGCCGCCAGCCGATGTTGGCCGGGAAGTTCGAGGTGTCCAGCAGGACTAGCGCGCCGGCCGCGCCCGCGGCCGAACCGAGCCAGTAGGTGCCGTTGATGATCAGGTCCACGCGACCGCGCACGCGGGCGGGGATCAACTCGTCGATCGCCGAGTTGATCGCGGCGTATTCGCCACCGATGCCGGAGCCGGTGAAGAAGCGGGCAACGAAGAAATACCAAGGCGCAAAGGCGAATGCGGTCGCGACGGTGGCGATCAGGTACACCGCGAGGGTCAGGATGAACAGGTTGCGCCGGCCGAAGCGGTCCGTCAGGTGGCCGAAGAACAGCGCACCCAGGCAGGCCCCGCCGATGTAGAAGGCGGCGGCCATCCCGATCTGCGCCGGGGTGAGTCCGAGGCCGCTGCCCTTCTCGGTGAGGCGGGACGACACGTTGCCGACCATGGTGACCTCGAGCCCGTCGAGGATCCAGACCCCACCGAGACCGATGACGACGCGCCAGTGAAACTTCGACCAGGGCAGCCGGTCCAGCCGTGCCGGCACATGGGTGGTGATGGTTCCGGTTTGCACGCCCGCGCTCATCTGACTCCTATCTGGGTGAGCACAGAATTACCCACCCACGCGGTACGGCAAGCCTCAATCCCGGTCCGGGCGCGACTCCTCGGGGGTCCAGGCCGGTGGCTGGCCGGGCTGACCCGGGAAAAGGTAGTCGATGAAAGCCGCGGCGGTGGGTTGGGGTTCGTGGTTGGCCAGCCCGGGTCGCTCGTTGGCTTCGATGAAGGCGTACTCGGCGCCGGTCACGTCGGGGACGAGCAGGTCGATGCCCGTCACCGGGATGCCGATCGCCTCGGCCGCGGCCACCGCCACGCGACACAGTTCCTGGTTGACCACCGCGGTGACGTCGTGAATGGTGCCGCCCTGGTGCAGGTTCGCGGTGCGCCGGACGCGGAGCCGGGTTCCCTGGGGCAGCACGTCATCCAGCGTCCAGCCGGCCTCGGCGACCGTCGCCTCGGTGAGATCGTCGATCGGGATCTTGGACTCGCCACCGGTGGCCGCGGAACGCCGCCGGCTTTCGGCGGCGATCAGGTCCCGGATGCTGTGCTCCCCCGTGCCGATGATCTCGGGCGGCAACCGCAGCGCGGCGGCCACCACCCGGCCGTCGATCACCACGAGCCGAAGGTCGTCGCCGGCCACCCGCTCCTCGATCAACACCTCCGGGTAGTGCTGCCGCGCCCGCGCGACGGCCGCGGCCAGCTCGTCGGGCCCCTTTTCGGCGGGTATGCCCACGGTGATGCCCTTGCCCTGCTCCCCGCGGGTCGGTTTGACGACGACCTCCCCGACCTCCTGCAGGAATGCGTAGTCGCCATCGTCGAAGGTGGCCAGGCGGGCGCGCGGGACGGTGATGCCCGCCTCGGAGACCAGCCGGCGCGTCAAACGCTTGTCGTCGCAACGGCACATCGCGACCGCCGAGGTGAACTCGGACAGCGATTCGCGGGTGATCACGCTGCGACCGCCGTGGGTGAGCCGCATCTCCCCGGTCTCGGCGTCGAGGACCTCGACCCAGATCCCACGGCGCATCGCCTCGTCGGCGATGATCCGGGCGTAGGGGTTGAGATCCTCGACCGTTTCCGGCGGTGACGTGAACAAGGGCTCGTTGATCGCGTTCTTCCGCTTGATCGCCAGCACCGGAACGCGGACGAAGCCCAGCTTTTCGTAGAGGCCGATGGCAGCGGCGTTGTCGTGCGCCACCGACAGATCCATGTAGGCGCGGCCGGCGCGGCGGAAGTGGTCGGCCAGCGCCCGGGTCAGCGCCTCGCCCACCCCGGGCAGCGCCGCGGCGGGATCGACGGCCAGGGTCCACAAACTCGACCCTTCCTCCGGATCGGAGAAGAGCAACTCGTGGTCGACGCCGGTCACCGTGCCCACCACCGCGCCGTCGTCGTCGCGCACGGCGACCAGGTACGTCACTGCCTCCGCGTGCAGATGGTTGTCCCAGATCGTCTCGACCGGCGCCGGCACCATGCCGCAGCGCACAAAAACCCGGTTCATCGCGTCGGCGTCGGCCGGGTCGTTGAGGGTGCGCACCGTGACGCCGATCGGCGTCGGCACCGACTCTTCATCGTCCGGGTGGAAGCGCAGTCGATAGGTGTGGCTGGGGTCGATGAACAGCTCGGTCGGCGCACCGGCGACCACCACATGGGACTCGCGCGCGTAGATGCAGATGTCGCGCCGGCCCGGCACCTCCCGCCGCAGCGTCTCGGCCAGGGTGTCCGCATCCGCGAAGGTCTGGCCGAAAATGAGCCTGCCCCAACCCATTTCGAGCTCGACGTCCTTGGCCATCGCGTCGACCAGCTCGGGCGGCGACGCGTCGTGCAGGCCCATGGTGATGGCCTCGGTGTGGTCGTCGGAGGGGTCGACGGCGGTCACGCGGCCTGCCCGGTCACGCCGTGACGCTGCAACCACAGCTCCAGCAGGGCGATCTGCCAGAGCTCGTTGCCGCGCAGGGGGGTGAGCTTGCCGTTCGGGTCCGCCAGCAGGGCGTCGACGGCTTCGGCGTTGAACAGCCCGCGCTCCTTGGCCACCGGCGCGTAGAGGGCGTCGCGAACCAGATCGAGGTAAGGCCCCTCGAGGTGGGTCAGCGCGGGCACCGGGAAGTAGCCCTTGGGCCGGTCGATGACCTCCGCGGGAATCACCCGTCGCGCAGCCTGTTTCAGCACGCCCTTGCCCTCGTGGGCGATCTTCAACTCCGGCGGGCAGCTCGCCGCCAGCTCGACCAGCTCGTGGTCGAGGAAGGGCACCCGCCCCTCCAGCCCCCAGGCCATCGTCATGTTGTCCACCCGCTTCACCGGGTCGTCGACGAGCATCACCGTGGTGTCCAGCCGAAGCGCGCGGTCGATGCCCGTTTCGGCGCCGGCGCGCGCGAAGTGCTCGGCCACGAAGCGCCGGCTGGGGTCGCCGTCGGCGAAGTACGCCGGACCGACCAGGCCCGCCAGCTCCGCCGAATCGCGATCGAAGAAGGCGCCGCGGTACTCGGCGACTGCCCCCTGCAGCGTCGCGGCCGCCGGGGAACCCATCGGCGGGTACCAGTGGTAGCCGGCGAACACCTCGTCGGCGCCCTGGCCCGACTGCACCACCTTGACGTGCCGCGCGACCTCCTGGCTGAGCAGGTAGAAGGCCACGCAGTCGTGGCTGACCATCGGCTCGCTCATCGCGCCGATCGCGCCGTCGAGGGCGGGCAGCATCCGGTCGGTGCCGATGCGGATCTGGTGGTGGTCGGTGTCGAAGCGTTCGGCGATGATGTCCGACCATTGGAACTCGTCACCCCGCACGCCACCGGCCGACTCGAAGCCGATGGAGAAGGTCGACAGCCCGTGCTGACCGGCCTCGGCGAGCAGCCCGACGATCAGGCTGGAGTCGACGCCGCCGGAGAGCAGGCAGCCGACCGGCACGTCGGCGACGAGCCGGCGCTCGACCGCGACCCGCAGTGCGGACAGCACCGCGTCCTCCCAGTCGCGCTCGGACCAGTCGGCGCGGTCGTCTCGCCGGGTGAAGTCGGGCGTCCAGTAGGTGGTGGTGGCGCGCCTGCCGTCGGGCTCGATGGCGACGAGCGAGCCGGGCGGGACCTTGCGCACCCCGCGCAGGATCGTCAGCGGCGCCGGCACCACGGAGTGGAACGTCATGTAGTGGTGCAGCGCGACCGGGTCGATCCGGGTGTCCACGCCGCCGCCGGCCAGCAGGGCCGGCAGGGCTGAGGCGAACCGGACCCGCTGCGCGTCCTCGGTGAGGTACAGCGGTTTGATGCCGAGCCGGTCGCGCCCCAGCAGCACCCGGCCGCTGTCCCGTTCGACGATGGCGAAGGCGAACATCCCGTGCAGGTGGCTGACGAAGTCGTCGCCCCAGCGGTGATAGGCCTTCACCAGGACCTCGGTGTCGCTGTGCGAGAAAAACCGGTAGCCGTGCCCGGTGAGCTCGCGCCGCAGCTCCTTGTAGTTGTAGATGCAGCCGTTCCACGCGATCGTCAGGCCGAGTTCCGCGTCGACCATCGGCTGGGCGCCGGCTTCGGTCAGGTCGATGATTTTGAGGCGGCGATGGCCGAGGGCGGCCCGGCCCTGTGACCAGGCCCCCGCCGCGTCCGGGCCCCTGGGCGCCATCACGGCGGCCATCGCCGATACCGCCGCTAGATCGGGGACCCGGCCGTCGAGTCGAACCTCACCGGTGAGTCCACACACTCCTTTGACCCTACCGGGACGCGTTCTGGGTCGTACAGTGCGGCCGCGGCGATGGGTAGCCAACGCCGACCCGGTTCTGCCGTTTTCGTTTCCCGGATAGGGCCGCACCGCTTATCGTTTCCTGGACCACAGTTTGCTGGGAGGCTGATGTGGACGGGACGCCGTTCGGCCGGTACCGCTCGACCGCTCCGCTCCACCGACACGCCTGGCCGCGCTGATGCTCACCGGCGACTCGCTGCGGATCCTGCAATGGGATCGGCGGATGCCGCTCAACTTCGACCTCGGTCCGCTGCACGTGCACCTGTACGCGCGATCGGTGTTCTTCATGTGGGTCACCGTGGTGATCCTGCTGGTCGCCGGCGTCGCGGTGTTCGCGTCGCGCAGGCGGGAGCTGATCCGGCGTTGGACGACGTGGGTGATGATCGCCCCGGTGGTCGGCATCCCGATCTGGATCGGCCGGGGAACCACCGCCGCGCTGGCCGCCGCGCTGGCCGTGGTGGCGGTGTTCGAGTATGCGCGGCTGGTCAAGCTCGGCAAGGTCGACACCTATCTGCTGCTGGGCCTGGCGGTGCTGTATCCGCTCGCGGCGTGGCTGCACCCGCCGCTGCTGCGCCTGGCGCCGATCGTCGTGCTGGCGTGCGCCCTGCCGTCGGTGTTCGGCGGCGACGTCGAGAACGGCAGCAGGCGCACCACGTTCACCGCGTTCGGTTCGGTGTGGATCTGCTGGTCTCTGGCGCACCTGGTGACGCTGTGGTCGGACGCCTACCTGGTGTGCTTCGCGGCGGCGGCCACCGACGTCGCGGCCTGGTGCGGCGGCAAGGGGCTGCGGTTCTTCGGGTGGGCCCGAAAGCCCTTGTCCCCCTTGAGCCCGAACAAGACGGTCGGCGGCCTGGTCGGCGCGGTCGTCGGTGCGTTTCTCGTGTTGATGCTGCTGGGAACGGTCACCGTCGGACTGTGGGTCGCGGTGGCGTTCGGCGGCGTGCTCGGGGACCTGGTCGAGTCGATGGTCAAGCGGCAGGCCCAGGTCAAAGACGCGGGCACGTGGTTGCCCGGCTTCGGCGGCCTGCTCGACCGGATCGACTCGTTACTGCTGGTTCTCCCGCTGGCGTATCTGCTGGCTTAGCGACCGCTCATGCCGCGGCCGCCAGCCGCAGCGGCTGCGACGCCGAGCCGTCCCGCAGCGCCATCACCTGCGCCCGCAGCTCCGACGCCGACGTGCCGGCCGGGTCAACCGGGTCGCCGATGTGGACCCGCATGGACGCATGGGAGATGAAGCCCGCGCCCTTGGGCAGCACCTCGGCGGTGCCCAGCACGGCGACCGGAACGAGCGGGACGCCGCAATCACGCGCCAAGCGCAGCGCGCCGGAACGGAATTCGCCGACGGTCCCGTCCATCGAGCGGGTGCCCTCCGGGTAGATGACGACGGTGCGCCCGGCCTCGAGCGCCGGACGCGCGGCGGCCAGCAACTGGGCGTAGGTGTCGGAGCCGGATCGCCGCACCGGCAGCACGCCGATCAGCGAGGACGCCACGAAACAGCGCACCGGCACGTCGAACCAGTAGTCCGCCGCCGCGGCGAACACCGGCTGGGCGCCGGCGGGCAGCGCGGCCAGCAGCACCGCGGTGTCGGCGTGCGACGAGTGGTTGGCCACCACCACGCAGCCACCCGACACGCGCCACCGCCCGGTGACGGTCAGCCCGCCGGAGACGGCGCACACCGCCCGCCACAGCCGGTGGCGCAGCACGCCGGTGATCCGGGTCGCGGTCATGACGCCGGCACCTCGCCCTCGCGCTTGGCCGTCAGCTCACGGTGCGCCGCCCGCAGCCGCAGCGCGGCGGTGATCAGCGAACCGTTCACCAGCTGGGTGCAGACCACGGGCAGGATGACCGGGAACGCGGTGGCCAGCAACACGAACACGCAGCGTTCGGTCTTGCCGAGCGGGCCGCCGTTGCGCCGCGGCGCGCCGGCCGCCGCGCCGGCCAGCGATGCGAACGTGGGCAGCGTCGCGGCCAGCGCGGCCACCAGCACCATGACCACCGGCCAGGACAACCAGTGCAGCCCGGGGCCGCGCTGCTCGGCCGCCCACACCGCCAGCCCGGCGAAGGTCAGCAGATCCGAGGCGCGGTCCCCGATTTCGTTGACGACGAATCCCCATGGCCGGCTCACGCCGCGCGCGCGAGCGACCGCGCCGTCGAGATTGGCGCCGGCCAGCCGCAGCGCGAGAAACGGCGCCGCCAGGGGCCACCATCCCAGCGCGACGGCCGCGCCGGCGGCGCCCGCCGCCACGACCCCGCCCGCGGTGAACACGTCCGGCGAGATGCGCCGGGCGACGGCGACGTTCACGATCGGTGTCAGCCGGCGGGTGTACCACGGCTTCAGCGCGTAGAGGCCCTGCCATTTCCGGGGAGCGCGTTCGAGCGCTGCCGTGGGCCGCGGGACCACCGCGGTGGTGAGGACATTGACGCGGGGAAGCGTGGCCGTGTCCGTCGACCCGAGCGCCCGCGATCCCGTCGTACAGCAACCGCGGTGGGCGATGCGGGGCTCGCTCGCGGCGGTCAGCGTGCTGACGGTCCGCGTGCGCAGCGTCGGCGCGTTGTCGAGGTCGGCGGTCACGGGGAGTTTCCTCTCGATGAATGGTCTGTGGTTGTGTGCCAGTCGACCCGGTTCGCTCGGCTACCGGTCCCAACATCTCGGACCACGGACGCGCGGTGGGCCGCTCGCATCGGTAAGAGCCACCGCTCCCCCGCGGTCGGACACTTTCTTGCGGACCGGTCGCTGTGACCGGCAGCACAAACGGTGCTCCCCGCCGCTTGCCGCTTGATCGCGAAGTTCTTGCGGAATTCTTGCGGCCGCTCGGCGAGAGGAATGTCTGGATTTCAGCTAGCGTTCAACCAGGTCGTTCTTGACTCGCACCCGTTTCACCCGCATCGAAGGACGCATGGCCCGGACAGACATCGGTCGCGCGAAGTGGCCGGCGCTCGGCGCGATCCTGCTGTCGGCCGCCGGGGTGTTCTGCGCGGCGCCGGCGATCGGCGATCCGACCGACGATGCGTTCGTCTCGGCGCTCGCGAAGAACGGGATCACCATGTCCGACCGCAACGCCGAGGTGTCGTTGGGGCACACCGTGTGCGCCGGATTCGATCAGGGTCAACCCTCAACCGAGGTGGCGATGAGGATCGTCAGGGAAACCCCGCTCTCGCCGAAACAAGCCGGTTACTTCGTCGGCGTTTCGGTGGCCGCCTACTGCCCGCAATATCGGGGCAAGACCGACAATTCGTTCAATTGGGCGGTGCCGTTTCCCCCGATGATGTGAGGCGCGTCTTACCTGAGGTGTGGTCGAGTTATTTTTGCATGGACGCCATTCGTCCGCGCGAAGAGGAACCATGGCCCATTCGAGGGTAGGTGCACCTGCGCGGATTCTCGTCGCGATCCTGCTGGGCGCCGCCGCGGCGCTCACCGCAACTCCGGCAGCCGCCGATCAGACCGACGATGACTTCGTGGCGGCGCTTGTGGGCCAAGGGATTCCGGTGCCTGACGCCAACGCCGCGGTCCAGGAAGGCCGCATCATGTGCACCCTGCTCGACCAGGGCACAACCCGGCCCCTGCTCGTGCTGCGGCTGATGCGGGACACGAATCTCTCCGCAAGGCAGGCCGGCTTTTTCCTGGGCATTTCGACGGCGGCGTATTGCCCGCAATATCGGGTCACGGTGAGCGAATAGGTTCAGCGCCCACGCACTCCGCCGTCGACGACTTTCACCGGCTTGTGCGGAAAACGGCGTTCGGCGTGCGCCTTGGCCCGCGAGTTCGGCAGCACGTACAACGTTTCCCTCTTGTCCTGCAACGGCTTCAGCACCAGGTCCATGAACCCCTTGCGGTTGTCGAGGTACGGCTCGATCACGTCCTCTCCGGCCGGGCACACCGCCAGGCAATAGGCGGCCTTGTAATTGGGCTTGAACGACAGGCTCTGCCACATTGAGGCGTTCTCCGAATCGCTTACCCGCGAACGAAAGTCCGCCGCGTCGGCGCTGTCTGCGACGGTCTGCACCCAATCGGTGAACCCGCCCATGAACTCGCGATAGTTGTGCACCGAACAGGAGACGAAGTCGAAGTCGCCGTCCTTGCCGATCGCGCCGACGGGGCACGCGGCCACACACAACTTGCACTCCAGACAGGGGCTGTAGTCCAGCGGCCGGCCGTAGGCACTGATCGGCGCGTCGACCAGGATCGTCCCGAGCAGGATGAAGTTGCCGAACTTCGGATGAATCACGTTGCGGTGGATGCCCATCACGCCAAGGCCCGCGGCCACGGCGACGGGCTTGTGCGCCACGACCCAGATCCGGCCGGGGAAGTTGTCCATCTCCATCGGGAAGGTCGCCGAGGGGTTCAGCGCCCGGTAGCCGACGTCCTGCAGCCGGCGCACAATGCGGTGGGCCGCCTCGTTGAGCACCTCGCCGCTGCGGTGGAACTCCTGATTTGCCACGCTGCGCGCCGTCGATCGGACGTTGTCGCGGTTCATCTTGACGACCAGCGAGATGTAGCTCTTGGCTCCGGGCAGCGCGGCCTCAACGTGTTCGACCTCGGATGCGAGGTCGGGATTGTCGACATTGGCGAACGCGACGTCGTCGACGCCGGCGTCCAGGCAAATCTCGCGCAGCCACTCGGCGTCCAGCGCACCGGGCCGCCGCCTGGTGCGCGAGCGCACCCGGCGCACGGTGGGGTGGTCGGCCAGCCGCCGGGGAAGTTTTTCCGCCATGCTGAGTATGGTACACAATACCCAGGAGAGCGCGCTGAGTGCCCGTGGCGTCCCGTTTATGAACGGCGTTTGACTTCGCTGTGAACGCATGCGAGCCTGTCGCCGTGATCGAGTTGAGCGAGCAGCAGATCATCGACGGGGTGGCCGGTCGATTGACCAGGAAATATCCAAGCATTTCGGCAGATACCGTGAGTGCGGTCGTGCGGCACATCCATGCCCGCTTCGACGGCAGGCCGGTCCGCGAGTACATACCGCTTCTCGTCGAGCGGTTCGCGGCGCAGGACCTGGAACTGCTGGCGTTGACGCCCGAAGCCGAGGCTGATCAGGCCATCGCGGTTTGACCGCCCGGCGCGCGCGACCCCCGCACCGTGGGGCCGCCGGCGCACACGGCCAGATGCCCAGCAAGCCAGGCGATTTCAGCCCGGACCCTTGTTCGGTCTCGTGGCGGCCCGGCCACGCGCCCTGCATTCGGCGCCACCGGGGGTTACGATCCGTACACGGTCACCTACCCCTCCACATGCCAATCTGTGTTGACTCTGCGGGCCGCTGAGAAGGCCCCAGGGCAGCTTTGTCGGATGCGCGGTCTGACCGTGTGCAACCCATGGTCGCCGATCCCTTTCGCGGCTTTGGCGGATCGTTTGCGATCAACACCCGCCCCCCTCATTTCGGAAGGTGCCCGGCATGTATCGCCAAATCCTTGATCCCGTCGCCCATTCGCTGGCCTGGAGCTCGCTGGTGGCCGTCCTGCCGCTGGCCACGCTCTTCGTGATGCTCGGCGTCTTGCGGATCAGGGCCTGGCTGGCATCGGTGGTGTCCCTCGCGGTCGCGATCGCGATCGCGACCGCGGTCTACGCGATGCCCATCGGGCAGGCCGTGCTGGCGGGCAGCGAAGGCGCGGTCTTCGGATTCTTCCCGATCCTCTGGATCGTGATCAACGCGATCTGGGTTTACCAGATGACGGTCGAGACAGGCCATTTCGATGTGCTGCGGCGCAGTTTCGCTACCGTCAGCGAGGATCACCGCATTCAGGCGATCATCATCGCGTTTTCCTTCGGCGCGTTGCTCGAAGCGCTGGCCGGATTCGGCACGCCGGTCGCGGTGACCTCCGTGATGCTGCTCGCCTTGGGCTTCAAACCGCTCAAGGCGGCGGTCCTTGCGCTCGTCGCCAACACCGCGCCGGTCGCATACGGGGCGATGGCGACACCGATCATCACCCTTGCCAAGACGTCCGGATTGCCGACCGACACGCTCGGCGCCATGGTCGGGCGGCAAACCCCGATCCTGGCCGTCTTCGTCCCCTTGGCGCTCGTCGCCATCGCCGACGGGGCGCGCGGCGTGCGCGAAACATGGCTCACCGCCCTCACCGGCGGCGTGGTTTTCGGCCTCGGCCAATACGCCACCTCGAACTTCTTGTCTGTGCCGCTGGCCGACGTGATCGCCTCCCTGCTTTCCGCCGGCGCCGTGGTGGCGATGGTGCGCGTGCGGCCGCCGCAGGCCGAACACACGCGCGCCATGGTCTCCGCGGGCGCCGGTGCCGATGCGCCGCCCCCCGAGGAGGGTGAGGATGCCGACTCACGCGGCGACGTGCTCCGCGCCTACGCGCCCTACGCGATCATCATCGCCGTCTTCGTGATCTGCCAGATCTCTGCGGTGAAGAAGCTGCTCGATCACGCCACCTTCACCGTGCACTGGCCGGGACTGCATCTCTACACCGCCAAGGGCACCGCGTCGGCGCTGCCCAACTTCACCTTCAACCTGCTCACCACGCCGGGCACCCAGATGCTCGTCGCGGGCGTCCTCACCATGTTGGCGCTGCGGCTGTCGCCGATCAGGGCGCTCAGCGCGTACGCCGCGACGCTGCATCAGCTGCGCTGGGCCATCGTCACCGTGATGTCCGTGCTCGCACTGGCTTTCGTGATGAACGCGTCCGGACAGACCATCACGCTGGGCACCTGGATGGCCGGCACCGGCGGCGCGTTCGCGGTTATCTCCCCGATACTCGGCTGGCTCGGTGTGGCAGTGACCGGATCGGACACCTCGTCGAATTCTCTGTTCGGCGCGCTGCAGGTCACCGCGGCTGCCAAGGCGGGGCTGTCGCCGGTGTTGATGGCCGCCGGCAACAGCTCCGGCGGCGTGCTCGGCAAAATGATCTCGCCGCAGAACCTCGCGATCGGTGCTGCGGCGGTCGGGGTGCACGGCAAAGAGGGCGACATCTTCCGCCGCGTGTTCATCTGGAGCCTGGTGTTCCTGGCATTCATCTGCGTCCTGTCGGGACTGCAGGCCTCGCTGCTGTCCTGGATGGTGCCCTGAATTCCGATGCAGGTGTCGTCGGGCAAACTCAGCCCGGTGTGACGACGTTGTCGGTGCCCCTGATCGAGATCCGTGGCGTCCCGCCGCGATAGACCACCCGGTTTCCGGAGCCATCCGCGTCGATCGCGTCCGCGTTGTCGGCGACCACTTTGTTGTGCGAGCCCCTGACGATGAGCTGCGAGCAGTGGCCGGCCACGTAGGCCGCGTTTGCGTTGCCGGCAATTGTCAGTTCGGCCCGATCGCAGACCACCGTGAACCTGGCGTGGCTGGGCTCCTCGGTCAGGTTTCCACCCGGAACCACGGTGAGCGCCCCCGACAGGTCCGCGGTGGGTTCCGCAGCAGCCGAGGACGTGGCCGGCGCCGGATGCCTCTCGGCCCGGTGGGGATGGAGCACGAGGATGGCGAACAGCAAGGCGAAGGGCGCCAAGGCGATGAGCCAGATGGTGCCGAATCGCCGACGGCGCAGGAGGTCGTACTGGGAACCCGGCTCGTCTCCGGCCGGAACAGACTCCGGCGGGCCGGCTGAAGCGTCAGCGAGCCGCCGTTCCAACTCCCTGATTCGCTTTTCGGGATCGTCGGAGTCCATAACGGGCATGGTCCCACAACTTGCCCTTGGGTTGCCCTCGGGAGCGCCGGGCTCGGGCGCCGACCCACAGCCGGCCGCGGCTTGCCGGCGCGCGATCGGTCGTCGCGCTCGGACCGGGTCCGGCCGTGAAAACACCTGTGCCGCTTGAGGAAACGATCCCGCAGGGCCTCGGGTTCGAGTGCGGAGCCGCCCCCCGCTCGCCGCTCACTATCGCCATCCGGGCCCCTTTCGTCGGGCATCGGAGCGATAAGAAATGGAAAAGATTGCCGCAGGCGTTGCGCACGCCACTAAGCTGCTGTTCGTGGGCAGAGGTGTGTTAGCCGTCGGCAGGAGCCGCTGGCTGGCATTGGCGGCCTCCCTCGTGGTGTCGGCCGCGATCGTCTACGCCCAGGGCGCCAAGCCCCTGCACGCCGAAAGCGCCAAACCGCCCTGCTGCGTGGACAACCCGGCTCCCGGCCCGGCGGCACCGGCGTCCGGCCCCGCCGCCCCGCCGTCCATGGTGGCCGGCGCGCCGCCCGCAGCCGCGGCCGCCCCGCCGCAGATCGCCACCCCGGCCGAGGTGGAAAAGCTGGCGGCAGGTGCTCCCGCCGCTGCCCAGCAATTCCTGTTCCCGTTGTCCCCCGGTGTCGCGTCGGAACAGCGGTTGCAGGTGAAGACCATCTGGGCGGCGCGCGCCATCAGCGTGCTGTTCCCTGAGATCACCACGATCTACGGGTACCGGGAGGATCCGTTGCCGTGGCATCCCAACGGCTTGGCGATCGACGTGATGATTCCCAACCACGCCTCCCCTGAGGGCATCCAGCTGGGCAACGAGATCGCCGGGTACGCATTGGCGAATGCGAAAAGGTGGGGAATCAACCACGTGATCTGGCGGCAGAAGATCTATCCGGGCGTCGGCTCGCCGAGCTGGACCGCGGATTACGGCAACGAAACCCTCAACCACTACGACCACGTCCACATCGCCACCAACGGCGGCGGGTACCCCACCGGGCACGAGACTTATTACATCGGGTCGATGACCCCGGCGCCGCCACAGTGATTCATTGACGGGAAGAGCCCCAATCCCGGCCGGCCTCAAGGATCCTCCAAGGCCTCACCCCCAAGCTGCGGATGACCCTTCGCGCGTTGCGGCAGGAGTCATTCCGGGCGAAGTAACGAGGACGACATGACACAGGTAACCGACCCCCGTGGCGCCGTGTGGTCCGTGCGCCGGCGCCGGTGGTATCGCTTGTCCGCTTGGATGTTCACCGACGCCGGGGGCGTCAGCCCCGCGACATTGGTCACCAGCGTGGTGGTCATCGGGTTGTGGTGGCCCTTCTGGTTTGTGGCGCATTGGCTCGGTTTGCCGTGGCGGATCGTGATCAAGCGCGACGACCACACGGTGGGCGAAGAGCGCGTGCGCGGCTGGGGTCGGTCGCGTCGGCGCATCCGGGAGATCCTGGCGGCGGCGACCGCGGGAACGCCGCGGCCGCAAGGCCTTAGCGAACCGGCCTAACCGAGCAGGCCCAGCAGGCCACCGGTGAGCACCGGGGGCACGGTCAGTTGGCCCCCGCCGAGGCTCGCGGGCAGGGTCAGCACGCCACCGGTGAGAATCGAGGGGATGCCGACGTCCCCACCGCCGGCGACCGGCGGCAAGGTCAGCACGCCGCCGGTGAGGATCGAGGGGATGCCGACGTTTCCGCCGCCGGCGATGGGCGGCAACGTCAACAAGCCGCCGGTGAGGAGCGACGGCACGCTCAGCTGCCCACCGCCCAGCATCGGAGGCAGCGTCACCGCGCCGCCGTTGACGATCGCGCTCACGACACTGGTGATCGGCGGCACGGTATAGATGCCACCGCCGAGGCTCGAGGGCAGACTCAGCAGGCCACCGGTGAGGATCGAGGGCAGGCTCAGGATTCCGCCGCCGAGCGATGCGGGCAGGTTCAGCACACCGCCGGTCAGGATCGACGGCACGTCCAGCTCCCCGCCGCCCAGGAAGGAAGGCAGGGCCACCACGCCGCCGTTGATGATGGGGCTAATGGCGCTGACAACGGCGGGACCGACGCTGGACAGCGGCGGCACGGTCAATTGCGCGCCACCGAGTACCGGTGGCAGAGTCAGCGCACCGCCCGCGATGAGCGACGGCACGCTCAGCACGCCACCGCCCAGGATCGGCGGCAGGCTCACCACACCACCGTCCAGCGACAGGCTTGCGCTGCCGCCCAGGATCGACGACAGGCTCAGGTCGGCGGCGGCGGCTGCTGCACTGTGGATCGACTGCCCGAGCACTCCCTGGACGGGCGCGTTGATGGCGCCCATCGCGGCGGCCGCGGCGTTGGCCACCTCAGTGCTGAGGTAGGCGTCCGCGCCCGCCTTGATCAAACCGACGAACTCCCCGTGGAACGCGCTGGCTTGGGCGTTGAGGGTTTGGAAATCCTGACCGAAATCGTTGAACATCGCTGCGACCAAGGCCGAGACCTCGTCCTGTGCCGCCGCGGCCACCGCGGTCGTGGGCGCCGCGGCCGATGCGGCGGACCCGGCCAACAACGAGCGAATGCCTGCCAGATCGCGAGCCGCCGCCGCCACCTCGTCTGGTGCGGTCACCAGATATGACACATGCGCCTCCAGTTCGATCGGATGCGATGGTCGCCCGACGACCTAAGTGACATGACTCTAATGGGAAAGGCACAAAATAGCCACGAAAATTCGCCTTTTCAGCAATTGGCAACCCGAATGGAATGTCTTTGTCGAGTCATAGGGCCTTTAGCGCCAATTCACGAAGTCCATCGCGCCTCATTGGGCGGTCCAACCGCCGTCGATCGAATAGCTTGCGCCGGTGATGGTGGCGGCCGCGTCGCCGGCCAGGAAGACCGCGAGGGCGCCAATGTCTTCGGGAGTCGTGTAGCGGGACATCGGCTGCTTTTCGGCAACAAATTCTTGCTTGGCCTCGTCAAAGGGCTTGCCCGTCGCGGCGGCGCGCGCCTCGACCTGCTTGGCCACCAGAGGTGTCATCACCCATCCGGGGCTGATCGCGTTGCACGTGACGCCGTGGTCGGCGGTTTCGATTGCGACCACCTTCGTCAGTCCGATTATCCCGTGCTTGGCCGCGACATACGCCGCCTTCCCCGCGCTGGCAACAAGGCCGTGCGCCGAGGCGATATTGATTATTCGACCCCAGCCACGGCCTTTCATCCCCGGCAGTGCACACCGACAAGTGTGAAAAGCGGCCGACAAATTCGTGGCAATCACGGCGTCCCACTTCTCGACCGGGAAGTCCTCCACCTCCGCCACGAACTGGATGCCCGCATTGTTGACGAGGACATCGATTGCTCCGAAGGTCTTTTCTGCGCCGCCGATCATGCCGGCGATCTCGTCCGGCTTGGTCACGTCCGCGCCCGAATAGGCCGCCGCCACCCCGAAATCCTGCTCGATGCCGCGTCGTTGCTCCTCCACGGCCTCCGGTTCGCCGAAGCCGTTGAGGGTCACGTTCGCGCCCTCCGCGGCGAAGGCGCGGGCGATGCCCAGACCGATACCCGACGTCGACCCTGTTACGAGAACAGACTTGCCGCGGATCATCAGCTGTCGGCGCGTCGGTGCTCGGCGGGCGGCGCGGACTCGGTGGCGACCAGCTCGGTCAGACCGCTGATGTTGAGAATCGGCATCAGGAGGGGGTGGGCGACGAGGCGGATGTCGTCGGCGCGGGCGAACAGGGCGTTGATGGCGGCGCTGTCCAGGTACTCCACGGCGCTGAGGTCGACGGTGAGAGGTTCGCCGCTGCCGCCGGCTTCATTGCTGGCGGTGCTGAGGGCCTGGTTGAAGGCGTCGATGTTGCTCAGGTCGATTTCCCCCGCGGCGATCAGCACGAGATTCCCGTCGTTGCGGCGCGCGGTGTCGAGGGTGAGGGGCGTGGTCATCCGGTGATCCTCGCGGATAGGTGAACTGTGGTGCCCGCGGCGCCGGGCCTGATGGTGACGTCCTGCATGAGCCCTCGCATGAGCGTGATACCCCGGCCGCGATTGGCTTCGGCGGCCGGTTGCGGAGGCTTCCACGAGCCGGTGTCGGTGATGGTCAACTGCACCTGGTCTACCAGTGCGGTCGCGCCCAGGACAATCGTGCCCTCCGGGGTGTGGCGGTGACCGTGTTCGATGGCGTTGGCGACGGCTTCCCCGGCCGCGACGAGCACGTCCACGGTCTGGTCCGGGTCCACCCTGGCCTGGGTCAGCCAGGTGCGCAATGCGGTGCGGGCGGGGGCAAGCTGGCTGACGTCCGCGGGGAACTTCAGCTCCAGCGGGGCGGGATGGCGGTAGAGGAGAAGGACCACGTCGTCCTGATATCCGCCGCTCGGCGCGAGGCCCGACATGATCTGGTTCGCCAAGTCATCGAGCGTGGAGGTGCGGCCCTCCTGGAGCAGGGTGGCGGCGCGGGAGATGCCGTGGTGCAGGGCGCTGCGGCGACGTTCGACCAGGCCGTCGGTATAGAGCAACAGGGTCGCTCGCGCCGGGATCGTCACCCGGGCTTCCGGGCGGGGCCAGTTGGATCGCACCCCCAGGGCGATGGTGTGGCCGCCGTCGAGCGTCCGGGCGGTGCCGTCGGCGTGGACCAGGATGGGCGGCGGGTGACCCGCGCTGGAGTACACCAGCTCGCCGGTTGCGCGGTCGAGCACCGCGCAGACGGCGGTGGTGCATTGCGCGCCGGGCAGCCGCGCGGCGAAGCGGTCCATCCCGGCGAGGGCGGCGGCCGGGCTGGGGTTGTCGAACAGCAGCGCCCGGCAGGCGCTGCGCATCTGCCCCATCACGGTGGCGGCGGCGAGGCCGTGGCCGACGCAGTCGCCGACGATCAACGCGATGCGGCCGTCGTCCAGATCGACGATGTCGAACCAGTCACCGCCCACCTGCAGGGGCGCGCTTGCGGCCTGGTAGCGCACCGCGAACCCATGCGGCAGGTCGGCGGGACCGAGGATCGCGTGCTGCAACGCCAGGGCGGTCTCGCGCTGTTGATCCACCTGGTGCACGCGCTGCAGGCCCTGGCCCAGCCGACCCGCCAGCACGGTGAGCAAGGTCTGGTCCTCGAGGGTGAACGGGCGCTGCTCGGCCAGATCCATCCAGACGACGAGCACGCCTTCGGGATGCTGCAGGGCGATGCCGGCCGTCCCGGGCGTGGTCGCGTTGGGGGTGAGTAGATCGCCGTCGCGCAATGCGGCGAGCATCTGTCGCGTAGCCGTGGGCAGGTCGGCCCACTGGGTGGCCTCGCCGACGGACACCACTTGTGGTGCGCTGTAGGCGGTTTCAGCGGAGCTACCGTGGGCCGGGAAGGTAACGGCCAGAACGCGGCGCGCCCGCCACAGCCGTCGCAGTTCCTCGGCGACGGCTTGCAGTGCGTCGTCGACGGTGTCGGCTTGGGCGAGTTCCTGGTTGAGCGCGTGTTCGCGGCCCGCGGCCAGCGCCAAGGCAATCGAGGCGTGGCGGGCGAAATCACTGACCAGTTCGAGGTAATCGTTGCCGAACGGCGGCTGTTGCGGGTGGCGCGCGACCGCGATCACACCGAGCACCCTTTCGTCGGCAATCAGCGGCATGACGATCGCCGACCGTTCACCTACGTCGGTGAACCCCTCGATCGGATACTGGAAGGACTCGGTGATCAGCGGCAGACCCCGGCGGGCAACCCCGCCCGTGGTGGAGCCCTTCATCGGTACCTGCCGGCCGATCACCTCCGAGGAGTAGCGGCCCGCCGTCGCGGCCACTACCAGCGTGTCGACTTCATCGGCGGGCAGATCCGGTTCCCGGGGAACCAGCAGGATCGCCTGCTCGGCGTCGGACAGCTCCAGCGCCCGGTTCACGATCAGCTGCAACGGTCCCGTCTGCGGGGCCCCGGACAGCAGCGCGGTGGTGATCTCGCGGCTGGCCTTCGTCCATTTCGCCGATTCGCGTTCCCGCTCGAACAGCCGCGCGTTGTCGATGGCAGCAGCCGCCGCGGTGGCCATCGCCCGCACGGCGCCCTCCTGAATGTCGGAGAACACCCGGCCCGGCCGGTCGTCGGCCAGGTAGAGGCTGCCGAAGTCAGCCGCGCGCACGGTGATCGGTATTCCGAGGAGCGCCCGCAGCGGCGGATCGTGCGCGCGCAGCCCGCCGGCCTGCGCGTCAGCACTCACATCATCGACGCGCAGACCCGCACCGACCGGCAGGTCGCCGAGCCGCCGCGCCGTTTCATCGTCCATTCCCGCGTAGACGAAAGAGACCAGGGACCCGTCGGGCGCGCGTATGCCCAGCGCCCCGTACGGCGCACCGGTCAACTCCATGGCGGCGTCGACGATTCGGTGCAGCGTCACATCCAGGTCCAGATCGGAACCGATCTCGACGATGACCCGCACGAGTTGCTCCATCTGGTCTCGCGCCGCGACCAGATCGTCGAGCTGTGCATGCACGCGGCTCACCAGCCCGCGCCGGCCCTGCCAGGTGAACGCGGATTCGTCCCGTTCGTCGTCCCCCATACGTACAAACTTAGTTGTTGAATCCAACCCGTATTGGATTTGGGGTATCAGGGCGATGCGCTATCGGCTCAACGGCGGGTTTCTCGGATAAGGGGCGTGGTCCGTCTCGCCGACGCCGGGCAGCGCCGTGCTGATCACCCGCCGGGGAACGAAATGGACGCGCCGGCCGGTCTCGCCGGCGTCGCCCGGAGCGCTCCAGCGAACGCTCGCGCTGCCGGACAGCTGCACCGCGATCCCGGCGCGGAAGTCGAGGAACAGCAGGGCCGCGGTGGGATCCGCGGACAGGTTGCCGAGGCTGTTGAACATGTTGTTGCCGGGGTAGTCGGGCCACCACAGCTCTCCGGGTTCGACGCGAACGAACCCGGGCGGGCCACCGCGATGCGAAGCGTCATTGCCCGAGGCGACGTGGGAGGTGCCCAAGAAGAACGTGTCGGCGTTCTCGATGAGGCGGATATCGCTGGGCCGCAACGCATTTCCCTCATACAGGCGCACCCGGCCGGCGCCCGGGGTTCCCTCGAGTTGGATGCGGCGCTGCTGAATGTATTGCGGGCAGTTGCCGTAGGCCTGGTCGATGTCGACGGTGAGCCCGCCTTCGGTGGAGACGAGCCGGCCGTTGATCCGGGCACGCCGGCGGGTCAGGAAGTTCATCGCGATGAGGCCCACCGGCTGCCCGCTGGGCAGGCCGTGCAGCGGGTCCGCGGACGGCGGCGACGTGCGGATCTGCAGCGTGGTCGGCGACGCGGCGCGCAGGAATCCGGGTGGCCCCAGCAGCGGTGAGGTCCACAGCCGCCCGGTCGCGTCGCGCGCCGCGATCGCCGCGAACGGCGCCTCGGACAGGAATGCGGCCA
This sequence comes from Mycobacterium sp. E2699, assembly GCF_001666745.1. Lineage (NCBI taxonomy): Bacteria > Bacillati > Actinomycetota > Actinomycetes > Mycobacteriales > Mycobacteriaceae > Mycobacterium > Mycobacterium sp. E2699. The sequence continues at coordinate 211,602 of NZ_LZJH01000077.1, read as the reverse complement.
TGCCGGCGCGCAGTACGCCGCCGGCCATCATCGGCGCGAGCCGGGCCGCGTCCGCTTCGACGCCTGCTTGTCGTTGCGTGGCCAACTCGCCGCTGTGAAAGCCCGGCCGGCTCTGGACGGCCATGTTCTCAACTCCCATGGGGCACTTCGGCGAACCCCGGCTCTCCCGCGTCCACGACGGAGTTGAACCGATACCGGGTTAGGAGACGCTCGTTGATCTCGCGGATCGCGCCCTCGGGAAGCGCCGTGACGTCGAAGTTTTCGCGGATGCGCGTGGGCGTCACCGATGCCGTCAGAACGGCGCTCCCGCGCTGGATGCCCCACGCCAACAGCACTTGTGCGGGGGTTTTGCCCACCCTGGCAGCGATCGAGACGATCAGGGGGTCGTCGAGCAGCCGCGGTTCGAGCGCGTGCCCCAGCGACGCGAATGCCAGCAGGACGATCCCGTGCGTCGCGCACAATCCGTGCAGCTCCCACTGCGGGTGGTACGGGTGCGACTCGACCTCGACGACCGCCGGCTTGATCCGGGCGTTATCGATCACGTCGCGGACGCCGGCGGCGTCGATGTCAGACAGGCCGATCGCCCCGGTAAGTCCTTCGTCGACAAGGCTTTCCATCGCCGCCCAGGTCTCATCGAGCGTTACGCCGTCGTCGTAGACGACGGCTCCGTGGGCGTCGCGCGGATCCTGATCATCCCCCGGCCGGAACGCGAACGGGGTGTGCACCAGGTACAGGTCGACCGCCTCGAGGCCGAGCCTGTCCAGGCTGGCCTGCAGGGCCGGCTTGACCCGTTCGGGCCGATGGTTGTTGTTCCACAGCTTGGTGGTGACGAACAGTTCTTCGCGGCGCACGGTGCCATCGGCGAACAATTCTTTCAGCGCCGCACCGACTTGCGCTTCGTTGCGGTATCGCTCGGCGGCGTCGAGGTGACGGAATCCCACCTGCACCGCGGCCCTGACGGCGTCACGCGTCTTGGTGTTGTCGGACAGCGAGGTCCCGAATCCGAGCGCCGGAATCTCTCCCCTGCCGTTGTTCAAGGCGAATCTGCGCTGCCCCAGGTCGTGATTCGTTGCCATTTTCGGCCTCCATCAGGGTTGTCAAATATGGTAGGTGACCAGTCGCCTATTTAACGGCTGGTGCGGGCCGCCCATTCCCTTGCTGACGGATCTAATGCAACAGCGCCGGGACGGTGATCGCTTCGAACCGGTCGTACGGGGTGCGGCTGCGCGTGACTTTCCCGCGCAGGGCCGCGCCTTCCCAGGCTTCGATCAGCCGCGCGGCCAGCTCCCCCGCGTCGAGGTCCCCTCGGATGCCCCCGGGGCCGCGCTGACCGGAACGCACGCAGGCGGTGAGGGCGGCGTCCCAGCGGTCGAGGATGCGGACGAGCTCCGTGCGCACCGGCTCGCTGGACCCGCCGAGCTCGAGCGACAGGTTGCCGACCAGGCAGCCGAGCAGGAATTCGCCGGCCTCGTGTTCGTCGGCGAGCGCATGGAAGAAGCGCGTGATGCGGTCCTGAGCCGGCCCGTCCGCATCCAGGATGGGCAGGAGCCGGGACTCGATATCGGCCCAGTAGTCTTCGAGGATCGCCGCGGCGAAGGCCTCTTTGCTGTCGAAATAGGCGTAAAACGACCCCTTCGGCACGCCGGCCGCGTCGGTGATGTCCTTGACGCCGCTGGCCGTGAAACCCCGCGCGTGTACGAGTTCGCGCCCCGCCTCCAACAGGCGGCGGCGCACCTCCGGGTTCGGCGGGCGCGGCATGGCACTAATATTAGCCGACCGGTCGGCTATCTTACTGTCGAAGTGAGGGTGTCGTTACGAGGCTTTGACGTACCGGCGGACCAGCTCGTCCTCGCCGAACGTGCTCGTGCGCTGCAGGCCGTTGTCGTCGCGGGTGAAAAAGGTCCACTGCCGCGGGGTGGTCTGGGGCCCGCCGATCAGCTTGACGGTCAGGCGCAATTTGGTGGGTTGCAACGTGCCGATGACGTCACCGACCCGGACCTGCGACGGATGGATCTGGGGTGCGTCGCACCAATTCTCTATGGGCATCTCATCCATCCTGTTGTTGTTGCCGCAACCCTACGTGGGATTTGCGTTCCCCGCTGGTCACCCGACGGATCCGCCCGGCCGCGGGTGGCGTAGCGTCAACCGCGAGCCGTTTCGTTGTCAGCTGTGGTCCACCGCCATCCGCGCGGATGACACCCCCGGGCAATGCGATTTCTCCGCTCGGCCCGCACCCGCGGGGCGGGCGATGCAGAACGTGAAGGACCAGCCCGTGGATCGCACAGCGTCAACCGTAGTAATGCTCCTCGCACCGATTCGCTGAGCGATGACGTATCCGCGCGAAGGCCGGCGCCGCATCGATCCCGTCCGGGTGTCCGTCGCTCGCCAGTTGGGCGGCGCCATCGACGGCGCCTGGTGGCCGCGCGCCGACCGGATCACCAATGAACTGCCCAGCCTCGTTGCGGCCCTGACTCCGTTGCTCGGAGGCATCGAATCCATCAACGTCAACTGGCCGCCGTTGCAACGGCCGCCCGACTTCAACTGGGCGGGATGGGAACACAAACGCCAGCACGTGATGACGTTCAGCGGCGGGCAGGCACACGTCAACCTTTTGGTCATCCCGTATGCCACCTACACCGCGCTGGCCGTGATGGTGCTGCGCCGCGCGGCCGATCTGCCGATCGATGACTGCGACCAAGGCAAACCCGCTTTCCTGACCGCCGGCTTGATCGTGCAGGCGGCCCGGCAACAACTCGCCGCGGCGGTCACTGAATAACTTGAGGCGCCTGCGAATTCGCAGTGCGACACTACTTGCATGGCAGCGAGCGGTGACACGGTGCGATCGGCGGTGCCGGAGGACGCCGTCGGCTGCCTCGCGATTTACCGCCCTTACGTTGAGACCACGGCGATCACCTTCGAAATCGAAGCGCCGCCCGCCGCCGAGATGGCCGCGCACATCGCCGCTGCCCGAGCCACCCACGACTGGCTCGTGCTCGAGGATGGCGATCACATCATCGGCTACGCCTACGCGCACGCATTCAATCCCCGCGCCGCGTACCAATGGTCGGCCGAAACCAGTGTCTACGTCGACGACGGACATCACCGCTCTGGCGCCGGCCGCAGGCTCTACACCCAGCTACTGCGCCGGCTCACCGAGCGCGGTTATCGCCGCGCCTTCGCCGGCATCACGCAACCCAACGAAGCCAGCAATGCATTTCACCGCTCCTTCGGCTTTCGGGAGGCGGGGCTGTACCGCCGCGTCGGATGGAAACACAACGCATGGCACGACGTCGCCTGGATGCAACTCGACCTGCCGACCGCTGCCGAGCCGGACCGCCCGCCGAGTCCGCTCAACTCATCGAGCCCGTAACACCTTGCGCGTCAACCAGATAGGTTCCGTGGCCCTCGACGACCAGGCCATCGCTGAATCGGAGCACTTCGCTGACCAGACCACCGTCCTGGTTGCGGTAGGCGATGACGATGGTGTCGATGCCCTCGTAGACGCCCTCGACGGCGAACCGCAGGTTCGCGACGCGCCGCAATGCCCGGGTCCAGTAGTCGCGGAGTGCGGATTTACCGCAAATCACTCCGGCTGTTTCCGTCAGCAACGTGGCGGCCACGGGTGACGTGAACACAACGTTCTCGGCGAAATGCCGGAGGACCGAGTCCACGTCGTGGGCGTTCCACGCATCCACCCACTGCTGGCTGAAGGCAACCGGGTCTGGCTTCACGGTCAAGCACTGTAGTCGCGGCTATAGGCTGGTGCTTTGGACGCCTGCGCTCTCGAGGGGTAACGACATGCCTGCACCATCAGCCTCGGTCTTCGACCGTTTGCGCCAGCTGGCAGCGATCAAGGACACCACCGCACGTGAGACCAAGACGATCGATGAGGTCTTCACCGGCACACCGCTGACCACAATCCCGATCGGCACGGCTGCCGACGTCGAAGCGGCATTCGCCGAGGCCCGCGCGGCGCAGGTCGAGTGGGCGAACCGACCCGTCGGCGAGCGCGTCGATGTCATCCGCCGCTACCGCGACCTGGTCGTCGAGAACCGCGAGTTCCTCATGGACCTGCTGCAGGCCGAGGCCGGCAAGGCCCGCTGGGCCGCCCAGGAGGAGATCGTCGACCTGATGGCGAACGCGAACTACTACGTGCGCGTCGCCGCCGACCTGCTGAAGCCGCGCACGGTGCAGGCGCTGTTTCCGGGCATCGGCAAGACCATCGTCGCCTACCAGCCCAAGGGCGCGGTCGGGGTGATCTCGCCGTGGAACTACCCCATGACGCTGACCGCCTCCGACTCGGTGCCGGCGCTGCTGGCCGGCAACGCCGTGGTGCTCAAGCCGGACAGCCAGACGCCGTACTGCGCGCTGGCCTGCGCCGAGCTGCTGTACGAGGCCGGCCTGCCACGGGCGCTCTACGCGGTCGTCCCCGGTCCGGGCTCGGTCGTCGGCACCGCGATCATCGACAACTGCGACTACCTGATGTTCACCGGCTCGACCGCCACCGGCCGGCAGCTCGCCGAGCATTGCGGCCGTCGGCTGATCGGTTTCTCGGCCGAGCTCGGCGGCAAGAACGCGATGATCGTCACGCGGGGGGCCAACCTCGACAAGACAGCCAAGGCGGCCACCCGCGCATGCTTCTCCAACGCGGGCCAGCTGTGCATCTCCATCGAGCGGATCTACGTCGAGAAGGACATCGCCGACGAGTTCACCAGCAAGTTCGGCACCGCGGTCCGGAACATGAAGCTCGGCACCGCCTATGACTTCTCCGTCGACATGGGCAGCTTGATCTCCGCGGGTCAGCTGGACACGGTGACCGACCACGTTGATGACGCGAAAGCCAAGGGCGCCAAGGTGATTGCGGGCGGCAAAGCCCGACCCGACATAGGGCCGCTGTTCTACGAGCCGACGGTGCTGACGGATGTCACGCCGGAGATGGAGTGCGCGGCGAACGAAACGTTCGGGCCGCTCGTCTCGATCTACCCCGTTGCCGATGTCGACGAAGCGGTCGAGAAGGCCAACGACACCGAGTACGGGCTGAACGCGAGCGTTTTCGCGGGCTCCGCCACCGAGGGTGAGCAAATCGCCGCCCGGTTGCGGTCGGGGACGGTGAACGTCAACGAGGGTTACGCGTTCGCGTGGGGCAGCCTCAGCGCGCCGATGGGCGGGATGGGCCAGTCCGGCGTCGGCCGCCGGCACGGGCCCGAGGGCCTGCTGAAGTACACCGAATCGCAGACGATCGCGGCGGCGCGGGTGTTCAATCTCGATCCGCCGCTTGGTGTTCCGTCGACCCTGTGGCAAAAGTCGCTAGTGCCTATGGTGCGCGCGGTGATGCGGCTGCCCGGCCGCAAGTGACATTGCCATGATCTACTACCTGGCGTAGTATTCGGGGCGATCCCACCGTGCACAAGGAGGTGCAACGTGAGGTGGAGTTTCGCCCAGATCGGGCTCCTGATCATCTGTGTTGTGCACGTCATTCAGGCGGTGATCGGCTTCATCCTGGAGCCCAGCTTCGCGACCGGGCCTGGTGCCCCGACCGTCCAACTGTTCGGGATGGACTACAACGGCTGGCACGCGGTCGCCGGGCTTGCCCTGTTCGGCCCTGGGTTGGTGTTCGCGACGCGCAAGTCGTGGGCGGTGTTGTATCTCTTGCTCGCCGCGATAGCCGGTGCGCTGCCGGGCATTTGGGCGTTCTTCTCACATCAGGTGGCGTTCGTCTTCACGTTCCCCAACAACACGACCGACGCGGTGGTGCACCTGGTGACCGCCGGCGTGATGCTGGCGGTGGCCGCCATCCAGATCCGCATGGACGGTGGGCTGCGCAACTCGCTCGGCGATCTCCGGAAGGCGCGGTAGCCGATTTTTAGCTGCCGCGTCGGCGTGACTTGATGATCTCGAGGCGTTCGTTGAGAAGATCATCGAGTTCCTCGATCGAGCGGCGTTCCCGCAGCATGTCCCAGTGCGTGCGCGGCGCCTTGCCCTGCTTGGGTTCGGCGAGTTCACCGCCCTCGATCAGGGTGCCCTCCATGCCGTTGCGGCACAGCCAGGAGTTAGGCACGTCGGCGTCGGCGGCAAACGGCATGTCGAACTCGTCGCCGTTCTCGGTGCGGTACCGCGCGATCTTGCGCGCCGCGAGGTCATGGTTGCGGTCGGTCTCATAACTCAAGGCGCCGAGTCGACTGCCCCTCATGACGCGGTCAGCCATCGCCAACACTTCGCTGTAGTTCGGCCTGATCGGCGGTAGCGCGCATCCGGCCAGACAAGCCAAGCAGATCGTGCTCGCCCAGACCTCCGGGCAGCGTGTAGGCGAGTTGCCGTAATTCGACGGCGTAGTCGCGCAAGTCCTGACGGAGCTGCGCCTCAACGGTGGGCATGACTTCTTCCTGTGGCAGGGATTTACCGAGACGCGCCGATTTGTCGTGTGGCCGGACTTGAATCTGATGCCGTCCGGCCGGCAATCTGCAATGCACCGAGGGGGTGCAGTTTGGCGTCTCCCAACCGCGCCCACCACCCTACCCTGGTCGCGGGCTTAATTGGCAGAGGTTGTCCGCGGCGCGAATGTCGGCCGGCGCGACCGGGCTATCCTCGTCCCGGGTCTGACGAGGTTCCTCGTCACGAGCCGCACAGGTGGCTCGGCACGAATGCGAGGAGCGCCCATGCGCGGTAGACGAATACTTCAACTGATCGCCAACACCGGTGTTGCGGGCTTGGCGGCATGTAGCAACGCGACAACTAACTCCACCGACAGCGGCAATCCACCGATGCCCGCCGGGCCGCCGTCGATCGCCGGCGAGCCGTTCGGCCAGGTGGACGGCAACCCGGTGAGCCGCTACACGCTCACCAGCGGGGGCGGCATGCGCGTGCGAATCCTGACCTACGGCGGCGTCATCCAATCGATCGAGGTCCCCGATCGCTCACGACATGTCGACAATGTGGTGCTGGGCTTTCCGACGCTGGACGGATACCTGAACAACACCGGGTCGGCCAAGACGTATTTCGGCGCGATCGTCGGCCGTTATGCCAACAGGATAGCCAGGGGAGCTTTCTCGTTGAACGGCAACGAATATCACTTGCCGATCAACAATAACGGCAACAGCCTGCATGGCGGCACTGCGGGCTTCGATACCAAGGTGTGGCGGGCCACCGAACAGAACGGCAGCGACAGCGTGGGGCTGAAGCTTCAATATGTCAGTCCCGCAGGCGAAATGGGCTACCCCGGGACGCTGACGACCACCGTCACCTACACGCTGGACCCGAAGAATGAACTGCGCATCAACTACCACGCGACCACCGATGCGCCCACCGTGATCAACCTGACCAATCACAGCTACTTCAACCTGGCGGGTGAGCACACACGCGACGTCTACGCCCAGAAAATCACCATCAATGCCGACAACTACACGCCGACCGACCCCACCCTGATCCCGACGGGGCAGATCGCCCCGGTCAAGGGCACACCATTCGACTTCACGTCACCGACCGCGATCGGCGCGAATATCACCGCGAATGACCCGCAGCTGCTGGCGGCCCGCGGTTACGACCACAACTGGGTGATCAATCGCGGCAACAACACCGGGTTGGTGGAGGCGGCCCGGGCCGAGGACCCGATGTCGGGGCGCACCGTGACTGTCTCCACCACCGAACCCGGTGTGCAGTTCTACACTGCCAACTTCATCGACGGGGCGTTCGCGGGCACCAGCGGGCGAATCTATCGGCAGGGCGCGGGATTCACGATGGAGACCCAGCACTACCCCGATTCTCCGAATCACCCGGAGTTCCCCACCACGACGCTCAACCCGGGCCAGACGTACGACTCGACAACGGTTTTTGCGTTCGGCGCCCGCTGACCCATGCGCTAACCATCGTTGACCAGCTTTGCGAGGAAAGCGGGCAACCGACCCGCACCGAAGTCATAAAAGCGCGCCCACTGCGGCTCAATGGAGATGCGCACCATCTGCCTATACGTCGACCGCACGTTGTCTTCGAACTCGGCAAGCTCGGTTTCGTCCATTGACCCCCTCGCGGCTGCCAGGTACTCGTCGGTGACGCCGTCGACGGTTTCCAGTGCGGCGAGGCCACGCACCAGGAGGGACTTGGCCTCTTCCGGCGTGGAGCCGGTGTCGATGGTCAATGCGACCTGCGGGCGTGCCGAAAGCGCGCGGGCTTTCGGGGAGGTCGGTGCGGTCGAGACGACGATGCGTTCGCCGGTCCAGTAGAACCCGACGGGGATGACCCGCGGGAAGCCGTCAAGTCCGTTATAGGCGAGCCTCGCCATGGAGCCGGAGAGCAACTCTCGGGCGCCGGGGTGGCCAAGCTCCCGGGTCAACTCCTGCTTGTTCATCACATCCCTAGTCGTACCCGATCCGGTCGCCCCGACGACGAATGCATATTCGTTCAGCCGGCTACTCGGTCGATGTGGGGAGAGAGAATCGTCAACGCCGCGTCGGGCGCCGAAGGAGGCGACGGCCCGAGGCGAGCAGCCTGTCCCGGAGGCCGGCGAGTTCCACTCCGACAAGGCGGTGATTGCGTTTGCGCCACCGCCCGGCGATCATGACCGCTTCGATGTTGCTGATATCCGCGCAGAGCACCGCGGCGATCGCGTCATGCGACGGCCACAGGTTGATCGCCGCAGCATCGATGACTACCAGGTCCGCCTGCATGCCGGGCTGAATCTGGCCGACATGTTCGGCGAGACTCAGTGCACGCGCTCCTTCGAACGTCGCCCACGATAAAGCTTGCCTGCCGGTGGTCGAGTTCGTCGCCGACGAGGCGCCTGTCGCTTCTCGGGTGCGATCGTGCTCGAGGCCGCGCTGATGAGCTAACGCGATCCGTGCGCCGGTGAGGATGTGGCCAGATGACGCGGTTTCGGTGTCGGTGCCCACGGACGGCGCCACACCGGCTCGCAGCAGGGGGCCGGTGATCGGAGTTCCGTGGCCGTGACTGAGCTCGTTTTCGGGTGTGATCGTGAACGTGACGCCGGCTTCGCCGAGGGCCTTGATCCAGCCGGCCGTCAGACCACAGCCGTGCACAATATTTGTCCGCGGTCCGAACAGCCCGGCGGTGCGCACGGCTTCCCATCCGGGCGCGGGTTCGCCACCGCTCTGGTGCATCGAGACGACGAGGTTGCGGTCTTTGGCGGCGCGGAAATCAGTCACAGCCACATCGGGTGTGGAGTATTGCGGACCGCTGATCGCCATCCCGAGACTGACTAACGAATGGTCATGGAACGGGCCGTCGAGCAGTCGGTCGATTTCGTGCAGCGGATGGGCAGTGTCGGCTGACCGGTCCGGGATGCCGTGGAAGAAGACCGCGCGGATGCCGGCATGGCGCAACGCGTCGACGGCCGCGTCCGCATGTTCGGGGGTCCGGTTGTTATGACACCAATCACCGAGTGTGGTTATGCCGCAGTTGATTTGGTTGAGAGCGCCGACCAGGTTGGCGATGTAGATGTCTTCGGCGCTGTAGCGCCGCGCAACGTCGCCGTGCACGTGGCGCAGATATTGCGGCAAGGTCCAATCGGCGCCCACGCACCGCAGAGCGGTTTGCCAGGTGTGCAAGTGGGCGTTGACCAGCCCGGGGATCACGATACGACCAGAAAGGTCAACGATTTCCGCGCCGTCGCTGTCGGGGTGATCGCCGAGGCTTGCGATGCGATCGTCCTCAACGAGGATGTCGAGACTTTCCGTGTCCGGCCGGTGGGGCGCCATCGTGATCACCCGCGCACCGCGCAGCAGCGTCCGCCTCATGGCGAGCCACCCGGTCCTATTCCGGGTCCGGGGCGTCCCAGGGAACGGCGGACCCCAACCAATGATTGAGCTGGGCGACTTGGTCGTTGCGATAAAGGTGCCGCGGCGGCGACGCGAACGTGGCGTACGGTTTGCAACGCAGGACGACACGATCTTCCTTGACCACCATCTCCTCGATGTGGGGCCGGGCTTCATCGCCGAGCGGTTGACCGGACATGCGCCCGGCCACTGCCATCATCACATCCACCACGGTCTCGTGGTCACGGTCGATCACGGCGTCGGCGTATACCTGCAGATACGCGAACGGCCATCGTTCGTCCAGGACGCAAATGCTCGCCTTGCCGTCGCGCTGTACGGCACGGGCTTTGCCGCGGCCCGCCATGGTAGCCACCAGAAGTTCGTCGCCGTCGGTGGGGATGTAGTACACGATGGACATTGCGGGCCCGTCCTGCTTGCGCCGAAAACCGTAGACGCACGTGCGGTGAGTGCGGACGAACTCTCGCCGCTCCGACGGAAGCATGTCCCGGTCTGTCGGGACCGTGAAGGGCTTGGTTGCTAGTGGCAGCAGCATTGGGGTGAAACTCTTTCGATCGGGTTGCATTTGTGGTGCCCGCCAGATAGTTGCGCCTACAAGGCGGCACCCCCTTTGTTTCGGTAACAGTGTTGCCGTTATTGGCGCGGTTGTCAACCAAGGACATACTTGCGTATGTGACGAGCACCCGTGGCGAGAGAACGGCCGCCGAGCCGGTACCCCGCCGTTCCCCTGGACGACCCGCGATCCCGGTGGACGGGATCATCGCCACCGCCCTGCAGATCGTCGACGAGGAAGGGGCTGATGCCCTATCGATGCGTGCCCTCGCGCAACGTCTGGGTTCGGGTACGGCAACGCTCTACCGGCACTTTGCCAACCGAGCCGAACTGATCGCGCATGTCGTCGATCGGGTCTTCGCCGAGATCGAGTTCGACGCCGAGCGGCTGGAGGGCTTGGGGTGGCAGCAAGCCATTCATGCAGCCGCAGAATCCATGTTCGAGGCGTTGCGGCGACACACCAATGCCGCATCCCTGCTCGCCGAGCAGCTTCCGGTCGGCCCCTACGCGATGGCTTACCGGGAAAGATTCGTGGCGCTGCTGCTCGACAACGAGTTCCCCCGTGAACTCGCTGCGCGCTCGTACGCGACGTTGGCTCGTTACGTGTTGGGCTTCGCTATGCAGTGGTCCGGTCACACCACCGCCGAGGGCCCGGCCGATCCGCGATTCTCGGCCCAGTTCGAAGGCCTGGACACCCATGTGTTTCCGGCCACCGCCGCCGTTGCGGAGCACCTTCCCGTGCCGCTGGAGGATGAATTCGAGTTCGGACTGCAACTGATCATCGACGGACTGGCTCGACGGCTAGAGCAAGACAGGTTGCGCCGCAAGACCAAATCGCGGGGCAGGGATTAGGCGAACCGCATCACCGCGGCCCGGCCCAGAGATCAGCGCTGCGACGCTCGGATGCCAGCGGACCACGGGATCGGCTGGCCGCCATAGCATTTGGGCTCATGGTCGGCTGCCGTTTACTTGTCGTCGGGGTTGAGGACGCGGAACATCAGGCCGGCGCCGGCGCCGGCAACCAGTTGTGCGGCCACATAGATCAGCGTCGACCAGGCGAACAGTCCCATCGCCGCGCCGCCCACGACCACGGCGGGGTTGAAGGCGCCCCCCGATATCCCGCCGACCGCGACGGCCCCGACCGCGACCGTGAACCCGATCGCCAGGCCGTAGAAGGAGTTGTCAGCGTTGTCCTTGCTCGTGGCCACGTTGAGCACGACATAGGCGAGTGCGAAGGTGAACAGCAACTCGCCAACGAGCGCACTCGTCATGGCATGACCAGCCGGTGCGACGGCGCGGGCCTGCGAAGCATTGACAACCGCCCGGACCACCGGAGCAGCCGCGACACCGCCGACGAGTTGGGCAATCCAGTACCCGAACGCGTCGGTGCGTTCGATCCGGCCGCGGACGAGCGCAGCGAGCGTCACGGCCGGGTTGTAATGGCCGCCGGAGAGGTGCCCGCCGGCATACACCATCACCATCAGTGCCGACCCGATCGCCAGCGGAGCCAGCGCAGCGCCGCCGCGCACGGTGGCCCCGACGGTGAACACCAAGAAGAATGTGCCGATCAGCTCGACGGTCATCTTGCGGATGGTCGAGGGCCGACGCGCCGCGACCGGCGTCGGAGGTTTTGTGACCGGAAAGGCGTTCGTCATACCAGGCTCCTCTAAAAACTGAACGTTTAGTTTCCGAATGCAGCCAACACGCTGCAAGGCGGCTTTGATCCCGCCGGATCTGTGATGTCAGTCTCAGCGCGCCAGGCCGCGCATCGCCGCGTCCACGATCGCGTCGGCGGCGTTGCGATCAAGCGGTGCGTGACCGGCGACCAGCCGGTACATCGCGGGCCCGAAGATCAGGTCGATCGCGGCCTCTGAATCCACGTCGGGCCGCAGCTCCCCCCGCGCGACGCCGCGGTCCAAGATCGCCCGCACCAATTCCCGTCGAGAGCTCACGAGGTGCTCCCGCAGTTCCTTGCCGATCTGGGGATCGAACTGCGCCTCCCCGATGAGTTGGGCATACGCTCGGCCATTTTTGCTGCGGTAGAAGCGGATCAGACCCCGGAGCGCCTGGCGGAAGTCTTCCTCGGCCGACCCCGTGTCGGGGTCCGGCGACTCCTTCGCCATTTCCGACAGGAACGCCTCGACTGCAACCGCGTATTTGTTCGGCCACCACTTGTAGATCGTCGCCTTGCTCACGCCGGCGCGGGTGGCGATCTCGTCGGTCGTCATCGCACGCAGGCCTACCTCGTTGATCAATTCCGACGTGGCGCGCAGGACGGCCGAACGGGACTGCTCGCTGCGTGGTCGGCCCGGACGAGACCTCGGATCCTCAGCCACCCGTCACCTCTACACGCAAATAACTGAACCCAATGTTCACAATTATGCAGCGTGGCGGCCCGCGCCGGGTCTCCGTTAAGGGCAGCGACTTGGTGGGTGCCTATTCGTCGCGCCGGGAGATCCGTTCGATGTGGGCGAGGAAGTGCGTCAATACCGCGTCGGGCGCCTCGATCTGCGGCCAGTGCCCGATGTCGTCGGCGAGCATCACCACATCGGGGTCGGGGATCACCTCGGCGTAGCGGCGGGCCATGTGGGCACCGGAGTTGGGGTCGACCGGCCCGTCGATCAGCCGCATCGGAACCGTGGTCTGGCGCATGGCGCGCACCCAGCGGTTGCGGTGCTTGTACCGATCGTTGATGAACCGTCCGACCTTGTGCAGCACTCGGCGGCCGTCGTTGTAGTCCAAGATCTGGTTGAACACGTCCATCATGCGCCGGGTCGGCTTGGTGTTGGGCCCGAACATCTCGCGCAGTGTGGGTTCCAGTAGCCGCCGGGACAGCGGACTGTTCTGCACATGGCTGAAGACGTCGCCCAACGGGGTGCCCGACATCAGCTTCTGCGCCGCCCTGGGCGTGTACGACTCGATGAACATGCCGCCGTTGAGCCAGGTGATCGAGTCGATGCGCCATTCGCCGTACGCCTGCTGCCCGAATTCGTGACGGGCCAACAGTTCCTGGCCCACCGAATCGCCGATGTCGTGGGCCAGGATGTGCGCGTTGTGGATGTCGAGGTGCTGTAGGAGCGCCTCGTGCATGTCGGCGTGGTCGGTGACCGAGTATTCGTAGGCCACGGGTTTCGCGGAGAATCCCATACCCATCATGTCGGGTGCGACGACGGTGAACCGTTGCGTCAGTGTGGGCCAGATCGCCGCCCAGTCAAAGGTGTTGAACGGATAGCCGTGGATCAGCAGCAGCGGCGGCCCGCTCCCCTCGACGCGGTAAAAGATGTCGAAGCCGAGGTAGTCGAAGTACTCGCCGGAGTCCAGCCAGCGTTTCAGATCGGCGTCCATGACGGTGATCCTCCTTAGGCCGCGACGCTGTGCAACCGAACCCGAGTCAGACTAACCAGCGTTAGGCGTGGTTCGCGAGGGAAGCGGGGAACCGGCGCGTTACCAGGCGACACCGACGGGAGCACCCGCCTCACCGGTGACCACGGGTGCCGGCGCCGCTGATAACGTGCGGTTCTCTTGGGCTGTTGCGTTCTCGCACCGATGTTTACGCGCTGTGCCCGCAGAATCGTCGGGATGGCCGTTCTGGTTGGGTGCCGGCGATCAAGGGCTTTTGGCGGACGCGTTAGCGTGTAGTTATGCGCTACCAAGTGACCGACGCCGACACCGCCGCACAGATCGGCAGCGGCGATGTGCCGGTGCTCGCGACTCCACGGCTCATTGCATGGCTGGAAGCGGCCACCGTGCAAGCCGCTGCGCCGTTCGCCGGTTCTGGCCAGACGACCGTCGGTACCGCGGTGCGCATCGAGCACCGGCGCGCGACCCACGTAGGCGGCACGGTAGAGGTCACTGCCGAGCCCCTATCGCCGGTCGATGGGCGGCGGCTGACGTTCGAGGTGAAGGCGACCGACGATTCAGGGCAGGTTGTTGCTCGCGGTGAAATCGATCGCGTAATCGTTGACCGCCAAAAGTTCCTCGACCGGTGACCAGCAACTCATCTTGTGCAGAGGCTCATGCGGATTCTGCGAAGGGGCATTGAGATGCCGCGCCCATCGTGACGTGTCAGTACCCGTGACCGCGGCGCGCCTAAGGACCACCGGTCTCGACAAGCGATGTTTCGCGCAACTCTGGTTTCGCCTCGGCGGGGGGCCGCCGCACGTAGACCCACCACGTCAGCACTGACCCAATGAGGTAGCACAACAAGAAAAAGCAGAACGCCGTCGTTTCCGAGCCTGTGGTCAGATAGGACTGTCGCAGTGCCAGATTGATCAATACACCGCCGAACGTGCCGATCGCGGCGACGATTCCGATCACGGCACCGGACATCGCACGAGCCCAGTGGCGGCGTTCGGCCTCGGCGGCGTTCACGGCGCGGCTGCGCGATTCGAAAACCGCCGGGATCATCTTGTACACGGCGCCGTTGCCGATCCCGCACAAAACAAAAAGTGCCATGAAACCGACGATGTAGCCGGTCATGGTGATGGCGCTCAAGGGGCCGGAGCGATTGTCGGCGTGCGCACTCACCTCGATCAGCGCGCTGACAGCAGCAATCATGGCAACCAGAGCTCCCAGGGTGACGGCGCCTCCGCCGAGGCGGTCGGAGAGCCTGCCGCCATACATCCGGGCCAGCGACGCTAGCAGCGGTCCGAGAAAGGCGACGCGGGCGGCATGCAACGACGCCTGCAGCGCACTTTGCCCGGTGGCCATGTAGTTCATTTGCAGCACTTGGCCGAAGGCGAACGAGAATCCGATAAATGAGCCGTACGTCGCGACGTAGAGCACCGCCAGGATCCAGGTGTCGCGGTGCACCAGAGCCGCTCGCATGGGTTTGTGTTCGGCGCGGGGCAGCTCCATGTTGTCCAGAAACCATGCCGACCCGAGCGCGGCCAGTGACAACAGCACCAGATAGATCGCGCATACCCAGTAGGGCTGCCGGTTACCGGCGGTCGCGAGCACTACCAGACCTATCACCTGGATCATCGGCACCCCGATGTTTCCACCGCCACCGGCAATGCCCAGCGCCGCGCCTTTGAGTCGCTGCGGGTAGAAGACGTTGACATTGGCGACCGCAGCGGAGAAGTTGCCGCCGCCCATGCCGGTCAACGCCGCACACACCAAATACATCCATAACGGCCGACCGGGGTTGGCCAGCAGCAGGATCGTGCCAACCGTCGGGATCAACAGCGCCAGCGAAGAGAACACCATCCAGTTGCGGCCGCCGAACTTGGCCACCGCCGCCGCGTACGGGATGCGCAGACAGCCACCGACGAGGGTCGCGGTAGCACCCAGCAGAAGCTTGTCGGCCGGCGAAAGGCCGTACACGGACCTCGGCATGAACAACACCATCACCGACCAGATCGACCAGACCGAGTAGCCGACGTGCATGGCGAACACAGACCAGATCAGGTTCCGCCGGGCGATCTTCTTATTGCCCGCCTCCCAAGCCGCGAGGTCCTCGGGATTCCAATTCGCAATGCGTTGCGCCCGGCTCATCGGCAATCCCCCAGAACTTCCGTGATCAAGGTCGGCCTTCGATGACGCTAAGCACGAAAGCTCCACGGTGCCCTACGAGTAGCTGTGAGTTGACAACGAATTCAGCTCGCCAGGCGCAACGACCCTAGTGAAATCACCATTGATACAAGGCAATTCTCTTTCGATAAGCGAAACTTGTTAATCAGCAACGCCTTACAGCAGCCTAGGAGGCCCAAGCACGTCACTCCACAACGTCAGTCGGCGCCATGGCTACGCTCCGCGCGATCTCCCACCCACGCCCGCTGCGATGGGCTGAGCCGAATCAGACTCCGCTGAAGCAGTCTTGACCGGTCTGAGACGACGACGATGCCGCCGGGATGGTCGCGTTGGTGGTGGAAAACGTTGCCTCCACACCGGTATCCGTGACCTTGACGTTGTCGGCGTGAATGCCGAGCGGATAGTTCTGGGTCGCTTTGGACGTGAGACTGTCTAGATTCGTCTGCACCTTGTCCGTCGACATCTTGGAGCCCAGCGCGGTCAAGTTGACCACCTGCAGTGACAGCCCGTCATTGGCGATCTGCGGCTTGACAGTGGCGCTGTCGAGGAGACCCTTCAACTGGATCGTTCCATCGCCGGGGTTGGTGGTGACTTTGCTCGTCACGAAACTGCCCAGCACCGGGATGGCGTTCTGGATCGATTCCTTGATGCCGTCCGATGACCAGGTGATGGTGCCGTTGAGCGCGCCGATGGTGCCCTTGGAGTTGTTGGTGTCACTGAGGCGAAGGTCCTTGATATTGATGTTGACTTTCATGCCCTTGGCGCTGCGCACCTGATTGCCGGCAGTCTGCACAGAGATGTCGGGATACTGGCCGCTGAAGTACTGCCAGAGCATTGGCGGCATGGAGGCGAACGACACGGTGGCGCTGTCCTGCACCTCGCACGCCACTGCGCTTGCCACCTTGCTGCCGACCAGGTGGCGGAGGAATAGCTCGGCACCGACCACGGCGGCCAGGATGACCACCAGCACGATGGCCAGGACAAGAGCCATCGACCGCCGGTTGCCCCAGAAGCGGCGTCGGCGTGGGGCCGGCGCTTCGCTCCGCGGCTGCTGAGTAGGCAGCCGAGTGGTCGCCTGCTCCGGCTGTCTTGGCGGCGGGCCGGGCTGATGCTGCCGCGGGGTCGGCGGGCGGCCCGGCGGATACGGCTGCGGAGTCGGCGGGCGGCCGGGCGGCTGTGGTCGATTCGGCGGTGGCGGCGGGTATGGCCGGCCGGCCTGAGGAATCTGTCGGGTCGGAGATCCCGATGGGGGCGCGGGCTGGGGCCCTGGACGTACCGGTCCCCCGCTGCGGCCGGGCGGCTCGGCGGGACGATTCCATTCCGGGGAATCGCCGCGCGAGGGCCCCTGGGGAGTTGTCATTAGCGCCATTGTGCCTTGTCAACATGAACGCGTCTGCGACGGACATGAGGTTCGTCGAATACGGGCGCTGGGTTTGCCCGTTGAAGGCAAACTGGCGCAGCGGTCTGGGAGGCATCTCCTCGAGTCGAGTGTCGTGACCGAGCACTTGCGCCTGTTTCGTGCCTCGGACTGACATGGTCGGGCTGACAGGATTTGAACCTGCGACCACTTGACCCCCAGTCAAGTGCGCTACCAAACTGCGCCACAGCCCGGATGCCGCCTGAATCACCGGCAGCAGGTCGACAGCCTACAGCAGACGACCCGCCACCTTACTAATGCCCGAGTGACCTGCGACTCTCCTGCACCCAGGCCAGCAGGGCCTCCGCTAGCTCCGACTCGCGCCGGTAGAACCGCTGCGCCGGAACGGGCACGCTGACCGCCACGAGTTGCTCGCCCACGCCGGGCAGCACGGTGCCGACCGCGCAGACGCCCTCGGTCTGCTCCTCGCGGTCATATGCGACGCCCTCAATCCGGACGCGTTCGAGCTCCCGGCGCAGCGCCGCCGGCGTCGTGATGGTGTTGTCGGTCAGCCGGGCCAGCCGGCTGGGCAAGGCCTGCGCTCGCTGCTCTGGCGGCAGGCTTGCCAGTAGCGCTTTGCCGTTGGCACAGCAGTGCAGCGGAAACGACTCCCCGACCGCGCTGATCGCCCGCAGCCGGTGCGGCGAGACGACCTGGTCGACGAACGTCACGCGGTCGCCGTCGAGGATCGACAGGTCCACGGTCTCCTCGAGCTCGCGCGACAGCTCCTCCATGAGCGGGTGCAGGTCCATCACCACGCCGAGCCGCACGGTGGCGGCCATGCGCGCGATCTCGGGCCCGAGCCGATATGGGCCGCGCGCACCCCGCGAGGCCACCAGGCCTTCGTCGTCCAGTGCCCCCAGGATCCGGCTCACCGTCGAGCGCGCCATGCCCAGCCGCTCGCCGATCTCGGCCTGGCTGAGTCCGCCAGGGTGCGCCTGCAGCAGCCGCAGCATCTCGGCCGCACGCGCGATCACCTGGATGCCGGCGCCGTCGGACGTCACGCCGCCCGCCCGGTCTCGAGGCGATACGTCCCGGTCGGGTCGACGATCGCGACCAGGCGGACGATGCAGCCGTCGCCGCCCACCCAGCGCCAGGGGAACGCGGCGAAGGTGACGCGCTTTCCGGTGACCTTGTCCAGGTCTCCCCCGACGTTTTCGAAGCCGTAGATGCCCTTGGACAGGATCGTGCGGTGGCAGGGCTCCCACTCGGGAAAGTCGTCGAGCGCCTTGCGGCCGGTCTCCTGCTCGTATTCCCTTACCGCCCAGGGCAACAGGCCGCCGGTGTGTTCGGCCGGGCCGTGGGGGGCGATCGAGGTGGCCATCGGGTGGTCCAGCGCCTGGGTGTCGGTGCCCACGGCCTTCACGCCCTTGGCCGCGAACCACTCCCCTGCCTCCTTGTAGAACCCCGGCGAGTAGGCGTAATACTCGGCGCTGTCGGCGTAGGTGTGGTGCCAGCCGGTGTTGACGATGACGATGTCACCGGGCCGGATCTGCGGTGTGGCGTTCTCCAGGTCCTCGGCGGTGACGACCTCCCACTTCTTCTTCGGGATCGAGACGACGACGCCGGTGCCGAAAAACGCGCTCAGCGGGATCTCGTGCAGGAACGGCGTTCCCTCGACGACGTGCGCGGGCGCGTCGATGTGGGTGCCGGAATGCATGACGGTGGTGACCTTTTGGGTCAGCACCCGGCTTCGTGCCATGTTGTGCAGGCGCTCGATCTTGACGTCCTCGAAGTACGGCCACGCCGGCACGCCATGCCCCCACGGATGCGACAGGTCGTAGAACTCCAGCTTCGATTCGGCGTCGCCGAGGGGCCAGGTGATACTCATGATTTCCTTTCGATCAGCACGCGGTGTAGCCGCCGTCGAGATACATCACCTGGCCGGTGAAGAAACTCGACGCGTCGCTGAGCAGGTAGATCAGGGCGCCGACGAAGTCGTCGGGTTCGGCGAAGCGGCGCAACGGGATTCGGGCGAACATGGCCTCGCGGGTTTGGCGGCCCTTCTCGTCGTCGGCGAACATCCACTCGGTCACCTCGGAGCGGAAAACCGTTGGCGCCAGGGCGTTTACCCGGATGCCGTCCGGGCCCCACTCCGCGGCCAGGCTCTTGGCCAGCAGGTCGGTGGCGCCCTTCGACGGGCAGTAGGCGCTATAGCCGGCGGGATGACCGAGGGAGCCACGGACCGAGGACACGAGCACGACGCTGCCGCCGGACCCCTGCTCGAGCAGCACCCGTCCGGCAGCCTGGCACACCAGCCATGCCCCGCGGGCGTTGGCGCCCATCACCTTGTCGTAGTCCTCGACGGCCATCTCGGTGATGGGCGCGACGTGGTTCATGCCCGAGGCCACGAGAACCCCGTCGAGGCGGCCGTGCCGGGCGACGGCGGTCTCGACCATCTCCTGGGCGTCGGCCGGGGTGTCGGCGCGACGGGTGACCACCGCGGCGTCATCGATGCCGAGGTCCCGCAGTGCCGCAGCGTTGCCGCCGGCCAGCGTCAGCCGCGCGCCGGCTTCGGCCAGCGCCCGGGCGGCGACGCTACCGAGGGCGCCGGTCGCGCCGGTGATCAGGATCGACTTGCCCTGCACGCTGAAACGCGACACGGTTGCCTCCGTACTCCCACGATGCGGGCATGTCAACCCGCACTATAAGAGACAGTAGGAGGCCGGGCGGCGCAAAGTCAACAGATCGTCCTGTGATACGGCTTTCACATCCCACACTGCGGGATCGACAGCTCAGTTATACCGCTGGCGCTACCGTTTTCGAGAGCCGCCTAATGGTCCAGAAAAGCCGCGCGCATCCCAGGCGCTCAGCGGCGTTTCGCTCCCCGCTTCTCGCGCACCCGCACGTTGATCCGGATCGGGCTGCCCTCGAACCCGAACGTCTCGCGCAGCCGCCGCTCCAGAAAACGCCGGTAGCCGGCCTCCAGGAAACCCGTGGTGAACAGCACGAACGTCGGCGGGCGGGCGGTGGCCTGGGTGGCGAACAGGATGCGTGGCTGCTTCCCGCCGCGCACCGGCGGCGGCGTGGCCGCCACCACCTCTTTGATCCACGCGTTAAGCTGCCCGGTCGAAATCCGCGTGTCCCAGGACTCCAGCGCGGTCTCCATCGCCGGCACCAGCTTCTGCACGGCGCGGCCCGTCTTGGCGGAGATGTTGACCCGCTGCGCCCACCGCAGCTGCGCCAGCTCGCGGTCGATCTCGCGCTCCAGCAGCTCGCGGCGGTCCTCGTCGACCAGGTCCCACTTGTTGAACGCCAGCACCAGCGCACGGCCGGCCTCGATCACCATCGACAGCACCCGCTGATCCTGTTCGGTCAGGGTCTGCGACGCGTCGATCAGCACGACCACCACCTCGGCCGCGTCGATCGCCGAGTGGGTGCGCACCGACGCATAGAACTCGTGCCCGCTGGCCTGGCCCACCTTGCGCCGCAGACCCGCGGTGTCGACGAACCGCCAGACCTTGCCGCCCAATTCGATGAGCGAGTCGACCGGATCCACGGTCGTCCCGGCGACATCGTGAACCACCGAACGCTGGTCGCCCGCAAGCTTGTTCAGCAGTGAGCTCTTGCCCACGTTGGGCTTGCCGACCAGAGCCACCCGCCGCGGACCGCCCGCCGCCGGCGCCGCCTCCGACACTTCGGGCAGCGCGGCCAGCACCTCGTCGAGCAGATCGGCGACGCCGCGGCCGTGCATCGCGCTGACGGCGTGCGGCTCGCCGAGCCCCAGCGACCACAGCTCGGCGACGTCGGCCTCGGCCTTGTCGCTGTCAACCTTGTTGGCCGCCAAGAAGACCGGCTTGCCCGAACGCAGCAGGATCCGCGCGGCGGCCTCGTCGGCGGCGGTGGCGCCGACGGTCGCGTCGACCACCAGGATCACCGCATCGGCGGTGCGCATGGCCACCGACGCCTGCTCGGCCACGAGCTGCTGCAAGCCCTTGGCGTCGGGCTCCCACCCACCGGTGTCCTGCACGACGAACCGCCGCCCGGTCCACAGCGCGTCGTAGGACACCCGGTCGCGCGTGACACCCGGGATGTCCTGCACCACCGCCTCGCGTCGGCCGAGGATCCGGTTGACCAGGGTCGACTTGCCGACGTTGGGCCTGCCCACCACTGCGACGACGGGCGCGGGGCCTGGCTCGTCGACGTCGGAGAGTTCGGAATCGACCGCCTCCCAGTCGCTTTCGTCGACCCAGGTGCCGTCCTGCGTCACCGCACCGCCCCGCTCTTCTCCCGCACCAAAGCGAGCAGGTGCGCGATCACCTGCGCCTCGGTCATGTCGCTCGTGTCGACGACCACCGCGTCGGGCGCCGCGCGTAGCGGCGACACCGCCCGGGTGGAATCGAGGTGATCGCGGCGCCGTACGTCGGCCAGCACCGCCTCGTAATCACCGGGCAGGCCGGACGCGACGTTCTGGTCGTCGCGGCGCTTCGCCCGGGTTTCAGCCGAGGCGGTCAGGAAGATCTTCACCGGCGCATCGGGCAAGACCACCGTTCCGATGTCGCGGCCCTCGACGACGACGCTGCCCGGCCCCTGGGCCATCGCCCGCTGCAGGGCGACCAGTCGGGCGCGCACCGCCGGCACAGCGGATACCGCCGAGACCGCCCGGGTGACCTCGTCGCCGCGGATCTCCACCGAAACATCTTCGCCGGCAAGGTAACACCGTTCGGCATCGGGATCGTAGCTGACCGACAGCTGCACCTGCGCCGCCAGAGAACCGACCGCCTCGGCGTCGGCGGGATCGACGCCGGCGCGCAGCACCGCCAGCGTCACGATCCGGTACATCGCCCCGGTGTCCAGGTAGCGGGCCCCCAGCGCGCGCGCCAAACCCTTTGACACCGAGGACTTCCCGGTGCCGGCCGGGCCGTCGATGGCAACTACCACGCCGGTCACAGCCCAACCGCCTTGTACAGCTGCCCGACCTCGTCGCGCCGCAACGCGCGGATGCTGCCCGGGCGCTGCTCCCCCAGCGACACCGCGCCGATGTCGGTGCGCACCAGCGACTCCACCGGGTGGCCCACCGCCGCCAGCAGCCGGCGCACGATCCGGTTGCGGCCCTCGTGTAATGTCAAGCGCACCAACGTCTTCCCCGGAATGGCGTCCACCACGGCGAAATCGTCGACGCGCGCCGGCCCGTCCTCCAGCTCGATGCCGGCGCGCAGCTTCTTGCCCAGCCCGCGCGGCACCGTGCCGCTCACCGTCGCCAGGTACGTCTTGGGCACCTCGTGGGAGGGGTGCATCAACCGGTGCGCCAGCTCGCCGTCGTTGGTCAGCAGGATCAGCCCCTCGGTGTCGGCATCCAGCCGGCCGACGTGAAACAGCTTCTTGGTGCCGCGCACCCGGCGCTCCACCAGGTCCCCGATGCACGGCCGGCCGCGGTCGTCGGACATGGTCGAGTGCACGCCGCGCGGCTTGTTCAGGGCCAGGTATACCAGCGAGTCGTCGAGCAGCACCCGGACGCCGTCGACGCGGATCACCGAGGCGTCCGGGTCGACGCGGGTGCCGAGCTCGGTGACCACCTGCCCGTCCACGTCGACGCGGCCGTCGACGATCAACTTCTCGGCGGCGCGGCGCGACGCGATTCCGGCCTGGGACAACACCTTTTGCAGGCGGACCCCTTGACTGTCGTCCATCAATCCTTGTCCACGTCGAAGGACAAGGACTCCGCGGAGGCCGAACCGCCCGCGAGTTTGATGAAACGTGGCTCGTTGTCCAGGGATTCGCTCAGGTCCTCGATGGTGTCGACGTCGGGCAGCAGCGGCGCGATGTCGGGGAGGTCGGCCAGCGACGTCAGCCCCAGCCGCTCCAGGAACAGCTCGGTGGTGGCGAACGTCGTCGCGCCGGTGTCGTCGTCGACGCCGGCCTCGGTGATCAGGCCGCGCGCCAGCAGCGTGCGCATGACGGCGTCGACGTTGACGCCGCGCACTGCGCTGACCCGCGCCCGCGTCACGGGCTGCCGGTAGGCGACCACGGCCAGCGTCTCCAGCGCGGCCCGGGTGAGCTTGGATCGCGCGCCGTCGAGCAGCAGCTTCTCGACGTACGGCGCGAACCGCGCGCGGGTGTACATCCGCCAGCCTTCGCTCGTCTGCCGCAGATCGATGCCGCTGTCGCGTTCGGTCAGCTCGGCGGCCATCTGCTGCAGTCTGGCCGCGATGCGGTAGACGGGTTGCTGCGTGGCCGCGCCCAGCGCCTCCGCGGTGACGGGTGTGTCCACCACCAGCAACAGCGCCTCGAGCACGGAGCCGAGCTCGTCGGCGTCCATCGGCGCCGCCTCGGCGATGTCCGGGATGCCGTAGTCCAGATCGACTTCGGGCAGCTCGTCCGTCATCTGCGCCGCTCCTCCTCACCGCTGCGCGCTGCATCGTCGGCGGCGCGGTCCATTATTCGTCCCGCACTTCCACCGGACGCTGCCCGGTCCACGAAATTTGCAGCACGCCGAGCGGCTCTGACTGGTCGAATGCTACCGTCCGCGTCCGATACAGCTCGAGCAGCGCGAGGAAGCGCCCGACGACCTCGATCGGCGCCTGACAGTCGGCGACCAGTTCGGAAAAGGTCGCCCAGTGGCCGCTGCCCCGGGCCTCCAGGATCGCCAGCAGCTTTTCGGCCTGCTCGGGGACCGAGACCTGCAGCTCATGGAGGTGACCGATGGCCACCGTCGGGACCGGGCGCGGGGTAAACGCGACCGCGGCGATCTGCGCGAACCGTTCGGCGTCGACGCCGAGCATCACCTCGGGCAGCAGCTCGGTGAACCGGTCCTCCAGCGACACCGCGCGCGGGTAGCTGCGCAGCGCCGCGGCCTCCAGCTCGGCGAACATCTCGGCGACGTGTTTGAAGGCACGGTACTGCAGCAGGCGCGCGAACAGCAGGTCGCGCACCTCGAGCAGCGCCAGGTCCTCGTCGTCGTCGACCTGCCCGGCCGGCAGCAGGCGGGCGGCCTTGAGGTCGAGCAGCGTCGCCGCGATCACCAGGAACGCGGTGGTCTCCTCCAGGCCCAGCTGGGAACCGATCTCTTTGGTGTAGGCGATGAAGTCGTCGGTGACCTGGTGCAGCGCCACCTCGGTGACGTCGAGGCGATGGGCGAAGATCAGCTGCAGCAGCAGGTCGAACGGCCCCTCGAAGTTGGTCAGGCGAACCCGGAAGCCGTCCTTGGCTGGCGCCTCACCGTTGGCCCCTCCATTTTGCAAGCCGTTCACGCGCCGAATCGGTGGATGAACTCGCGGGCCAGCGCGCGGTAGGCGATCGCGCCGGTCGATCGCGGCGCCCACGTGGTGATCGGCTCGCCCGCGACGCTGGTCTCCGGGAACCGGACGGTCCGGGTGATCACGGTGTCGAACACCAGGTCGCCGAAGCGCTCCACGACGCGGGCCATGACCTCGCGCGAATTCACGGTGCGCGGGTCGTAGCGGGTGAGCAGGATGCCGCTGATCTCGAGTTTCGGGTTGAGCCGATCGCGCACCTTGTCGACGGTGTCGGTGAGCAGCGCCAGGCCGCGCAGCGAGAAGAACTCGCACTCGGTCGGGATCACCACGCCGTCCGAGCAGGCCAGACCGTTGACGGTGAGCAGCCCCAGCGACGGCTGGCAGTCGATCAACACGTAGTCGTAGCGGTCCAGCACCGGGTACAGCGCGCGGCCCAGGGTCTGCTCCCGGCCCACCTCGTTGACCAGCTGGATCTCGGCCGCCGACAGGTCGATGTTGCTGGGCACCAGATCCATGTGGTTGACCCGGGTGTGGAGCAGCACGTCATCGATCGACACCCGCGGCTCGACCAGCACGTTATGGATCGTCTTCTCCAGCTCGTAGTGCGGGACGCCCAGGCCCGCCGACAGCGCCCCCTGCGGGTCCATGTCCACCAGCAGCACCCGCCGACCGTACTCGGCGAGCGCGGCACCAAGGTTGATCGTCGAGGTGGTCTTCCCGACGCCGCCCTTCTGGTTGCACATCGCGACAACCTTGGCCGGGCCGTGCGACGTGCGCGGCGCCGGCTCGGGGATCGCCCGCGGGGGGCGTCCCGTCAAGCCGATCTCGACGCCGTTGTCCGGGTGCTCGGTCATCACGCCCGGCGTGTTCGGGAGGTGAACATCGCTCGAAAGTCTAGCGGCTTCGACCATTTAAGCCGGGCGCCGCGCGGGCGAGTCACCAGCCAACATGCGCAGAAATCGCTGGTGGAGCGCACCTTTGCGCGCAGGGCTAACTCCAGTCACACCAGCACCATTGCGGTCGCGGCGGGGGCCGGCGCTAACGTGGGTTTACATGGATCTCAAGCGGCGACTGCCCATCCTGCGGTGGTCGGTGTGGCGGATGGCCACCGGCGCGCGCAACATCACCACGACGGGTCAGATCGGCGACGGGCGAGAGGCCGCCGCAGCCGAATACGTGCTGCGGAAAGCCCGCGCCGGCGACATCGACGACGTGCTGGCCACCCTGGACAAGTTCGCGTACGAGAAGTCGATGCTGATGAGCATCGGAGACGAGAAAGGGCAGCTGCTCGATGCGGCCGTGCGGCGCGCCGATCCGGCGCTGGCGCTCGAGCTGGGCACCTACTGTGGCTACGGCGCGCTGCGGATCGCCCGTGCCGCCCCCACAGCGAAGGTGTACTCCGTCGAGCTCGCCGAGGCCAACGCCGCCAACGCCCGACGGATCTGGGAGCACGCAGGGGTCGCCGACCGCGTGACGTGCGTGGTCGGCACCATCGGTGACGGCGGGCGTACGTTGGACGCTCTGGCCAATGAGTATGGATTCGCTTCCTGCGCAGTCGATTTCGTGTTCCTGGACCACGACAAGAACGCCTACCTGGGCGACCTGATGAGCATCGTGGACCGGGGCTGGCTGCGCCCGCGCGCGATCGTCGTCGCCGACAACGTCAGAATCCCCGGCGCGCCGAAGTACCGCAACTACATGCGCGGGCAGCAGGGCCGGCGGTGGAACACCGTCGAGCACAAGACGCACGTCGAGTACCAGTCGCTGGTGTCCGACCTGGTGCTCGAGTCGGAATACCTGGGCTAGCGGTACCCGCCGCGAGCAGACGCAAAAGCCCCTTATTTCGGCACGAAATGGGAGCTTTTGCGTCTGCTCGCGCCAACTACTGGGCCCGGGGATGCGCCCCCGCCCACACCTCGCGCAGCGCGTGCACGGTGACCAGCGTGTAGATCTGCGTCGTCGTCACCGAGGCATGCCCGAGTAACTCCTGCACGACCCGGACGTCCGCGCCACCCTCGAGCAGGTGGGTCGCGAAGGAATGCCGCAGCATGTGCGGCGACACCCCCGAGGTGATGCCGGCGCGCTCGGCGGCGTCCTGCAGCGCCTGCCACGCGCTCTGCCGCGACAGCCGGCCGCCGCGGGCGTTCAGGAAGATCGCGGGCGTGCCGCGGCCCCGGCGCGCCAGGTCGGGCCGGCCGCGCACCAGGTACGCGTCCAGCGCCTGCACGGCGGGCCGCCCGATCGGCACCAGTCGCTGCTTGCCGCCCTTGCCGCGCAGCAGCACCGACCGGGCTTCGGTGTCGATGTCGTCGACGTCGAGGCCGACGGCCTCGGAGATCCGAGAACCGGTGGAGTACAACAATTCCAGCAGCGCGCGGTTGCGCAGCGTGAGCGGGCCGTCGCTCGGGCTGTCGCCGCCGGCGCCCTCCAGCAGCGCCAGCACCTGGTCGATCGTGAGGCTCTTGGGCAGCCGACGGCCGGGGGTCGGCGGCCGCACGGCCCGCGCCACGTCCAGTTCGGCGAGGCCTTCGGCGGCGGCGAACCGGTGCAGGCCGCGCACCGCGATCAGGGCCCGCGCGGCCGACACCGCCGACAGCGCCGCCGTCCCGGCCTCCGGGTCGCCGCGGCGCAACGCCACCAGGAACTCGCTGACGTCGTCCTCGCCGACCTTGGCCAGGTCGTGAATTCCGCGGTCCGCCAGGTGCTTCGAATAGCGGCGCAGGTCGCGGCGATAAGAGCTGAGCGTGTTTTTCGCCACCCCTCGCTCGATCGTCAGGTGATCGAGGTAGCCCTGCAGTTGCACGTCCAGCGCCGGCGCCGTCATTGCGCGGCCTTCCGCGCGGCGAACGCGGTCGGCTTGTCGATCCACGGGCTGTCCGCGGGCCGCGTCAGCATGAACTCGGTGGTGACGACGTGCGCGGCCAAAATCCCCGCCACCGCAATGGCATTGACGATTTCGCCGCTGAGCACCTTGCGGACGGCCTCCTCGAGCGGATACCAGGCCAGCGTCATGTCGGCCTCTTCGTCGTGCGCCTCGGGGCGGTCCACCTGGGTGAGCTCGGTGGCCAAATAGATGCGCACGGATTCATCGCTGAAGCCGGGCGTGGAATCGAGGTCGACAAGCGCCCGCCAGGTGTCGGCCTTCAGCCCCGCCTCCTCGTGCAGCTCCCGCGCGGCTGTCACTTGGGGAGGCTCGCCGCCGACGTCGAGCAGCCCGGCGGGCAGTTCCCACAGTCGTCGCCCGAACGCGTGCCGGTACTGATAGACCATCGGGATGTTGCCGTCGTCGTCCATGGCCACCACGGCCACCGCGCCGAAGTGCTCGACGACCTCACGGGTGACGATCTTGCCGCCGGGCATCCGCACCCGATCGCGGCGCAGCGCGAAAATCTTTCCGGTGTGCACCGTTTCGGATGACGCCGTCTCGAAAACGTGTTCAGCCACGGGCCGCGGGCTCGGGTAGCGGCCGCTCAACGCTGTCTCGGTGCTGGGTGCCGTTGGGCGAGTGCTGCTCGGGGATCTCCACCGGCAGTTGCTCGCCCGCCTGGTAGTCGAGGGCCGCCTTGACGAACGCGACGAACAGCGGGTGCGGCCGGGTGGGCCGGCTCTTCAGTTCGGGATGGGCCTGCGTGCCGACGATGAACGGGTGCACCTCGGGCGGGTATTCGACGAACTCCACCAGGTGGCCATCCGGCGAGGTCCCCGAGAAACGCAGGCCGCTTTCGGCGATCTTGTCGCGGTAGGCGTTGTTCACCTCGTAGCGGTGCCGGTGCCGCTCGGACACCTCCGTGGCGCCATAGGCTTGGGCCACAATCGAATCCGGCTCCAACACCGCCGGGTAGGCACCGAGCCGCATGGTGCCGCCGAGGTCGGCCTCGCCGGCGACGATGTGCTCCTGGTCGGCCATCGTCGAGATGACGGGATCCGGTGTGCCCGGCTCGAATTCGGCCGAGTTGGCCTCCGTGAGACC
This sequence comes from Mycobacterium sp. E2699, assembly GCF_001666745.1. Classification (NCBI taxonomy): domain Bacteria; kingdom Bacillati; phylum Actinomycetota; class Actinomycetes; order Mycobacteriales; family Mycobacteriaceae; genus Mycobacterium; species Mycobacterium sp. E2699. The sequence continues at coordinate 183,153 of NZ_LZJH01000077.1, read as the reverse complement.
CGCCGAGCGCGCGGCCTCGATCACGATGCACTGCAGGCCCAGGCACAGCCCCAGCACCGGCAGCCCGCGCGCACGGGCATGGCGGATCGCGCCGATCTTCCCCTCGATCCCGCGGATGCCGAACCCGCCGGGGATCAACACCCCGTGCACGTCGCCCAGTGCGGCCGCGGCGTCATGGGCCTGCGCGCAGTCGTCGGACGGCACCCAGACCATCTCGACCTTGGCGTGATGCTTGAACCCGCCGGCGCGCAGCGCCTCGGTGACCGACAGGTAGGCGTCGGACAGCTCGACGTACTTGCCCACCAAGGCGATCCGCACCGTCTCGTGCGGTTCGTGCACCCGGCGCAGCAGGTCGTCCCATTCGGTCCAGTCGACGTCGCGGAACGGCAGGTTGAGCCGGCGCACCACGAACGCGTCGAGTTCCTCGCGGTGCAACACCTTCGGGATGTCATAGATCGACGGCGCGTCGGGGGTGGAGATGACGCCGTCGATGTCGACGTCGCAGCTGAGCGCGATCTTGTTCTTCAGCGCCTCGGGGACGTCGCGGTCACAGCGCAGGATCAGCGCGTCCGGGGTGATACCGATGCTGCGCAGCGCGGCCACCGAGTGCTGGGTGGGCTTTGTCTTGAGCTCGCCCGAGGGGGCCAGGTAGGGCACCAGCGAGACGTGCAGGAAGAAGACGTTCTCCCGGCCGAGGTCGTGGCGCACCTGCCGCGCCGCCTCCAGGAAGGGCTGCGACTCGATATCGCCCACGGTGCCGCCGATTTCGGTGATGACGACGTCCGGGCGATGCCCGTCGGCATCCGGCAGGGCCATCGCCATGATTCGCCGCTTGATCTCGTCGGTGATGTGCGGAATGACCTGGACGGTGTCGCCGAGATACTCGCCGCGACGTTCCTTGGCGATGACGGTCGAATACACCTGCCCGGTCGTCACATTCGCCGAGCCCGACAGGTCGCGATCCAGGAACCGCTCGTAGTGGCCGACGTCGAGGTCGGTCTCGGCGCCGTCCTCGGTGACGAACACCTCACCGTGCTGGAACGGGTTCATCGTGCCCGGGTCGACGTTGAGGTACGGGTCGAGCTTCTGCATCGTCACGTGCAACCCGCGGGCCGTCAGTAGCTGCCCCAGGCTGCTGGCGGTCAGACCCTTGCCCAGCGAGGAAGCGACCCCACCGCTGACGAAGAGGTGCTTGGTGGCGGTTTGCGGGTGCTTTCGCACAGGCGACCTCCGTGAAGACGGGCAGGGCTTGAAGTTTGTCTAGCGATTAACTAGATGGGCCTGCCGACCCACGGAAATCCACCCTAACATCCACGACGCCGAGTCGCGGGGAACACGCCCGCTACTTCACCCTTACTGAGGCACGGTGATCGAGGTGGCCCCGTGGCCGGTGCCGTACTGCCCGACATGGCCGCCGTTGATCAGGTCGTGCAGGCCCAGGACCGCCGTGATGCGGCCGGGTGCGACGTCGACGTCGTCGACGGTGCTGATGGCCGACGACATGCCGGCGTCGGCCCGGGTGACGGCCACCGCGGCGCCGCCCGTCGCCGCACCGTCGCGCCCCGCCAGCAGGGTGCCCGAGCCGTGCGGGGCCATTGCGGCTGAGAACCGGGCCACGCTGACGCCCTGATTGCCGGCGTCTTGCGGCAGCGCGCCGCCGGTGACGACGAGGGCGGCGTTGGCCGGCCCGAGGTGCTCGGCGGGCTGGTAGGTGATGAACCCGGTGTCGCGCAGCGAGGCCAGCACCGTGTCGCGCTGCGGATCGTCCACGGGCGGCACGGCCGGGTTGGCGTTGACGAGCAGGGCGATGCCCAGCAGATCACCGGCCTGCGAACCCTGGTCGACGAGCTTGGTGCTCAGCTGCTGACCGGCGGGCAGGACCGACGAGTTCACCACCGTCCGAAGCTTCTCCGCGGAGTTGGCGTCGACGAACTCCTGCGTCAGCGAGACCGTTCCGGTCACCGTCCCGCCCGCCTGACCGATGAACTTCGCGACGGCGGCGACGTCGTCGTCCTTGGCGTCGGGGGTGCGGAACACCACCACCGATTTTCCGCCCAGGGCGTCGTGCAGTATCCGGCCGGCTAGCTGGTTATCGAAATTGTTTGCCGCGGCCAGCTTTTCGTTCATCGCGTTCTTTTGGTCGTTGAGCCCGCTGATCTGGGTGTAGAGGTCACGCTTCTCGGCACGCAGGCTGGAAAGCAGCGTGTCCGACAAGAATCCGGAGCCCAGCACGACTCCCACGGCCAGCGCCAGGAAGACGGCGGCCAGCGACAGGGCATGTTGGCGTAACGAGATCATTTACCGCACCGTCCTCGAACTAGGTGATCAGGTGCTGCACCCAGAGGGAGAAGTGGTTCCAGTAGTGGGTGATCCAATGCAGCACCACACCGTCGGTGCGGGACACCCACAGCGCCACGATGACGGCGATCAACATGGTCAGCGCCAGCAATGCGATGGCGCCCGCCGAAATGTGGTTGCGGTACAGCGTGGCAACGGCTTTGGCGTCCACCACCTTCTCCCCCACCCGAAGCCTGGTCAAGAACGTCGAGGGGTTGCTTTGCGCGCGCGTCCGGTCGAAGAACGTCTCGATGTTGGCAGTGTGGCCGGCTGTCACGAGCAGCGCGGCGCCGTGGTGGTCGGCCAGCAGCAGGGCCAGATCCACCGCCGAACCGGCGGCCGGGAACGTCATGGCGCCGACGCCGAGATCCTGAATCCGTTCCAGCCCGGGCGCGTGGCCGTCGGCGTCGGCGGGCAGCACCACGTGGGCGCCGCACTTGAGGGCGTCGGTGCTGATCTTGTCGGGGTCGCCGACGATGATCTGAGGCCGATACCCGGCCTTGCGCAACACATCCGCGCCGGTGTCGACACCGATGAGCACCGGCTGGTACTCCTTGATGAAGGGCTTGAGCGAGCGCAGATCGTCCTCGGCGCTGGGCTCGTCGGCCACGATCACCACGTGCCGGCGGCGCAGGTCGACGTCGATGTCGGGAATGCCGATACCGTCGATCAGCAACGGGCTTTCGCTCTTGATGAACTCAATCGTGTTGCCGGCGAACGCCTCCAGGTGGGCGGCCAGGCCGCTCTTGGCCTCGCGCATCAGGTCGGCGATGTCGTGGTCGGTGCGCTCGGTGCCGCGGACCAGGCGGCGGTCGCCGGAGTACACCCCGCCTTCGTAGAGGCGGATCTTGGCGCCGTCCTTGACCTTCTTGAAGACCTCGGGTCCGGTCTCGTCGATGAGGGTGACGCCGTTGTTCACCAGAACCTCGGGCCCCAGGTTCGGGTAGCGGCCCGAGACCGACGGCGAGGCGTTGACGACGGCGGCGATGTCGGCCTCGACGAGTGCGTCCGCGGTGATGCGGTCCAGATCCAGGATGTCGAGGACCACGATGTCGCCGGGACACACCCTGCGCAGCAGGCGGTCGATGTTCCGGTCGACCCGGGCGGTGCCGGTGAGGCCGGGCCGGGACGTGTTACGCGATAGCAGACCTGACATCTTCATGGGGGCGATTCTGTCCGTGAAGCCCGGGACAGGCGAGTAGGCGCGCCGTAACATCCGCCTCATAAGTTATCTAGAGTCACATCAGTAACAGAGCCATTACGCCTTGGTCGCGGCGAGGGTGCGCAGTTGTACGGGCTGCGCGGCGTGTCGGCGCACAAACACGCACACTCGCGGCATGGGGACGGGTCAGTCCCTGTCGTTCTGCGCGGTTTCGAGCAGTTCGCGGGCGTGCGCCCGGGCGCTGTCCGAGTCGCCCAGCCCGGCCAGCATCCGCGCCAGCTCGGCCACCCGGTCACCGTCGGTGACCCGCCGCACCACGCTGGTCCCCTTGGGTCCAGCGCTGTGCACCACGAGGTGCACGTCGGCGTACGCCGCGACCTGGGGCAGGTGCGTGACCACGATGACCTGGTGGGTGCTGGCCAGCCGCGCCAGCCGCCGGCCGATCTGCACCGCCGCGCGGCCGCCGACGCCGGCGTCCACCTCGTCGAACACCATCGTGGTGCCGGCCGCCTCTTTACGGGAAGTGGCGAGGACCACTTCTATTGCCAGCATCACCCGGGACAACTCCCCGCCGGACGCGCTCTTGGCCAGCGGCAGCACCGTCATCCCGCGGTGGGCCGCGAAGCCGAACTCGACCTGGTCGATGCCGTCACCGCCGGCGCGGACCAGCTCGCCGGAGGGCAGCGCCAGCGTGCCCGGATCGTCCTGGCCCGCGGCGTCGAGGCTCACGTCGATCGTGAACTCGGCGTCGGCCATCGCCAGCCCGGACAGCTCCGCGGTCACCTCCTTGGCCAACCGCTTGGCGGCCTTGCGCCGCACCTTGCTGAGATCGGCTGCGGCCTCGGACAGTTCGCGGGCCAGCTCGTCGACCCGCCTCGCGATTGCCGCCATGCCTTCTTCGGAGACGTCGATCTGCGCGAGCCGTTCGCGCGACTCCCGGGCCCACTCGAGCACCCCGTCGACGTCGGCGGCGTATTTGCGGGTCAGCGTGCGCAGCTCGGCCTGACGGGCCAGCTTGGACTCCAGCGCGCTGGCGTCGACCGGCAGCTCGTCGAGGAAGCCGCCGAGCTCGTGCGACGCGTCGGCGACCACCGTGAGCGCCTCGCCGAGCTGGCCGGCCAACGCCCGCAGCGTCGCGTCGTCGGTGGATTCGAGTGCGGCCCTTGCCTTTCCGATGCTGTCGATGGCGCTTTGGCCGAGCTCGTCCGCATCGTCCGCCGACAGCGCCGCGCGCGCCGTGGCGGCGGCCTCGCGCAGCGTGTCCAGTTCGGACAGCCGCAGGACGTCGGCGACCAGCGCGTCGTCTTCCCCGGGTTGCGGGTCGACGGTGTCGATCTCGTTCAATGCGAACTTCAGCCGGTCGGCCTCCTGGGCGAGCTCGCGGGCCCGGTCGCGGCGGTCGATCAGGTCGCGCCGCGCCGTGAGCCAGGCGTCACGCAGCTTGCGGTAGCGTTCGAGCGCCGCACCGGCGCCGGCGAACCGGTCCAGCGCGCCGCGCTGCTCCTCGGCACGCATCAGCCGCAGCTGGTCGTTTTGGCCGTGCAGGGTCAGCAGCTCGGTGGTGAAGTCGCCCAGCGACTTCGCGGGGACGCTGCGGCCGCCCAGATACGCGCGCGAGGGTCCGTCGCGGCTGACCGAGCGCAGCGCGATCACGCTGCCGTCCTCGTCGCGCTCCCCGCCCAGGTCTTCCAGCATCCCATCCAGGTGCGCCGCCGTCGCGTCGTCGAGATCTGTTGTGGTGAAACGGCCTTCGACGACGGCGCGCTCGGCGCCGGACCGCACCCGCGTGGCGTCGGCGCGGGCCCCGCCGAGCAGGTGCAGGCCGGTCACCACCATCGTCTTGCCGGTGCCGGTCTCGCCGGTCAGCACCGTCAGGCCGCGGCCGAACTCCCCCACCGCGGCGCTGATGGCGCCCAGCGACTCGATGCGGATCTCGGTGAGCACCGTGCGAGCGCCGTTACTTTCCGCGCCAACCGGTCACCGGCAACCGGAACTTGCGGACCAAGCGGTCGGTGAACGGAGCGCTGTCCAGCCGCGCCCATTTGACCGGGGTGTCGCAGCGGGTCACCTCGATCCGGCTGCCCGCCGGGATCACCATCTCGCGGCGGCCGTCGCAGAAGACCAGGGCGTCGTGACCGCCCGCCTCGGTCTCGATCGCGATCGTGGCCTCGGGGCTGGTGACCATGGGACGGCCGAACAGCGCGTGAGCGTTGTTGGGTACCACCAGGATCGCCTCGAGGTCGGGCCACAGCACCGGGCCGCCGGCCGAGAACGCGTAGGCCGTCGAGCCGGTCGGCGTCGACACCAGCACGCCGTCGCAGCCGAACGCGGACACCGGGCGCCCGTCGACCTCGACGACCACGCCGAGCACACCCAGCCGGGGGCCCTTTTCCAGGCTGACCTCGTTGAGCGCCCACCCGTGTTCGACGCGACCGTTGATCAGCACCGCGACGTCCAGCGTCAGGCGATTCTCCACCCGGTAGTCGCGGGCCACCACGTGATCCAGCACCTGGTCGATGGCCTCCGCCTCGGCCTCGGCCAGGAACCCGATGCGGCCCAGGTTGACGCCCAGCACCGGAATGCCGGCATTGCGCGCCAGTTCGGCGGCCCGCAGGAACGTCCCGTCGCCGCCCAGCACCAGCACCAGTTCGCAGCCCTCGGCGGCCGACGGTTCGGCGTCGACCACCTCGATTTCGACGCCCATGGCCCGCATGTCGTCGGGGGCGAGGTGCAGCGAGCCCCGGTCGACCGCCTCGGCGGACAGAAGTCGAAGCCCAATGCCGTTGTCGCCCAGCACTTTTTGCACGCGACGGGCGGTCTCGGTCGCCTCGTCGCGGCCGGTGTGGACCACCAGCAGCACGGTTCGGTGGTCGGTCTTTTCGGGCGTCATTGCGGGCCCTCTGCCACGGCCCGCGTCACCGCGTCCACCAGCCCATCAGCCGACAGCCCCCGATCGGTCTCGGCGCGCAACCACAAGAAGTATTCGACATTGCCCGACGGGCCCGGCAACGGGCTGGCGGTGACGTCGACGGTCCGCCAACCCAGCTCGCCGGCGCGTCGCGCGACGGCCAGCACCGCGTCGGCGCGCAGGCCCGGGTCGCGGACGACCCCGCCGGCGCCGACGCGCCCCTTCCCCACCTCAAACTGCGGCTTCACCATGGGAACGATATCCGCGCCCGGCCAAGCGCATCCAATCAGCGCGGGCAACACGCTCGCCACCGAGATGAACGACAGGTCGGCCACCACCAGCTCGACCGGCCCGCCGATCGCCTCGGGCGTCAGGTCGCGGACGTTGGTCCGCTCGACGACGGTCACCCGCGGGTCGCAGCGCAGCGACCACGCCAGCTGGCCGTAGCCCACGTCGGCGGCCACCACTTCGGCCGCGCCCCGGTCCAGCAGCACCTCGGTGAACCCACCCGTCGACGCGCCGGCGTCCAGGCAGCGGCGGCCCGCGACCCCGATGCCGAAAGCGTCGAGGGCGCCGATGAGCTTGTGCGCCCCGCGCGACACCCAGCCGCGCTCGCCGTCGTCGAGGACGGTCAGGGCGGCGGTGACCTCCACGGCGGTGCCCGGTTTGCGGGCCGGCAGGCCGTCGATGCTCACCTTGCCGGCGCCGATCAACTCCGCGGCCTGCTGGCGGGATCTCGCGAGCCCGCGGCGGACGAGCTCGGCGTCGACGCGGGCGCGCCGTGCCACCGCCGGACTCAGCCCTTCTCCGCCGACTCCAGCGCGGCGAGCAGCACGTCGTGCGCCTCGGACAGGCGGCGCGCGATCTCCTCGAGCTCGTCAAGAGTCGGCTCGCGGTCGGGGTTTTCCGGATCCCCCACCTCGGACAGCTGGGTAACCAGGGCGTCGATTTCAGCGCGAAGCTGATCGGGATCGATAGTCATCGCGTACCTACGTTAGTCGCCGCGCACCAAAGACCAGCGCTGCAGCGCCTCGCGCGCCCGCTCGTCGGCGGCCTCGATGCGCAACGGCCCGGGGCCCTGCACGCCCCACAGCGCGCTGGCGACGGCGCGGACGACCGACAGCCCGTCGCCGTCGTCGGCGCCGTTGGCGCTGACCGTCACCGCCTTGTCGTCGACGTCGATGCGCCAGCCCGGCTGGGGCCGCACCGCGAGCAGGTCGCCGTCGGCGTGCAGCGAGCGCAGGTCATGGCCGATGTAGGTGGGGCGGCGGACGGGGTCGGCGTAGACGGCGTCGCGCGCGGTGCTGACGCCGGTGAGCACCATCAGGCTGGGCAACCGGGCGGCGTTGGCGCCCTCGATGTCGGTGTCCAGCCGGTCGCCGACGACCAGGGGCGTGCGGAAATCGCCGCGGGCGACCGCGTCCTGCAGCAGGCGCGGCGCCGGCTTGCCGGCGACCCGCGGTTCGGCGCCGGTGGCCGCCCGGAGCGCCGCGACGAACGATCCGTTGCCGGGCAGCAGCCCGCGCTCGGTGGGCAGGGTGGGGTCGACGTTGGCCGCGACCCACAGCGCGCCGGCCCGGATGGCCAGTGCGGCCTCGGCGAGGTCCGGCCAGCCGATGGTCGTGGACAGGCCTTGCACGACGGCGACCGGCTCGTCGTCGTAGCGGCGCACCGGGCGCAGCCCGACGGCGGCGATTTCGTTGGCCAGCGCGTCGGTGCCCACGATCAGCACGCGGGAGTCCGCGGGAAGCTGATCGGCCAGCAGCCTGGCCGCGCTTTGGGCGCTGGTGACGACGTCATCCGCCGCGGCGGTGAAGCCGAGGTCGCGCAGGTGCAGCGCAACCTCGTCGGCGCTGCGCGAGGCGTTGTTGGTCACATAGAGCTTGCGGCTGTCCACGTCGTCGAGCGACTGCACCGCGCCCCGGGTGGGCTGGGCGCCGCGGAAGACCGTCCCGTCGAGGTCGACCAGCAGGCAATCATATTGCTGGGCAAGGCTTTTCATCTCAGGCTAGCTCGCTGACCCGCTCTTCGGCGTCGGTGACGCCTTCGACGTCGGCGGCCGCCGACCGCAAAAACCAGTGCAGCGCTTCGTCGGTGCGGCCGAGCGCCAGCAGCGTGTCGGCGTAGGCGTAGAACAACCGCGCCGCCGTCGAACCGGTGCGGCCCGGGTCGAGCTGCGGCGTGGATAACAGGGTCAGCGCCTGCTCGAGTTGGCCGAGGTCCGCGCGCGCGCCGGCGGCGACGATGCGCAACTCGTCGGCGTCGTCGCCGGAGAGCTGGGCGGCCTCCTCGCCGCGCGCCAGTTCGATCGCCCGCTCCGGACGGCCAAGTCCGCGTTCGCAATCGGCGATGAGCGCGAGCAACGGCGACTTGCTGCCCATCCGGCGGGCGGCGCGCAACTCGGCCAGCGCCTGGGCCCAGTCGCCGCAATGGTAGGCGGCGATCCCGACGGCCTCGCGGACCGCGGCGATCCTGCTGGAGCGGGCCCGCGCCGCGCGGGCATGGCTCAGCGCGGCCTCCGGGTCCTCGTCGATCAGCTCTCCGGCGGCGACCAGGTGGCGCGCCACCGCGTCGGCGGTGGCGCGGTCCAGGGTGCTCAGTTCGCGCCGGACGTCGGGCGCCAGCTGCCGGGCCTCGATGCCGGGCGGAATGGGGGGCGCCCCGTGGTCGTCTTGACCGTCCTGGCCGGCGCCGCGGGGCTGCACCGGGCGGGCGCGGCCCGGGCCCGACCAGGATCCGGATGCCGAGCGAGGTCGCCGCCTACCGTCGCGCCCCTGCCTGTCGTCGACCACCCTGCAAAGGATACGGACGCGGCTGCGGCTCGGCCGTTGAGTGTGCGGTGACGGCTTTGAGTGCGCTTCCAGGGCGAGAAAACCGGCTTGGATTCAGCCCTGAGTACACACCGAACGCCGTGAGTTCACACTCTGCGGAGCGAGTCCGCCTAGGCCGGGCCGCGGTCTGTCAGCAGTGGCGCCAGCACCGCCGGGCAGTAGGTCGCGATCGCGACGATGGTGAACACCCCCGCCACCTCCGGGGACATGCCGTGGCCGTCGGCGACGGCGGCGATCACCGAGTCGAACGACCCGCCGGGCTGCACCAGCATCGGGCAGACCGACTGGCCCAACGCCATCGCGGTGTCCGGTTGCGACACCGGAACGCCGGCGTTGGTGAGCGCCCGCAGGAACGCGTTGCCCCGCAGGTCGGCGTGCACGGGGGCGGCCAGCAGCGCGGTCAAACCCGCCACGCCCGCGCCCACTCCGACGACCCGCAGCACCCGTGTCGCGCTAGTCACCGTGACCACAGTGGTCGCCGGCGGTCACGTCCGGGACACGACGCGATAAAGGTTCAGCCGTCCACCCGCTCGATCCCGGCGATGTTGCGTTTGCCCCGCCGCAGCACCAGCCACCTGCCGTGCAGGAAGTCCGACGGCTGCGGCGACCAATCCTCGCTGTCGATGCGCACGTTGTTCACCGACACGCCGCCCTCGCCGATGGTGCGCCGCGCGGCGCCCCTGCTGGCCGACAGGCCGCTGGCCACCAACAGGTCGACGATCCCGTCGGGGCCGCCGGGTTTGAGCTCGGCCACCGACGCCTCGCGCAGCGCCGCGGCCAGCGTCGGCTCATCCAGCCGGTCGAGTTCACCCTGCCCGAAGAGCGCCCGGCTGGCGTGCTCGACCGCCTCGGCGGCCGCCTCGCCGTGCACCAGCACGGTCAGCTCGTGGGCCAGGCGGCGCTGCGCGGCGCGTTGCTGCGGACGCTCGGCGGTGGCCTGCTCCAGCTCGGCCAGCTCGTCGGCCGACAGGAAGGTGAACCACCGCAGATACCGGATCACGTCGGCGTCGGCGGTGTTGACGAAGTACTGGTACCAGGCGTACGGGCTAGTCATCTGCGGGTCCAGCCATAGGCTGCCGCCCCCGGTGGACTTGCCGAACTTGGTGCCGTCGGCGGCGGTCACCAGCGGGACCGTCAGCGCATGCACCGCAGCGCCGAGCGTCTGGCGCACCAGCCGGACCCCGGCGATGATGTTGCCCCACTGGTCGGAGCCGCCGATCTGCAGGACGCAGCCGTAGCGGCGGTGCAGCTCCACGTAGTCGTTGGCCTGCAACAGCATGTAGCTGAACTCGGTGTAGGAGATTCCCTCGCCCTCCAGGCGCCGCCGCACGGTGTCGCGGTCCAGCATCACGTTGACCGAGAAGTGCTTGCCGATGTCGCGCAGGAACTCGATGGCCGACAGCGGGCCCGTCCAGTCCAGGTTGTCGACGACGACGGCAGCCGTCGGCGACTCGCCAGAATCCGAGAAGTCGACGAAGCGCTCCAGCTGCCCGCGGATGCGCTCGGTCCATTCCGCGACGGTGTTCGCCTCGTTGAGGGTGCGCTCGCCGACGTCACGCGGGTCGCCGATCATGCCGGTGGCCCCGCCGGCCAGCACGATGGGACGGTGCCCGGCGCGCTGGAACCGGCGCAGCGTCAGCAGCGGGACCAGGTGGCCGGCGTGCAGGCTGGCGGCGGTGGGGTCGAAGCCGGCGTAGACCGTCATCGGCCCGCGCCGCGCTTCGGCGGCGAGCGCGTCGAGGTCGGTGGACTGCGCGATCAGTTCGCGCCAGCGCAGCTCGTCGAGGATCCCGGAAGACATCGCGCACGACTTTAGTCGTTCTCGCGCGCACGATTCGCCCCCGCGGCGCTCCCTAAGGCAAGCTAACTACGTGGCGCATCGTGGCGCTATCGCCTTTCCCCGTCAGCGCACCAACACCGCGGAGCGTCATGGACAACCGATACTGGCCGCTGGTCGTCGCGATCATCATGCTCGCCCTCGGGCTCACGCTCACGGTCGACGACTTCAAGCGGGCCGCCACGCTGCGCAAACCGCTGGTCGTCGCGCTGGCCTGCCAGTCTCTGCTGCTGCCGGTTGTGTGCCTGCTGATCGCCGAGGCCTTTCATCTCGAACCGCACCTGGCCGTCGGGCTCATGCTGATGGCGGCGACCCCCGGCGGGACGATGTCGAACCTGCTCAGCCACCTGTTCAACGGTGACCTGGCGCTCAACCTCACGCTGACCGCAATCAACGCCGTGCTCTCGATCATCGCCCTGCCCGCGATCCTGGCGGTCGCGATGACCTGGTTCCTCGGCCATGGGCGGTTCCTGCCGCTGCCACTGGACAAGTTCCTCGCGGTGATCGGGCTGGTGCTGCTTCCCATCGCGATCGGCGTCGCCATCCGCCACCGCTTCCCCGAGCTGGCCCGGCGACTGCAGAAACCGGTCCGGATCGCCGCGATCACGCTGCTCGTGCTCGCCATCGTCGCGGCCATCGCGGGGGGACGAACGACGCTGTGGCACAACATCGGCCTGCTGAGCGGGGCCGTCGTGGCCTTCTGCGCGGTGAGCCTGACGGTCGGCTACCTGGCGCCGCGCCTGATGCGGCTGGCCCCGCGGCAGGCGGTCGCGGTCAGCCTGGAGGTCGGCATGCACAACGCCGTGGTGGCGATGGGCATCGCGTTGAGCCCGCAGCTGCTCAACAGCGCCGTAATGGCCACGCCGGCCGCGGTATACAGTGCCGTCGCGCCCCTGCTGGCCGTGACGTTCATCCTCCTCGCGCGCCGCGTCGACCCCGCTTTCCGCGCCGTCGCTCCGGCCGCCGTCTAGTCGCTCTCGCCCCTGCCCACCGAGGGTGGGAGTCATGTACGGATTTGATGGAATTTTCGTGCATATCACCCACTCTCGGCGGGTTAGTCACTGTGGCCCGGCGCGGGCGCGCGCGGGCTGCGCCGGTAGGCCGACACCTCCGGCCGGCCGCCCAGCCACAGTCGCCACGGCCGGTCGGCGGCCTGGCTGACCCCGACGCGCGGCCCCGACACGGCGCTCAGCGGGTCGTGTAGTTCCACGGTGACCGGGCTGGCGGCGTCGAAGAGGTCGATTCCGTTGTCCTCCATGGTGATTCCCAGCGCCGAGCACAGGTTGCCGGGGCCGCGCGCCAGCGCCGCGGTGCGGACGAGCTCGCCGCGGCGGGCCCGCGCGACGTCGGTGCCGTCCTCGACGGCCGCGGCCCGCAGCAGCACGGCGGCGGCGGTGCCGTCGGGGCCGCACGAGACGTTGGCGCAGACGTGGATCCCGTGGCTGCGGTAGGTGTAGAGCCGCCCTGGCGGCCCGAACATGACCGCATTGCGCCCGGACAGGCCGCGGAACGAGTGGGCCGCGGCGTCGGGCCAGGGGCCGTCGGGCACCCCGCCGTAGGCCTCGACCTCGACGATGATCGCGCGCACGCCTCGTCCGGTGAGGGTGGCGCCGAGCAGCCGATGGGCGGCCGCGACGGGGTCCACCACCAGCCGGTCCGCAACCACCCAACGAACCTACCGGCACCGCGGACATGGCAGTATCCCGGTTGCCGCGTGGCAAAGGAGCCCAAAATATGCATGCGATCGACCCCGCCGCCACGGCGTGGCTGCTGGCCAGCACCGCACTCGTGCTGTTGATGACCCCCGGCCTGGCCATCTTCTACGGCGGCATGGTGCGCACCACCGGGGTGCTCAACATGATCATGATGAGTTTCATCTCCATCCCGCTGGTCACGGTCGCGTGGTTGCTGGTCGGCTACACGATCGCGTTCTCCGACGACGGAGCGGGCGGGCTCGTCGGCAACCTCAGACACGTCGGGATGCTCGGCATCGGCCCCGACACCGTCCACGGCACGGTCCCCGAACTGCTGTACGCGACTTTCCAACTCGCGTTCGCGATCGTCACGGCCGCACTGGTCAGCGGCGCGATCGCCGACCGCGCCAAGTTCGCGGCCTGGATGACGTTCGTCGCGGTGTGGGCGATTGTCGTGTATTCGGTTGTCGCGCACTGGGTGTGGGGGCCGGGCGGCTGGCTGGCCAAGCTGGGCGTGCTGGACTACGCGGGCGGCCTCGTCGTCGAAATCGTCTCCGGTTCCTCGGCGTTGGCCCTGGCGCTGGTGCTCGGGCCGCGGATCGGCTTCAAGAAGGACGCCATGCGTCCGCACAACCTGCCGTTCGTCCTGCTCGGGGTGGGGCTGTTGTGGTTCGGATGGTTCGGGTTCAACGCCGGTTCGGCTTTGGCCGCCAGCGGAACCGCCGCGGCCATCTTCCTCAACACCCTCGTCGCAGGCTGCCTCGGCATGCTCGGCTGGCTCGCGGTCGAACGGGTCCGCGACGGCCGGCCCACGACGTTCGGCGCGGCGTCCGGTGTGGTCGCCGGTCTCGTCGCCATCACGCCGTCGTGCGGGACGGTCGACACGCTCGGTGCCGCGGTCGTGGGGCTTGCCGCCGGTGTCGTGTGCTCCTTCGCGGTCGGCGCGAAATTCCGCTTCAACTACGACGATTCGCTCGACGTGGTCGGCGTGCACTTCGTGGGCGGCGTGGTCGGCGTGTCGTTGATCGGGCTGCTGGCCACCGCGGTCATGACGTCGGGCCCGCGGGGCCTGTTCTACGGGGGCGGGTTCGGCCAATTGGGCAAGCAGGCGCTCGCGATCGTCGTGGTGGCGCTGTACGCGTTTGTCGTGTCGTTCACTCTTGCGAAGCTGATCGACGCGACCATGGGCTTCCGGGTCAGCGCCGAGGACGAGACCACCGGCGTCGACCTCACCCAGCACGCCGAAACCGCCTACGCCGAAGGTGTGTACGGGCATCTTCCGCAGCGGCGGCCGGGATTGCCCTCCGCGTAACCGCGAGAGTGCGTCTGCCGACGCATTCCGCGAGTGTGCCCGACGGTCATTGCACTTTCGGCACCCCTTGACAAGCCCGATCGGGGGGACGATTATTCATCGCATGATGAGTTCATCAAGTGATGAATTACTTGCGCAGGGCCACCGCGTCGCCGTCAGCGTCGAGCATTTGCGCGTCGTCCGAGGCAAACACATTGCGCTGCATGACTTTTCGGTGCAGATCGCGCAGGGCACGATCACCGGCCTGCTCGGCCCGTCCGGCTGCGGCAAGACCACGCTGATGCGCAGCATCGTGGGCACCCAGATCCTGAAGTCGGGCGACGTCACGGTGCTGGGGCGACCCGCCGGGAGCCCGGCGCTGCGCCGCCGCGTCGGATACATGCCGCAGGACCCGACGATCTACAACGACCTGCGCATCGTGGACAATGTCCGCTACTTCGCCTCGCTGTACGGCTTCGACAACCGCGCCGCCGACGCCGCCATCGACCGGGTCGGCCTCACCGATCACCGGACAGCCTTCTGCGGCAACCTTTCCGGCGGGCAGCGCACGCGGGTGTCGCTGGCATGCGCGCTGGTGTGCCAGCCCGAGCTGCTGGTGCTCGACGAGCCGACCGTGGGCCTGGACCCGGTGCTGCGCGTCGACCTCTGGGAGCAGTTCGCCGAGCTGGCCCGCGCGGGCACCACCCTGCTGGTCTCCAGCCACGTGATGGACGAGGCCGACCACTGCGACGACCTGCTGCTCATGCGCGAGGGCCACCTGGTGGCCCACACCACCCCGGCCCGACTACGAGAGGACACCGGATGCACGTCACTGGAGGACGCGTTTCTGTCCATCATCAAGCGCAGCACGAGGCAAAAGGCGGGTTAGGACTCAGGGCGTATGCGGCGACCACCACGCGGATCCTGCGCCAGCTGGCCGCCGATCACCGCAGCGTCGCGCTGATCCTGTTCGTCCCGATCCTGGTCATCACGCTGATGTACTTCATGTTCGAGAACGCGCCGCACCGCCCGGGCACGCCGTCGCCTTTCAACAACGCCTGCCTGATCCTGCTGGGCCTGTTCCCGCTGTTCGTGATGTTCATCATCACGTCGATCACCATGCAGCGCGAACGGGCCTCCGGGACGCTGGAGCGCATCCTGACCACTCCCCTGCGCCGGCTCGACATGCTGATCGCCTACGGCACCGCGTTCTCGATAGCCGCTGCGGTGCAAGCGATTCTGGCCTGCATCGTCTCGTTCTGGTTCCTCGGCTTCGACACGGCCGGCAGCCCGGTGTGGGTGTTCGTGATCGCGATCGTCAACGCCATCCTGGGCGTCGGGCTGGGCCTGCTCTGTAGCGCGTTCGCGCGCACCGAGTTTCAGGCGGTGCAGTTCATCCCGCTGGTGATGGTCCCGCAGTTCCTGCTGGCCGGCATCATCGTGCCCCGCGCGCTGATGGCGCACTGGCTGCAGTGGGTCAGCAACGTGATGCCCGCCAGCTACGCGCTGGAGGCCTTGCAGCAGGTGGGTGCGCACTCCGAGCCGACGTCCATCGCGGTGCGCGACATCGTCGTCGTGCTGGGCTTCGCGATCGCGGCGCTGTGCCTGGCCGCGGCGACGCTGCGGCGGCGGACGCCCTAGCATGACGGATACCACCACCGGGCGGCGGCGGCCCGGACGACCGGCCGGAGCGTCCGACACGCGGGAGCGGATCCTGAGCAGTGCCCGGGGGCTGTTCGCCAGCAAGGGGATTCGCAACACGTCGATCCGCGCGGTCGCCGCGGCGGCAGGCGTCGACTCGGCACTCGTGCACCACTACTTCGGCACCAAGGAAAAGCTGTTCGCCGCGGCCGTCCACATCCCGATCGACCCGATGGACATCATCGGCCCGCTGCGCGAGGTCCCGATCGAGGAGATCGGCTACCGGCTGCCGTCGATGTTGTTGCCGCTGTGGGATTCCGAGCTGGGCACCGGCTTCATCGCGGTGCTGCGGTCGGTCCTGGCCGGCGCGGAGGTCAACCTGTTCCGCACGTTCATCCAGGACATCATCGCGGTTGAAGTGGGTTCGCGCGTCGACGATCCGCCGGGCAGCGGCGTCATCCGCATCCAGTTCGTCGCGTCCCAGCTGGTGGGAGTGGTGATGGCGCGCTACATATTTCAACTCGAGCCGTTCGCGTCGTTGCCGGCCGAACAGATCGCGCGAACCATCGCGCCCAACCTGCAGCGCTACCTCACCGGGAAGCTGCCGGACGGGCTCGTTCCATAAGCCGGGCGTGCTCGTCGTCGTCGACGTCGCGGGCCTCGTCGATCAGCAGCACCGGGATGCCGTCCTCGATGCGGTAGGCGCGCCGCAGCCGCGGGTTGTAGAGCAGCTCACCATCGCCCGGGTCGATCAACAGCAGCGGGCCCCGGTCGGCCGGGCAGACCAGGATGGCGAGCAGGGCGTCGTCGACCATCACTACGCGCCGCTCAGTTCGGACCGCGCTCCGGGTGTCAGCCGGCGGAACTCGTTGGCGGCGGCGTCGAAGTACCACGCCTGACGTCCCGGCTTGGGGATCCCGGCCGCGCGCAGGGCGCTGACGGTGGGCCGGTACGTCGCGCTCAATGTCATTTCCGGGCACACGTGCACGATGTCGGGCCCCAGCCCGACGGGAATCTTCGCGACGGCCTCGGTGAGGTCGGCCGCCGTGATGGTGGCGCCCGGCAGCAGGGTCACCGCCGACACCGCCGCCTGCTGGTCCCCCACCGGCACGTTGTAGGTCACCGCGAGGTCGACCCCGTTGATGCAGCCCAACGCGTCGGTGACCGCCTCGGCATAGACCAGCCCGCGCGCGGTGTGGACCACCGAGCCGCGGCGGCCCATCAACCAGTAGTCGCCGTCGTCGTCGCGGCGGAACAGGTACTCGGTTGCGATCCAGGTGTCGCCCGCGGCGAACACCCCGCGTTTGACCGAGGCACTCGGGTCGATCGGCCCGTTGGACTGCGCGAGCAGCACCCCGACCTGGTTGGGTGCGGCGACCTGGACGAAGCCGCGGTCGTCCTCCAGGATCAGGTCGTGCTCGGCGTCGTAGGCGCCGAGTTCGATGCGGCCGGCGCCCGGCAACGGCCGGCCCTTGCTGCCGATCTTGGCGCCTGACACGTTGGCCAGCACGGCCTGCCCGTCGGTGGTGGCGAAGAACTCCACGACGCGGGCCGGGGCGAAGGCGTCGACGACGCGCGCCCACAGCCCGGTCGGCATGCCGGACCCGATGAACAGGCGAACCGGGTGGTTGCCGTGCAACACGAACGCGGGATCGTCGACGACGTCGCGCAGCATGGCCCAGGTGTAGGACACCACCGTCACGCCGTACTGCCGCACCTCCTGCACGAACCGGTCGGGCTGCAGGCCGCGCGACAGCGCGATGCGGGTGCCGCCGACGACCGCGCCGCCCAGGCTGACCAGCAGCGCCGACTCGTGGTGCAGCGGCGTCAGGCAGTACACGGTGTCGCGGCGGTCCAGGGCGGCGGTCGAGGCCGTCCCGAAGGCCGACACTGCCCACCGGTAGTTGGTGATCTGCTTGGCGACCAGCTCGCCGCCGGCCGCGTTGAACGCGATGAACGCCAGGTCGCGGGCCAACCCGGGGTTGGGCCGGTACCAGGCGGGCAGCTCGACGGCGTCGGGGTCGATTTTCTCCATGTCGATGACGTCGGAGTCGTGGGGCAGGTGCAGGTCTCGCGACTCGCCGCCGCCGAGCACCAGGATCTGCCCGGGCAGGTCGCGCGCCGCGTCGAGGTTGGTGGGGTCGGTCAGGATCTCGGTCACGCCCCCGAGGCGGACCGAGGCGACCAGGTCGGCGTCGGGGCGCATCACCACGGCGACGGCACCGAGCCGGGACAGCGCCGCGATGGCGACCAGCGCGCTGGGCCGCGTCTCCATCAGCACACCGACGCGGTCGCCCTGCCGCACCCCGACCTCGATCAGCCCGCGGACGACGTTGTTCACCCGGCGGTTGACGGCCTCATAGGTATGCACGCGGCCGTCGAACAACAGGAACTCGCCCTGCGGGGCGTCGTGCGCCTGCTCCTCGATGATGCGGCCCAGCGAGATGCGGGTGTGGTCGTTGATCTGTCCCAGCCGGACCAGTCGCGGCAGCGTCCGGACCGTCTCCACGGCCAGGGTGCGCATCGACTTGTTCGCGGCGACGACGGCGTTCGCCGTGCCGCGCACCGCGCCCATCGCCGCCTCGGAGACCTCCCCGAGGCCGTGCGCGATCCGGGAGCTCAACGCGACGCCGCTGTCGGTGTGGTCGATCGGCTGATCGGCCATCAGGTCGATGCCGGTGGGCTTGTCCCCGCCGGTCGACAGCCACTGCACCCACGCCGCGACGGTGGGCCAGCTCTCCCGCGCCGCCTTGGATCCCACGACGAGACCGAAATGTCCTGTGCGGACCAGGCATTCGTAGACTTCGGCGTCGGGCGCCGCCCGCCGGATCCCGCGCACCGAGGCCGGCTGCCCGATGTCGTCCACCTCGCCGACGAAGGCCAGCACCGGGCAGGTGATGTCGGTGAGCGTGACCATTTGTCCGTTGATGGCGAAGCCGCCGGTCATCATGCGGTTGTGCGCGATGAACTGCTTGAGCAGTTCCGAGATCGCCGGGCCCGACCACGCGATCCAGCCCTCGCGCTCGAGGAACCTGCGCTGTTGTTCGCGCGGCAGCAGCGCCTCGCGGTCGTGCAGCTGGCGCACGAAGTCGACCCGGGCCTTGGCCGTCTTGAGCGGGTCGAGCATCTGAAAACCGGCGCGCGCCAACCAGCCCGGGATGTCGAGTCGGCTGAAGACGTGATCGGCCATGAAGTTTGCCGCGGGCGCGGCGAAGTTCGGCGGAATGCCCATCGGCAACGCGGCCAGGGTGTCCACCGGCGAGCCGAACGCGACGATGCTGGCGATGTTCTTCGAACGCCGGTACGCAGCGGCCTGGTAGCAGAACATTCCGCCCTGCGAATAGCCGACCAAATGCACGTCGCTGCCCGCCACGTCCCTGACCGTGTCGATCGCCTGGCTGAGCGCGACGATGTGGTCGGCCAGGTTGCGGCGCATGCCGCCTTCCACCTTGTCGGGAGAGCCGAAGTCGATGACCCACGGATCGAGCCCGGCGGCGTGCAGGATCCCCACCGCCCCGTCTTCGCGGGTGACGTCCCACATGTCGGCCGACATCATCATCGGGTGCACCATCAGCACGGGCGCCCCCACCGGCGCATGCCCGGGCCGGCTGTCCGGCGGGAAATACCGGCGCAGCTTGTACATCGGGACGCTCTCGACGATCTGGGACGGCGACGGGACGCTTCCGGTTTCCAACCCCCCCAGGCGCAAGACCTCGAGCCCGTTTTGTGCCGTGGCCACCAGACGCCCGACCGGCCGCGTGACCACCGAAAAATTGAGATCCACCGCTGCTCCCTGACTCTTGACAGCTCCGCCATCATGGCACATCTGCGCGGCCGGCGGTTTTGGTCAGGCGGTTTGCCGGAGCGTCCCCCGCTCCCGGCCCCGTGCGCTCGGGTGCGCCCGCGGAATTCGTCGGGGCCGTCAATTTTGGGGGCGCCCGGCGGGGCTTTACAGCACCACGAAATCCATCGGTCCGATGTCGGCCATCCGGCGCAGCCGCTCCGCCATCCGGCGATCTTCGCGCGCGAACTCGCGATGGACGGCCGCGTGTTCGCGGTACTCATCGCTTGCGGGATTGTCGTGTTCGGCCGCCTCGTCGTAGGCGTTCGCGGTTCGCTCGTGGCTGTCCGCGGACCTGTCCAAGCTTTTGGCCGCGGATCGCTGCGCCGCCCTGGCCAGTAGCCGCGCGTGCTCGGCTCGTTGTCCGGTGCGGAAGGCGTCCACGTCATCCCATACCCGGAGGTCGGGTCCGGCCTGGAGTCCGTTGTCTGCGCTCACTGTGCCCCAGTCCCTTTCTGGCCGCAGGATTGACGGGGATGGCGCGACTGAAACGCGTCCGGCCCGACGATTCCGTCCCGGCGGACCGGCGGCGCCTACCCGGCGGCGACGACTTGCGTTGCCTCCCATGGTGATACGCGCGACGCCTACACCGGACCGAATTCGATGATTAGCGGACGTGAATCCGGGTATTTAACCGAAGCGCATGGTTCGCGACGCGTGCCCGCATGCCGTCAGGACCACCTCGGTTGAAACACGCAGCTGGGCGCTTAGCCAGTTCTCTGGGCAGTCATCTCGACTCGTTTTGAACCGGTGTCGTCGGGGTGGCCGCTGGAGCGTGTTTCCGTGCGGGAGTGAGGTGGCCTGATGAGCACGACGATGGCCCGATCCGCGAGTTTTCTGACCGGCGGTCGCCGGCGGCCGGCCGGGCACCCCGCAATTCGCCAATCAATTCACGCGGGCCCGCTGCTGCCCGCTGGACGCCAGGAAAGGGAATCCAAATGTTGTTGCTAGGCAACGGCGGACGGCGCAAAGCCGGCGAGGCCGAACATCTGGCCGAGCGGGCCCTGTACGACGTCGCGCACGGTCGCTTCGAACGCTCGCTGTCCGGCCTGACGGCGATGGCGGCCGTCGTCACGACCGCGGAAATCTATTTCGAGCACTACAAGGCCAGCTTCGGCAACAAGTGGATGTGGAGCCCGATCGTGGTCACCCCGCCGGTGGTGGTCGCCGGGATCGGCGGGGTGTTCTCACGGCGCTGGGCCAAGCTGTGGCTGCCGATCACCGCCGGCATCTACACGGCCAACGGCCTGATGGGCGAGTACCTGCACGCGCGCGGGGTCGCCCGCAAGCCGGGCGGCTGGAAGAACGCCTCCTACAACGTGCCGATGGGCCCGCCGATCGCGGCGCCCGGGTTGATGTGCATGGTCGGCGGGATGGGGCTGCTCGCCTCGCTCCTGCGCCGCGAACGGTTCCGGCGATAGTCGGGGGTTGTCATGATGGCCGACACCTCCCGCCCCGACCACCTGCCCAACCTGCGGGCCGATCGCCAGCCCCCGCACCCGTCCTGGCTTCCCAAACAGCGCCGCGGCACCACGCCCCAAATGATCGGGCGCTACCCCGATTTCGACGTGCTGGAAACCGCCGACTCGTGGGACGACGCCACCAGGAAGGTGGTGCTGGCCCGGCTGGAACCGCCCGGCCCGCTGCGCTTTTTCACCCCGGAGGAGGAGCCCTGCCTGCGGGCGTTCTGTGACACCGTGCTGGCGCAGGACACCAAGCCGCGGGTGCCGGTGGCCGAGTCGGTCGACTCCAAGCTCGCCGACGGGCGCCTCGACGGCTACCAGTACGCCGACATGCCCGACGACCGCGACACCTGGCGGCTGGTGCTGCGCGCCCTCGACGAGACCGCGCTGCGCCGCCACGGCAGGGCGTTCGCCGAGGCCGAGCCCGCCGCCCGCGAGGCGATCATCGACCAGTTCTCGCAGGGCGAGCTGGAGGGCGGGGCCTGGGAGCGCCTGAACGTCAAGCGCGCCTGGTCGGTGTGCATGCGAATGACGCTGTCGGGCTTCTACTCCCACCCGTGGGCGTGGAACGAGATCGGCTTCGGGGGCCCGGCCTACCCGCGCGGCTTCATGCGCCTCGGCGGCGCCACCGGCCCGGCATCGGCGCGTGAACCGTTCGAGACCCGCGGCGCCACCGACGAGGATCCCGTCGAAGTCGTGCAGAAGGGCGAGATCTGATGGGTGACTTCCTGCGCGGCCTGCTCAAGGGTGCGGTCGGCCCGAAGGACAACGATTCGCGGTTCCTGCTCGACGTGCACTCCCGCGACCTGCCCGGCGAGACGACCATGCGGCGCTTCCGTGACGACGACGAGGTGGACCTGGTCGTCGTCGGCGCCGGCGCGGGCGGCTCGGTGCTGGCGCAACGGCTGGCCCGCGCCGGGTGGCGGATCGTGATCCTCGAGGCCGGCCCGTTCTGGCACCCCGACGAGGACTGGGTGTCCGACGAGGCCGGCTCCCATTCCCTGTATTGGACGCAGAAGCGCATCATCGGCGGCGACGACCCGATCGAGCTGGGCAAGAACAACTCCGGGCGCGGGGTCGGCGGATCGATGGTGCACTATGCCGGCTACTGCCCGCGGTTTCACCCCAGCGACTTCGCGACCCGCACCCTCGACGGGATCGGGGCGGACTGGCCCATCCGCTACGAAGACGTGCTGCCCCACTACGAGCGCGTCGAGCTCGAGTTGCCGGTCGCCGGCCAGGACTGGCCATGGGGCCATAAGCACCGCTATTCCTTTGCCCCGCATCCCATTTCGGGGGCGGCCGCCAAGCTGTGGCGCGGCGCGATGAAGCTCGGCATCGAGATGCGCGTCGGGCCCGTCGGCATCGTCAACGGAACCTTCGGCAACCGGCCGCACTGCATCTACCGCGGCTACTGCCTGCAAGGCTGCAAGGTCAACGCCAAGGCCAGCCCGTACGTCACGCACCTGCCCGACGCGCTGGCCCACGGCGTGGAGATCCGCGCCAACTGCATGGCCGCCCGCGTCGAACTCGACGACAGCGGCGCCGCACGGGGCGTGGTCTACTACGACGAGGTGGGCGGTACCGAACGCCTGCAACGCGCCAAAGCCGTTGCCGTGGCAGGGTATTCGATCGAAACACCGCGCCTGCTGCTCAACTCGGTCAGCGACCGCTTCCCGAACGGGCTGGGCAACAACGACGATCAGGTCGGGCGCTACGTGATGGTGCAGGGCGCCACCCAGTCCGCGGGCCGCTGGTCCGAGGAGGTTCGGATGTACAAGGCGCCTCCCCCCGAGGTGTCCTCCGAACAGTTCTACGAGACCGACCCCGATCGCGGTTTCGCCCGCGGCTTTTCCATCCAGACCGTGTCGCCGATGCCCATCGGCTGGGCCGAACACGTGATGGCCGACGGGCACTGGGGCCGCGCGCTGCGCGAGTACATGCGCGACTACAACCACTGGGCGACCATCGGGGTGCTCAACGAGCTGCTGCCGCGGCCGGACAACCGGGTCACCCTGGCCTCTGGGGCCGAGGCCAGAGACCCGTACGGCATCCCGGTGGCCCGTTTCGACTACTCGCTCTGCGACAACGACAGGGCCAACATGGCCTACTCCACCAAGGTGATCGGCGACATCCTGCACGCCGCCGACGCGCAGGACGTGCTCACCATCGAGCGCTTCGCCCACCTGATCGGCGGCGCGCGGATGGGCACCGGCCCGGAGAATTCGGTGGTCGACTCCGACCACCGGGTGTGGGGCGTGCCGAACCTGTTCCTCGCCGACGGCTCGGTCTGCCCGACTCAGGGCTCGGCAAACCCGGCGCTGACCATCATGGCGCTGGCCTCGCGGCTGGCCGAGCGCATGGCAACCGGAAAGATCAGCGCCGGGGCGCCCGGTGGCAGCCGTCCGGTGCGGTCCGAGGCGGCGGCCCGTGGCTGAGCGGACCACCGTCGTCGATGCGGAGTTTTCCCCGCGGGTGCTGCGCGAGTACGCGCTGCTGGCCGACGGCGAACGGGGCGCGTTGGTCGGTCCCCAGGGCGACGTCGCGTGGCTGTGCGCGCCGCGCTGGGACTCCGACGCCGTCTTCTCCAACCTCATCGGCGGCGACGGGGTGTACGCGATCACCCCGACCGATCCGCGGCACGTGTGGGGCGGCTACTACGAGCCGGGCAGCCTGATCTGGCGCAACCGCTGGATCACCCGCGACGGCATCGTGGAATGCCGCGAGGCGCTGGCCTTTCCGGGCGACCCCGATCGGGTGGTGCTGCTGCGTCGGCTGATGGGCTGCCAGGGGACCGGGCGCGTGCGCGTGCTGTTGCGGCCGAGCGCGGAATTCGGCCGACACGGCGCGGGGAAGCTCAGCCTCGACGACGGCATATGGAGCGGCCGATCGGGGCGGCTGCGCTGGCGGTGGGCGGGCGGCGACGACGCGCGCGCCGCGCGTTGCTCCCGCGACCGCAATGAGCTGCTCGCGTGCGAGATCACCATCGACGAGGGCCGGCACCACGACCTCGTGCTGGAGTTGTCCGAGCACGAACTGCCCGACCGGCCACCCGACCCCGACACCACCTGGGACGCCACCGCGGCCGCCTGGCAGCGCAGCATGCCCGAGCTCAATTGCACCATCGCCCCTCGCGACGGGCGGCATTCCTACGCGGTGCTGCGCGGGCTGACCAGCAGCGGCGGCGGCATGGTCGCCGCAGCGACGATGAGCCTGCCCGAACGCGCGCACACCAACCAGAACTACGACTACCGCTACGGCTGGATCCGCGACCAGGTGTACGCCGGCATGGCCGCGGCGGCCGTGGGGGCAACCGAGCTGCTCGACCGGGCCGTCGAGTTCGTCGGTGGCCGGCTGCTCGACGAGGGCCCGAAGCTCAAGCCCGCCTACACCGTCAGCGGCGCCCCGGTTCCCAGCGAAGAAACGCTCGACCTGCCCGGCTACCCGGGCGGCACGGACAAGATCGGCAATTGGGTCAACCAGCAGTTCCAACTCGACGTCTTCGGCGAGTCGCTGCAGCTGCTGGCCAGGGCCGCCGCCGCCGACCGGCTCGATGCGGACGGCTGGCGCGCCGCCCAGATGGCGATCGCCGCGATCGAAAAGCGTTGGGGCGAACCGGATGCGGGGATCTGGGAACTCCAAGACGAGTACTGGACGCAGTCGCGCCTGGCCTGTGTGGCCGGGCTGCGCGCCATCGCCAAGGTGGCCGGCGGCGGCACGGAGGTCTCCTCCTCCGCCTCGCTGGCCGACGCCATCCTCGCCGACACCGCGGCCAAGAGCCTGCACCCGCAGGACGGCTACTGGCAACGCAGCCCCGGGATTTCGGGCGTCGACGCGTCGCTGCTGCTGCCCCCGGTGCGGGGCGCCCTGCCGGCCGACGACCCGCGCACCCGCGCCACACTGGACGCCGTCCGCGCACAACTCACCCACGACGGGTTCGTGTACCGCTTCCGGCACGACGAGCGCGACCTCGGCGATGCCGAAGGAGCGTTCCTACTCTGCGGATTCATGATGGCCCTGGCGGAACACCAACTGGGCCATGCCCACTGCGCGATGCGCTGGTTCGAACGCAACCGCGCCGCCTGCGGGCCGCCGGGGCTGTTCTGCGAGGAATACGACGTCAGGCAGCGGCAGCTGCGCGGCAACCTGCCGCAGGCGTTCGCGCACGCCCTGCTCCTCGAATGCACGGCCACCCTCGCCGAGGACGCCATCCATCACGACTGACCCGCCGAGACGAAAGGCAGACGCTATGACACAGAACGTGGTGATCACCGGGGCCAGCGCCGGCATCGGCCGCGCCACCGCCCAGTTGTTCGGACAGCGCGGCGCCAATGTCACCCTGCTCGCCCGCGGCGCGGCCGGGCTGGAAGGCGCGGCCCGCGACGTCGAGGCCGGCGGCGGCAAGGCGCTGGCCCTCCCGACCGACGTGGCCGACTACTCGGCCGTCGAGGCCGCCGCCGACGAGGCCGAATCCGCCTTCGGCCCCATCGACACCTGGGTCAACGTCGCGTTCACCTCCGTGTTCGCGCCGTTCTGGGAGATCTCCGCCGAGGAATTCAAGCGTGTGACCGAGGTGACCTACCTGGGCTACGTGCACGGCACCATGGCGGCGCTGGCCAAGATGCGCCCGCGCGACCGCGGCACCATCGTGCAGGTCGGCTCCGCGCTCAGCGAGCGGTCCATCCCCCTGCAGTCGGCCTACTGCGGCGCCAAGCACGCCACCAACGGGTTCACCGAATCGGTGCGCTGCGAGCTGCTGCACGAGGGCTCGAACGTGCGGATCACCGTCGTGCAGATGCCGGCGGTCAACACCCCGCAGTTCTCCTGGGTGCTGTCCCGGCTGCCCCGGCATCCGCAGCCGGTGCCGCCGATCTACCAGCCGGAGGTCGCGGCCCGGGGCGTCGTGTACGCCGCGGATCATCCCGGGCGCAAACAGTATTGGGTCGGTGACAGCACCGCGGTCACCCTCCTCGCGCAGAAGTTCGTCGCGCCGCTCCTCGATCGCTACCTCGGCCGCACCGGATTCGACTCTCAGCAGACCCACGAGCGGGTGAACGGCCAACAGCCGCACAATCTTTGGCAGCCGGTCGATCAGGAGCCCGGCAGCGACCACGGCGCGCACGGCGAGTTCGACGGCAAGTCGCACTCCCACAGCCCGCAGGTGTGGTTGTCCCAGCATCCGCTCGCCGGCGGCACCGGTGCGCTGGGGCTCGGGCTGGGTGCGCTGCTGGCGCTGCGGCGGGCGCGATGACGGCCTGGGCGCGAATCGTCTACGGGTTGGCGCTCCTCGCGGCCCCGACTCCGCTGCTGCGACTCGCATCCGGCAAGACGGCAACCACCCGCGAGCGCGCGGTGACCCGCGTCCTGGGGGCGCGGCTGCTGACCCAGGCCGCGGTCACCGACATCCGGCCCGACGCGGTGAGCGTGGCGCTGGGCGCCGAGGTCGACTTCGTGCACGCGGCCACGATGCTCCTCTGGGCGGCGGTTGACCGCGGGTCGCGACGGTTGACGCTGCTGAGCGCCGCGACCGCCGGCCTGTTCGCCGTCGCCGGCGCCGCCCAGGCGCGTCGGACGCCCGCGGTGGCGGACGGCCCGACCGGCGACGCGCTGGCCACCCTCGTCCGGCTTCGGCACCGCATCGCCGAAGCCGTCGCGCGGTACACGATGCCCGGCGACGTTCGCGCCGCCCTGAAAACCTGAGGAGCCCGTCATGTCACCAAGCACGCGGGGCGACGCCTGCATCGACGAGGTCACGGCGCAGGCGTACGAAATCCCCACCGACGCACCGGAAGCCGACGGCACGTTCGCGTGGTCTTCGACCACGCTGGTCCTGGCCGAGGTGGTCGCGGGCGGCCGCCGCGGGCTGGGCTACACCTATGCCGCCGGCGCCTGCCGCGAGCTGATCACCGGGCCGCTCGCCGGCGCGGTCAAGGGACACAGCGCCCTCGACATCCCCGGCGCCTGGGAGTCGATGGTCCGGGCGATCCGCAACAGCGGCCGCCCGGGCCTGGTCTCCTGCGCGATCTCGGCGGTCGACACCGCGCTGTGGGACCTCAAGGGAAAGCTCCTCGAACTCCCGGTGTGCCGCCTGCTCGGCGTGGCGCGCCCGGACGTGCCGATCTACGGCAGCGGCGGCTTCACCACCTACGACGAGCGCGAGACCCGCACCCAACTGGAGCGCTGGGTCGACACGTGGAAGATCCCCCGCGTGAAGATCAAGATCGGTGAGTCGTCGGGTTCCGACGAGCGCCGAGACCTCGACCGAATCGCGCTGGCGCGCAAGGTGATCGGCCCCGACACCGAACTGTACGTCGACGCCAACGGCGGCTACCGCCGCAAGCAGGCGATCCGGGTCGCCCACGCCATGGCCGACCACGACGTGACCTGGTTCGAAGAGCCCGTGTCGTCCGACGACCTCGCCGGGCTGCGGGAGGTGCGCGACCAGGTGACCCCGGATGTCACCGCCGGCGAATACGGCTACGACCTGAACTATTTCCGCCGCATGCTGTCCGCCGAGGCGGTGGACTGCCTGCAGATCGACGTCACCCGTTGCGGCGGCATCACCGACTGGCTGCGGGCCGCGGCCGTCGCCGCCGCGCACAACGTCGACGTTTCGGGGCACTGCGCGCCCAACCTGCATGCCCACATCGCCGCCGCGATTCCCAACCTGCGGCACCTGGAGTACTTCCACGACCACCACCGCATCGAGCACATGCTCTTCGACGGGGCCCTGCCGCCCGACGGCGGGGCGCTGCGGCCCGATCAGCACCGGCCCGGCCTGGGGCTGGAGTTCAAACACCGCGACGCCGAGGAGTACCGGGTCGGCTGAGGAGCCGCCGCGCGTCGTAAACCCGTGCATGAAGCTGCCTGAAAACGGGCATTGATATGCAACAAGCATCAAGGCAGTCCGGGGAGACAGGCGATGAGTGTGAACTTCGACGATGAGACGGCCGAGCGTCGCAACGGGGAGGCCGAGCGCGCGGCACCCTCCGAGGCACTCATGTCCGATGTGGTCGAGGAACAGGAGCTGGGCGCGGTCGACATGGTGCTGGGGTTGGGCGAGCCGCAGCGCGTGGGCCGGTTCCGGTTCTTCCTCGACGGCCAGCGCTGGGAATGGTCGGACGCCGTCGCGCGCATGCACGGCTACGAGCCGGGACAGGTCGAGCCCACTACGGAATTGTTGTTGCAGCACAAGCACCCCGAGGACCGGGAGCGCGTCGCGGCCGTCCTGGACCACGTGCTCAAGGGCAAGCCGTTCAGCAGCCGGCACCGGATCATCGACACCGCCGGACAGACCCGCTGCGTCGTCGTCGCGGGTGACCGGATGGTCGACGACAAGGGCGCGCTGGCCGGCACCTCGGGTTTCTACGTCGACGTCACGGACTCGCTGCACACCGACATCACCAACGTCCTGGAGGCGGTGGCCGACGCCCGCGCCCGGATCGAACAGGCGAAGGGCGTGCTCATGGCCGCCTACGGCATCTCCGCGGAGCGCGCGTTCGACATCCTGGTCTGGCGTTCGCAGGAGACCAACCTGAAGGTTCGGGACCTCGCCACCCGCTTCCTGGACGCCGTGGCGGGCAAGGCCTCGCCCGACACCCGAACCCACGTCGACCACGCGCTGCTGACCCTCCAATAATTGCCGGGTGGCGCACCTACTGGGAGCCGAGGGCGTACGCCTGGAATACCCGAATCAGCTGGTGTTCGAGTCGGTCACCCTGGGCGTCGACGACGGCGCGCGCATCGGCATCGTCGGGCGCAACGGCGACGGCAAATCCAGCCTGTTGGGCCTGCTGACCGGCCAGTTGCCGCCCGACGCCGGCCGGGTCACCCGCCGCAGCGGGCTGCGGGTCAGCGCGCTGAGCCAGGCCGACACCCTCGACCCCGGGCACACCGTGGGCTGGACGCTGGTCGGCGGGGCGCCCGAGCACCAGTGGGCGGGTGACGCGCGGGTGCGCGACGTGGTCGGCGGGCTGGTGTCCGACATCGCGTGGGAGGCCACGGTCGACACGCTGTCCGGCGGGCAGCGTCGCCGCGTCCAGCTGGCCCGGCTGCTGATCGGCGAGTGGGACGTGATCGCCCTCGACGAGCCCACCAACCACCTGGACATCGAGGGCATCACCTGGCTGGCCGGCCACCTGCGGGACCGCTGGGCGCGCAACACCGGCGGGCTGTTGCTGGTGACGCACGACCGCTGGTTCCTCGACGAGGTCGCGACCACGACGTGGGAGGTGCACGACGGGATCGTCGAGCCGTTCGAGGGCGGCTACGCCGCCTACGTGCTGCAGCGCGTCGAGCGCGACCGGGTGGCCGCCGCCACCGAGGCCAAGCGGCAGAACCTGATGCGCAAGGAGCTGGCGTGGCTGCGCCGGGGACCGCCGGCGCGCACCTCCAAGCCCAGGTTCCGGATCGAGGCCGCCAACCAGCTGATCGCCGACGTGCCGCCGCTGCGCAACACCGTCGAGCTGGCCAAGCTGGCGACGGCGCGGCTCGGCAAGGATGTCATCGACCTGCTCGACGTGTCGGTCTCGTTTGGCGGCCGGCCCGTGCTGCGCGACGTCGAATGGCGGATCGCGCCGGGCGAACGCACCGGGATCGTCGGGGCCAACGGCGCCGGCAAGTCGACGCTGCTGGGGCTGATCGCCGGAACCGTCACGCCGGACACCGGGCGCGTCAAGCGCGGCAAGACGGTTCGGCTGGCCGTGCTGGACCAGCGGGGCGAGGAGCTGGCCGCGCTCGCCGGCGACCGGATCGCCGACGTGCTGGGCGGGCTGCGCGGCGGCTACGAGGTCGACGGCCGCGAGGTGACGCCGGCCCAGCTGCTGGAGCGGCTCGGGTTCGGGCGCGGCCAGCTGTCCGCGCGCGTCGGCGACCTGTCCGGAGGTCAGCGCCGGCGGCTGCAGCTGATGCTCACACTGCTTGCCGAGCCAAACGTGCTGCTCCTCGACGAGCCCACCAACGACGTCGACACCGACATGCTGACCGCCGTGGAGGACCTGCTCGACTCGTGGCCGGGCACCCTGATCGTCGTCTCGCACGACCGCTACCTGCTCGAGCGGGTCACCGATCAGCAGTACGCGATCCTCGACGGCCGGCTGCGGCACCTGCCGGGCGGGATCGACGAGTACCTGCGGCTGGCGGCGCACCGTCCGGTCGCTCCCGAGCGCCCGCGGGGCGAGCCCGCTCCCGCAGCCATGTCGGGGGCGCGGCGACGCACCGCCGAGAAGGAGCTGGCCGCCGTCGACCGCCAGCTGACGCGGCTGGCCGAGCGGATCGCGGCCAAACACCACGAGCTCGCCGACCACGACCAGTCCGACCACGTCGGCCTGACGCGGCTCACGGGAGAATTGCGCGGCCTGGAACGGGAGGTCGCCGCCACCGAGAGCCGCTGGCTGGAGCTCTCGGAGCTACTCGAATAATCGAACCGTGAATTCCGGCCGGGACGGCTCAGAGACGGTGGCGTGCGTCGGGTCCAGCACCACCGCGTCCAAGGGGACCTACCCGTGGATCCCCGAACTGGCGCGCCGGCCGCAGAACAGCCGGTTCCGGTTCGTCAACCTCGGGGTGGGCGGCGACCTGTCCTTCGACGTTGTGCGGCGTCTGCCCCGCGTGATCGACATCCGGCCCGATCGGGTCATCGTCCTGATCGGCACGAACGACATCCTGGCGAGCGTCTTTCCGAATTTCCGCAGGGGAGTGCGGGTCTGGAAGGGGCTGCCGCACGAGCCCACGGTGCAGCGATTCCGGGACAACCTGCACCTGATCACCCGCAGGCTGCGGCGCGAGACCGAGGCGAGGATCGCGCTGAGCTCCCTCGCGCCGGTGGGCGAAGACCCCCATTCGGTGGATCCGGTCCAGTCCCGGCTGAACGAGCTGTTCGCCGCCTACGCGGACGTCATCCGGGACGTCTCGTCGCGCGAGGGGACGGACTACATCGCCTTCCATGAGGCGTTCGTCGAAGAGCTGGACCGCGCGGGGACGGCGAAGCCGTTCACCCGGTTTTCCTTCGGGTCGTTATACCGCGACTACCTGGTCCGGGAGACGATCCTACGGCGCAGCTTCGACGAGATTTCGCGAATGAACGGGTGGGAGTTTCACATCGACGGCGTTCATCTCAACACCCGCGGCGGCCGGATCCTGACCGAGGTCGTTCAGCGGTTCCTGGACTCGTAGCCGGGCGCGGCGGGAAGCCACCAATCGATCTCGTGGCTGATCGCAAGCGCGGCGCCGCCGGGCGCGGCGGGAAGCCACCAATCGATCTAGTGGCTGATCGCAAGCGCGGCGCCGCCGGGCGCGGCGGGAAGCCACCATCGATCTAGTGCCAGCGCAGTAGCACCAATTCGGAGCAGAATCCGGGACCCATCGCCAGCATCAGTCCGGGGCTGCCGCTGGGCGGCGGCTTGGCGATGGTGTCGCGCAGGACATGCAGCACCGAGGCCGACGACAGGTTGGCGATCTCACCCAGCGAGCGCCAGGTCAGCTCCAGCGCGTCGGGGCCGAGCTCGAGGTTCCTGCTGATGGCGTCGATCACCTTGGGACCGCCCGGATGGCTCACCCAGGCGCCGATGTCGTCCTTGGTCAGCCCGTGCGTGGCGAGGAACCCTTTGACGTCGTCGGCCAGGTAGCGGTCGATGACCTTCGTCAGCTCGGGCGACAGGACCAGCTGGAGCCCCGAGGAATTGACGTTCCAGCCCATGATGTGCAGCGATTCGGGGTAGAGGCGGCTGCGCGAGTCGATGATGTCCGGACCACCGGCCCGAACCTGCGCGGCGCGGCGTTCGCCGACGGCCACCACCGCCGCCGCGCCGTCGCCGAAGAGCGCGCTGCCGACCAGGCCGGACACGGTCGGCTTGACGGCCGGGTAGGTCAGCGAGCAGAGCTCGACCGAGACCAGCACCGCCACGCCGTCGGGATCGCCCCGCAGGTAGTCGTGCAGCCTGGCCACCCCGGCGGCACCGGCCACGCAGCCCAGGCCGAACAGCGGCATCCGGCGCACGTCCGGTTTCAGGCCGAGCCGTCCGGCGATCCGGGCGTCCAGCGACGGCACCGCGACGCCCGTGACGGTGGTGGTGACGATCAGGTCGATGTCTCCGACTTCCAGTCCGGCCTCGTCCAGCGCCCCCAGCAGCGCCTCGCAGCCCAGGTCCACGGCGGCGTCGATGAAGATCTCGTTGGCTTCGCCGAACTCGGTCAGCGTCGGGTAGCGCTCCAACGGCAGGACGAAATGGCGGCTGTTGACCTTCGCGGCCGCGTGCAGACGCCGAACGATCTCCTCGTGTTCCTTCAATCCGGGAAACTCGACGAATTGGTCGGTGATCTCGCTTTGGCTATACCGATGCGGCGGCAGCGCGCCGAAGACGCCCGCGATAACGCTCATGCTCATTACCCTTTTAGGTCGCGACCCGATGAAGACCCACGCATCGGTGGCTGAGATTCCTCGGCACCGTCGAAAAGCTTAAAAGCTTCCACGCGACATCGCAATCTGGTTGATATTCAACATCTGTCTAATTGCGCGCGCCGGCCACGTTTTTCGATCAATTCCGCCGGCGGGTGTTTCATCATTCAAACGCCACCGGTTTCGTCGGTGTCGAGTGCCATCGCGACCAGCGCTTCGGGGCTCAGCGAGTCGATCGTGTCATCGGCAACCGCGGAATCCGCAAGCGATTTCTCCGGATCGCCGGCCAACAGCAATAACTTGTCGAGCAGCCCCGTCCTGCGCAGTTCACCGAGCGGAATCTTTCGCAGCGCGGCCCAGAACTTTTCGTCATCGGAGTCTGCGCCGTCGCCCAGCAGTTGTTGAGCGAGGTGCTCGGCCAATACCGCCGGGTTTGGATAATCGAAAACCAGGGTGCGCGACAGTGCCAGCCCCGTGTCCGCTTTGAGGCGGTTGCGCAATTCGACCCCGGTCAGGGAATCGAACCCGAGGTCTTGGAATGCGCGTTCGGCGTCGACGGCGCGGCTATCGGAATGTCCCAGCACGCGCGCCGCGTGCCCGCACACGAGTTCGACCAGTTCGCGGCGCTGCTCGTGGCGCGGCACCCGGCGCAGGCGTTCGGCCAATTCGGCCGGCCTGGACGCCACCGGCGATGGCTTGTCCGTGCGGGCGCCCAACCAGAACCGTTGGCGCGCAAAGCCGTAGGTCGGCAGCGGTACGCGCTGGCCGCGCCGCAGCGCGGCGCCCCACCGCACCGCCACGCCGGCGGTGAACAGCCGGCCGCCCGCGGTGAGCAGCGCTTCGGCTTCCGGGCGGTCTTTGGCGAGCGTGACCACCGCCACGGGATGCTCGGTGATCAGGGATTGCTCCACCGCGGCGCCGAGGCCGCCGCCGGGACCGACCTCGACGAACACGGCGGCACCCCGCGACTCGGCCGCGCGTACCCCATCGGCGAAACGCACCGGATTGCGCACATGCTCAATCCAGTAGTGCGCCGACCCATATCCAGGCCCCGCGAACTCTCCGGACACGTTGGACACCAACGGAATTCGTGACTTGGCCGACGACAGATCGGCCACCACGGCGGCGAATTCATCGATCATCGGCTCCATCAGGGGCGAGTGAAACGCGTGCGAGACCGCCAGCCGATGCACTCGCCTGCCCCGCCGTGCCAGGGTGTCCGCGACCGCGCCGGCCGGGGCGTGCGCGCCCGAGATCACCACCGCGTCCGGGCCGTTGACCGCCGCGATCGCCAGTCCGTCGGTCAGCAAGGGGGTCACGTCCGCCTCGCCGGCCGAGACCGCGATCATCACACCGCCGGCGGGCAGCCCGGCCATCAGCCGGCCGCGGGCGGCCACCAGCTTGGCCGCGTCGGCGAGCGACAACACCCCCGCCAGGTGCGCCGCGGCGATCTCGCCCACCGAATGGCCCATCACCACATCGGGGACGACACCCCAGTCCCCCAACAATTCCGCCAGCGCATGCTCGATGGCGAACAACGCCGGCTGGGCGAATTCGGTGTTGTCCAACAGCTTTGCGTCGTCTCCCCACATCACACCGCGCAGCGGCAGCCGCAGGTGCTCGTCCAACGCCTCGGCGGCCTCGTCGAAAGCCCGCGCGAATGCGGGGAACCGGCCGTACAACTGCGCACCCATCGCGACGTACTGAGCGCCCTGTCCGGGAAACACGAACGCCGTCTTGCCCGCGCCGCGTGAACGGCCCACCAGCACCTCGGGGTGCGCCTTTCCCGAAGCCAATCCCGCCAATCCCGCCGTGAGGGCCGCACGGTCGGCACCCACCAGCACCGCCCGTTGCTCGAACACCGACCGCGTCGTCGCCAGCGACCATGCCACATCGCCGGGGTCCAGCCCTGTGTCGTCGGCCACGTGGGCCAGCAGCCGCGCGGCCTGATTGGCCAGCGCCCGTTCCGAACGGGCCGACAGCACCCACGCCGTCGGCGCCCAGTCATGGTCACACGCGGCGCTTTTCGGGGGCGCGGGCGCCTGTTCGACGATGACGTGCGCGTTGGTGCCGCCCATGCCGAACGAGGACACCCCCGCCCGCCGCGGTCCCTCGCCCGCCGGCCAGGGGGCCAGCGCGGAATTGACGCGCAGCCCCAGGCTCTTCGGATCGATACCCGGAGCGGGGCCGGCATAGTTGAGACTTGCCGGGATGGCGGCGTTTTCGATCGCGAGAACGGTCTTGAGCAAACCCGCGATGCCCGCAGCGCTGCCGGCGTGACCGATGTTGGTCTTCACGGATCCCAGGCCCAGCGGATCACGGGGTCGTCCGCCGAAAACCTCGCCCAGCGCCGTCGCCTCCACCGAATCGCCGATTTCGGTTCCGGTGCCGTGGGCCTCGACGTACTGCAGCTGCCCGGCGTCGAGGCCGGCGGTCCGCAACGCGCGCCGGATGACGTCGACCTCACCGGGCACCGACGGCACCGTCTGCGCGGCCGCGCTGTGCCCGGCGTTGCCGACCGCGCTGCCGCGAATGACCGCGCGGATCCGGTCCCCGTCGTCGAGGGCGGCCGGCAACGGCTTCAGGAGCACCAGCCCGCCGCCCTCGCTTCGCACGTAGCCGTCGGCGCGGGCGTCGAACGCATAGGTGTGACCCGAAGCGGACACCGCGCCGAATTCCGTTTCCAGCAGGGCGGTTTCGCCGGCCAGATTGAGGTGGACGCCGCCGGCGATGGCCTGGGTCGAGTCGCCGGTGCGGATGCTTTCACACGCGAGGTGCACCGCCACCAGCGACGACGATTGGCCCGAGTCGACGGTCAAGCTCGGGCCGCGCAGCCCCAGCGCGTAAGAGATCCGGTTCGCGATCATCGCCCGGCTGATCCCGGCGAAGGAGTGGTGATCGATTTCCTGGGCGACCGTCAGCACGCCGTAGTCGTCGTTCATCGCGCCCAGGTACACGGCGACGGGTTGCCCGCGCAGGGTTTCCGGCACGATGAAGGCGTCTTCGAGGACCTCCCACGCCAGCTCGAGCGCGAGCCGCTGGCGGGGGTCCATCGCGGCCGCCTCGCGCGGCGAGACGTTGAAGAAGTCGGCGTCGAACTCGGCGACGTCACCGGGCAACGCGGTGGCTTCGGCGCCGTCGCGGAGCAGGCGCCAAAAGTCGCCCGGGCTACCGGCTCCCGGGAATCGGCAGGCGAGCCCGATGACGGCGATGGCTGTCGCTGGCACGGGTCAGGGCCCGACTTCTTCGTCCAGGATGGCGAACAGCTCGCTTTCGGTCGCGGTGTCGAGGCTGTCGTCGAAAAGCTCACCGGGATCCAGCTCAGGGACCGGGGCGCTCGAGGCGGCCAGCAGCGTTTCGATCCGGGCGGTCAGCCGTGCTTTCTCGTCGGGGCTCCAGCCCGGTTGGTCGATCAGCGCCTGCAGTTCGCGCGCGACGTCGTTGAAACGGGCCATGCGGTCGGGCCGGTCGTCGACGGGTGTTTCGGCCAGTTGGGCGTCGAGGTGCTCGGCCAGTGCGGACGGTGTCGGGTGGTCGAAGATGACGGTGGGCGCCATCGTGAGCCCGGTCGCCGTCTTGAGGCGGTTGCGCAGTTCCACCGCCGTCAGCGAGTCGAACCCGAGGTCCTGAAAAGCGCTGTCGGCGTTGACGTCCGCGGTGGCGTGGCCGAGGACGGTGGCGGCGTTGCCGCACACCACGTCGACGAGCTCGCGGTGCCGCTGTTCCGCGGTGAGCCCGTGCAGTCGCGCACGCAACTCCGATGTCGAGGCCGCCGTCGTGGCGGCATCGGCGATGACGCGCCGCGAGCGGCGGGTGGCCAGCCCGCGCAGGATCGGCGGCAGCATCGCGCCGTCACCCATCGCCGCGGTGTCCAGCCGCGCGGCCACCAGCACCGGGCGGTCGGCCGCCAGCGCGTCATCGAGGAGCTGCATCGCCTGCCGGCTGGACAACGGTGCCAGCCCGGATCGGCTCATGCGGGCCCGGTCCTTGTCCCCGAGGTGGCGCGTCATGGCGCTGGCTTCTTCCCAGAGCCCCCACGCCACCGACAATCCGGCCAATCCCTGCGCGCGCCGGTAGGACGCGAGCCCGTCGAGGAAGCTGTTGGCCGCCGCGTAGTTACCCTGGCCGGGCGCCCCGACGATGCCCGCCATGGACGAAAACATCACGAACGCGGGCACGTTCAGGTCCTTGGTGAGCTCGTGCAGGTTCCAGGCCCCGGCGACCTTCGCCCGCAGCACCGTGTCCAGCCGGTCGGGGGTCAGCGAGGCGATCAGCCCGTCGTCGAGGACGCCCGCGGCGTGGAAGACGCCCCGCAGCGGACGATCCGAGGGCACCGCCGCCAGCAATCCCGCCACCGCGTCGCGGTCGCCGACGTCACAGGCCACCACCGACACCGATGCGCCGGCTTCCCGCAACTCCGCCGCGAGTTCGGCGGCGCCGTCGGCCCGCTCACCCCCGCGGCTCACCAGCATCAGGTGCGACACCCGATACCGCTCGACCAGGTGACGGGCCAGGGCCGAACCGGCCATGCCGGTACCGCCGGTGATCAGCGCCGTACCCCCGGCCAGGCCGCCCGGGCCGTCGGGCAGGGTGAGCACCACCTTGCCGGTGTGGCGGGCCTGGCTGACAAAGCGGTACGCCTCCGTGGCGTGCCGCACGTCGAAAGCCTTGACGGGCAACGGCGTCAGCGAGCCGGCGGCGAACAGGCTCACCAGTTCGGCCAGCATCGCCGCGATGCGGTCGGGTCCGGCCTCCATCAGGTCGAACGCCCGGTACGCCACGCCGGGATATTGCCCGGCGATCGCCGCCGGATCGCGAAGGTCGGTCTTGCCCATCTCGATGAAGCGCCCGCCCGGAACCAGCAACCGCAGGGACGCATCGGTGAAATCGCCCGCCAGCGAGTTGAGCACCACATGAACGCCGGCCCCGCCGGTGGCGGACCGGAACTTCTCCTCGAACTCGAGGGTGCGCGAGTCGCCGATGTGGTCGTCATCAAACCCCATGGCCCGCAGCGTGTCCCACTTACCGCGACTGGCGGTGGCGAAAACCTCCGCGCCCCAGTGCCGCGCCAACTGCACCGCGGCCATCCCGACCCCGCCCGCGGCGGCGTGGACCAGCACCCGCTCGCCGGCGCGCAGCCCCGCCAGATCCGACAACCCGTACAGCGCGGTCAGGAACACCACCGGCATCCCCGCCGCCTCGGCCAGCGACCACTCCGGCGGCACCCGCACCACCAGGCGCTCGTCCACCACCGCTTCGGAGCCCGCCAGCCCGAGGATCCCCGTCACGGCGTCGCCGACGGCCAACGCGGTCACGCCCTGACCCACCTCGGTGACCACCCCGGCGCCCTCCGCGCCCAACTCGGCGGCGCCGGGGTACATTCCCAACGCCACCAACACATCCCGGAAGTTCACCCCGACCGCGGCCACCGACACCCGCACGTGTCCGGGCGCCACCTCCGCCCGCGGCTCGGGCCGCGCCACCAGGTCTTCCAGCGTGCCCGCGTCGCCGGCCGCCAACCGCCACTCCCCCGGCGGCAGGGCCAACGTCGAGCCGGCGTCAGCCGGCACCAACCGCGCCGCATACACCTCGCCCGCGCGCACGACCACCTGCGGTTCGCCACCGGCGATCACGGCGTCGACGTCGACCGACCCGTCCGAATCCACCAGCACCACCCGGCCCGGGTGCTCGGCCTGCGCCGAACGGACCAACCCCCACACCGCAGCGGCCGCGGGATCCGTGACGTCCTCGTCGCCGAACGCCACCGCCCCGCGGGTCAGCACGACCAGCACGCCCGGCCCGTCACCGCCCAGCCAGGACTGCAACACCCCCAACGCCTCGCGCGTGGCCGCGTACACCGAACCCGGCAGGCCGGCGCCGTTCTGCGAGCCCGGCTCCCACACCACAGTGGCCTCGCCGATGCCGTTGGGCTGGAACGGCACCGGTGACCAGGCCGGCTGGAACAGGCCCCCGCCGCCGGTACGGGCCGCGCCCGCCGACAGCTGCTCGGCCGACACCGGCCGAAGCACCAGCTCCCGCACCGACAACACCGGTAAGCCAGCCGGATCGGCCAGCTCCACCGCCACCGCGCCCGCGCCCACCGGGGCCAACCGCACCCGCAGCCGCGACGCCCCGGCCGCGTGCAAGCACACGCCCTGCCAGGAGAACGGCAAGGCGGCCCGGGCGTGTGGGTCGCCGATGCCCAGCGCATGCAGCGCCGCATCCAGCAGCACCGGATGTATCCCGTAGCCGGCGACCGTGACACCGGCGGGCACCGCGACTTCGGCGTAGATCTCCCGGTCGCGCCGCCACATCGCTCGCAGGCCGCGGAAGGCCGGGCCGTACTCGTAGCCCAGCTCGGCCAACCGCTCGTAGCCCCCGGTCACGTCGACGGCCGTCGCCCCTACCGGCGGCCACACCGACAGATCGGCGACCGGCTCCGCCGGGCCAGCGCTCAACTCGCCCTCAGCGTGCAGCAGCCAGCCCGAATTCGGTTGAGCGCCGGCCGAATACACCGATACCGCCCGGCGCCCCGCTGCTCCGGCGGCACCCACCACCACCTGCACGCGTGCCGCGCCGGCCGTCGGCAGCACCAGCGGCGCCGACAACGTCAACTCCTCGATCACCGAACAGCCGACCTCGTCGCCGGCGCGCAGCACCAGCTCGACGAAGCCGGCACCGGGAAACAGCACCATGCCGGCCACCGCGTGGTCGGTCAGCCACGGCTGGGCGGCGGTCGACAGCCGGCCCGTCAGCACTACCCCTCCCGAATCGGGCCGCTCCACCACCGCACCCAACAAGCCGTGTTCCGCCCCGGCCAGCCCCGAGGTGCTCACGTCGGTCGACCCGACCAGCTCGGCCGGGAGCCAAAACCGGCGCCGCTGGAAGGCGTACGTGGGCAACGCGACCCGCCGGGCGCCGAGGCCGTCATACGCCGCGGCCCAGTCGATGCCTACGCCGATGACGTAGAGGCCGCCGGCGGCGTGCAGTGCGGAATCGATTTCGGGGCGGTCTTTGGCGATCGTGATCACCGACGCCGCCGGTTCGGCGGTCAGAGACGCAGGCAGCGATGCCGTCAGGGCCGCGCCGGGACCCACCTCCACGAAAACCGTCGCGCCCAGCGACTCGGCCGACCGCACCCCGTCGACGAACCGCACCGGCTCGCGCACATGCGCCAGCCAGTACGCCGCCGACCCATACCCCGGGCCGGCCAGCTGCCCGGTCAGGTTGGACACCAACGCGATCCGCGGCGCACCGGCCGAGATACCGTCCAGCGCCGAGGCGAAGTCGTCGATCATCGGATCCATCAGCGGTGAGTGAAACGCGTGCGACACCGCCAGCCGGTGCACGCGACGACCCCGCTCCGCGAGCTGGTCCACCACCGCGTCGACCGCGGCCCGTTCACCCGAAACCACCACCGATTCAGGGCCGTTCAGCGCCGCAATGCTCACGCCCCCGGTCAGCAGCGGAGCCACTTCGGACTCGGTGGCGGCGACGGCCACCATCACCCCGCCGGCGGGCAACCGCGCCATCAACCGGCCCCGCGCCGCCACCACGCTCGCCGCGTCGGCCAGCGACAAAACCCCGGCCACGTGCGCCGCGGCCAGCTCGCCCACCGAATGGCCCATCACAACGTCGGGCACCACACCCCAGGACCGCCACAAGGCCGCCAGCGCGACCTCGAGGGCGAACAGGGCGGGCTGCGCAAACTCGGTGCTCTCCAACAACTCCGGGTCGGTGCCCCAGATCACCTGGCGCAGCGGCAACCGCAAGTGACCGTCCAGTGCTTCGGCGGCCTCGTCGAAGGCGCGGGCGAATTCCGGGAAGCGCCCGTACAGCGCCGCGCCCATCCCCAACCGCTGCGAACCCTGGCCGGGGAACATGAACGCGGTCTTGCCCACCGACCGCGCGCTGCCCACCACCGTCGCGGCGCCCGGACGCCCGGACGCCAGACCCGCCAACTCCTCCATCAGGGCCCCGCGGTCGCTGCCGACCAGCACCGCCCGGTGCTCGAAGGCCGACCGCGTGGTAGCCAGCGACCAGCCGACGTCGACGACGTCCAGGCCCGGGTCCGCGTCCACGTGCGCCGCGAGCCGCGCCGCCTGATCGGCCAGCGCCGGCTCCGAACGGGCCGACACCACCCACGGGATGACGGGATCGGCGGTGTCGCGTTGCGGCGCCGCGCTTTCCGGCGTGGTGGGCGGCTCCTCGATGATCACGTGCGCGTTGGTCCCGCTGATCCCGAACGACGACACCCCGGCCCGCCGCGGCGCATTCGTTGCCGGCTCGGACTTCCAGGCCCGCGGCTCGGTGAGCACCGACACCGCGCCCGCGGACCAATCGACGTGCGGCGTCGGCACATCCACGTGCAGCGTCTGCGGCATCAGCTCGTGGCGCATCGCCTGCACCATCTTGATCACCCCGGCCACCCCGGCCGCGGCGGACGTGTGACCGATGTTGGACTTGATCGACCCCAGCCACAACGGCCGGTCCGCGGGCCGGTCCTGCCCGTAGGTTGCCAACAGCGCTTGCGCCTCGATGGGATCGCCCAACACGGTTCCGGTGCCGTGTCCCTCGACGACGTCCACGTCCGCCGCGGTCAGTCCGGCGTCGGCCAGCGCGGCGCGGATCACCCGCTGCTGTGACGGCCCGTTGGGGGCGGTCAGGCCGTTGGAGGCGCCGTCCTGGTTCACCGCGGATCCGGCCAGCACCGCCAGCACCGGATGGCCGAGCCGGCGCGCGTCGGCCAGCCGCTCGAGCACCAGCACCCCGGCGCCCTCCGACCACGACGTGCCGTCGGCGGCGCCGGCGTACACCTTGCACCGGCCGTCGGGGGCCAGCGCCCGCTGCCGACTGAACTCCACGAATGCGGCCGGTGTGGCCATGACCGTCACGCCGCCGGCCAGCGCGAGATCGCACTCCCCGCTGCGCAGCGAGTGCGCCGCCAGGTGCATGGCCACCAATGACGACGAGCACGCGGTATCCACGGACACCGCCGGCCCTTCCAGGCCCAAGACGTAGGACACCCGGCCCGATGCCACGCTCAGCGTGGAGCCGGTGAGCCCGTAGCCCTCCAGCTCGCCCTTGACCTCACCGCCGTAGCCGGCGTGGATGACCCCGGCGAACACCCCGGTTGGCGAGCCGCGCAACGACAACGGGTCGATCCCGGCCCGTTCCAACGCTTCCCACGACACCTCGAGCATGAGTCGTTGCTGCGGGTCCATCGCCAGCGCCTCGCTGGGACCGACGCCGAAGAATCCGGCGTCGAAGTCGCCGGCGTTCCGCAAGAAGCTGCCCTGGCGCGTGTACATCTTGCCCGGCGCGTCGGGGTCCGGGTCGTACAGCGCGTCGACCTCCCAGCCGCGGTCGGCGGGAAAATCGGACACCGCGTCGCGGCCTTCGGCGACCAGCTGCCACAAGGCTTCCGGCGAATCCACCCCGCCGGCGTAGCGGCACGCCATGCCGACCACGGCCACCGGCTCGGACAGCTTGCCCTCGAGCTCGGCGATCCGTCGCCGCGCCCGCCGCAGGTCCGCGGTCAGGCGCTTGAGGTAATCGACGTGCTTTTCGGTGCTCGGCGTGGTCATCGCTGGGTCATTCCTGGTTCAGTCGCGGCCGAGTTCTTCGTCGAGGATCGCGAAGAGTTCGCTTTCGTCGGCGGCGTGGAGATCGTCGTCAAGGTGTTCGGGGTCGGGGCCGTCGGTAGGTGTCAGGGTGGCGAGCAGGTGCTGGATGCGGGCGCTCAGCTGCAGCTTGTCGTCGGGCTTGCAGTCGGGTGAGCCCAGCAGGGCCTGCAATTCGCGGACGATGTCGTCGAAGCGGGACACCAGGGCGGGCCCGTCCGCGGTGCCGGCCAGTTCCGCGCCGAGGTGGTCGGCAAGGATCGCAGGCGTGGGGTAGTCGAAGATCAGGGTGGGCGAGAGCGTAAGGCCGGCCGCCGCTTTGAGGCGGTTGCGCAGCTCCACCGCGGTCAGGGAGTCGAACCCGAGTTCCTGGAACGCGCGGTCGGCGGCGATGTCGGCGCCGCTGGGCAGCCCCAGCACGGTCGCGGCGTTGGCGCGGACCAGGTCGACCAATTCGCGCCGGCGCGCCTCGGGGCTCAACCCGTGCAGGCGCGCCTTGAGGCCCGTCGTCGACGGGGTGTGATCGGTGTCCGTGACGACGCGGCGCGTGGGGCGGGCCGCCAACGCCCGCAACAAGGGCGGCAGCCCGGCGGCGTTGTCGGACAAGGCCATTCGATCCACCCGCACCGCCACCACCACCGGGCGGTCGACCAGCATGGCGATATCGAAGGACTCCAGCGCCTGCTCGGTGGACAGGGCCGCCAACCCGATGCGGCTCATCCGGGCTTTGTCCCGCTCGCCGAGGTGGGCCGTCATCGCCGAGGCCTGTTCCCACAGCCCCCACGCCACCGACAAGCCCGGAAGCCCGCCCGCGCGTCGATGCGCGATCAGGCCGTCCAGGAAGCTGTTGGCCGCCGCGTAATTGGCCTGTCCAGGGGTGCCGACGATCCCGGCCATCGACGAAAACACCACGAACGCCGACAGATTCAGGTCTTTGGTGAGCTCGTGCAGATTCCAGGCGCCGTCGACCTTCGCCCGCAACACCGCATCGACCCGGTCGGCGGTCAACGAGGAGATCAACCCGTCGTCGAGCACCCCGGCGGCGTGGACGACCGCGCGCAACGGGTAGTCCGCGGGTAGCTGCGCGAGCATCCCCGCCGCGGCTTCGCGATCGGCCACGTCGCAGGCCACCACGGACACCCGGGCCCCCGCGTCCTCCAATCGGCCCACCAGCTCGGCCGCCCCGGGGGCGTCCGCGCCGGCGCGGCTGACCAGCACAACCCGGGCCACCCCGTAGCGCTCGACGAGGTGGCGGGCCAGCGCCGAGCCGGCCATGCCGGTGCCGCCCGTGATCAGGACGCTGCCCCCGGCCAGCCCCCCGCCGGATCCGCTGAGGACGCCGGCGGGCCCGTCGGGAATCGTGAGCGCGACCTTGCCGATGTGGCGGGCGGAGCTGACGAACCGGTAGGCCGCCGCGGCGCAGCGAACGTCAAACGTCTTGAGCGGCAGCGGGCGTACCGCACCGTCCCGCAGCAGCCGCAGCACCTCGGCCAGCATCGCCGCGGTGCGCTCGGGCCCGGCCTCCATCA
The DNA here is from genome assembly GCF_001666745.1 of Mycobacterium sp. E2699. Taxonomy (NCBI): domain Bacteria; kingdom Bacillati; phylum Actinomycetota; class Actinomycetes; order Mycobacteriales; family Mycobacteriaceae; genus Mycobacterium; species Mycobacterium sp. E2699. Next base: position 139,601 of record NZ_LZJH01000077.1, on the reverse strand, counting down.
GGTCGAACGCCCGGTACGCGACACCGGGGTATTGCCCGGCGATGGCCGCCGGGTCGCGAAGGTCGGTCTTGCCCATCTCGATGAAGCGCCCGCCTGGGGCCAACAACCGCAGCGACGCATCGGTGAACTCGCCTGCCAGCGAGTTGAGCACCACGTCGAAGCCCCGGCCCCCGGTGGCGGCCCGGAACTTCTCCTCGAACTCCAGGGTGCGCGAGTCGCCGATGTGGTCGTCGTCGAAGCCCATGGCGCGCAACGTTTCCCACTTGCCGCGGCTGGCGGTGGCGAAGACCTCCGCACCCCAATGCCGCGCGAGCTGCACCGCGGCCATCCCCACCCCGCCGGTGGCGGTGTGCACGAGCACCCGCTCACCGGCGCGCAGCCCCGCCAGCACCGACAGCCCGTACAGCGCGGTCAGGAACACGACCGGCACCCCCGCCGCCTCGACGAGCGGCAGATCGGGGGGCACCGGCACCACCAGGCGTTCGTCCACCACCGCTTCGGAACCGACCACCCCCAGCAGCCCCATGACCGAATCGCCGACGGCAACCCCGGTCACGCCCGGGCCCACTCCGGTGACCACCCCGGCGCCCTCCGCGCCCAGCTGACCGCCGCCGGGATACATGCCCAACGCCACCAACACATCCCGGAAGTTCACGCCGACCGCGGCGACGGCCACCCGCACCTGCCCGGGCGACAACTCCACCCGCGGGAGCGGATTCAGCACCAGGTCCTCCAGCGTGCCCGCGCCCCCGGCGTCCAGCCGCCAACCCCGGGACGGCAGCTCGAGCACCGATGCCGCCGCCACCGGCGCCAGCCGCGCCGCATGGACCACACCGCCGCGAATCACCAATTGCGGCTCGCCGCAACGGATCGCCGCCGCCACCTCCACCGAGCCGTCGGAATCCACCAGGACCACCCGGCCGGGGTGCTCGGCCTGGGCCGACCGCACCAATCCCCACACCGCCGCACCGGCCAGATCGGAAACCTCTTCGCCGGCAAGGGCAACGGCCCCGCGGGTGAGGACCACCAACACCGCGGACCCCTCGCCGGCCAACCAGGACTGCAACACTCCCAGCACCTCGATGGCGGCCGCATGGACCGAGCCCACCATGTCCGGGCCGGTGGCGGCCAGTTCCCAGACCACGACGTGGTCACCAGTCTGGTTGGCGCCCAAGCTGATCGGCGACCACACCACCTCCAGCAACCCCTCGGCCGGAGCCGCTGCGGCCGACAGCTGCTGGCGCGACACCGGCCTCATCACCAGCGACCGCACCGACATCACCGGCAACCCCGTCGCGTCGGCAAGCTCCACCGACACCGCGTCCGCGCCGGCCGGCGCGATGCGGACCCGCGCCCGGGCGGCGCCCGCGGCGTGCAGCGACACACCCTGCCACGAGAAGGGCAACACCGTCTGCGCCTGGTCGCCCCCGGCCACGAGCGCGTGCAGCGCGGCGTCCAGCAACACCGGGTGCATCCCGAAGCCGCCGGCCTGAGCGCCGGCGTCCTGCGGAACGTCGACCTCGGCGAAGAGCTCCTCGCCCCGCCGCCAGATGGCCCGCAGGCCCTGAAACGCCGGACCGTACTGGTAGCCCCGGCCCGCCAGCCGCTCGTACGCGCCGGCGACGTCCACCGAAGTCGCGCCGACGGGCGGCCACACCGACAGGTCCGCGCCCGGCGTCACCGGCCGTTCGCTCAGCAGGCCCTGCGCGTGCAGCACCCATTCCGAATCCGCTTGGGCGGCACGCGAGTACACCGACACCTCGCGGTGCGCGGAGTCTCCGGCATCGTCGACCACCACCTGCACCTGCACGGCCCCGTCCGCGGGCAACACCAACGGGGCCGACAGCGTCAGCTCCTCGATCGCCCCGCAGCCGACCTCGTCGCCCGCCCGGATGGCCAGCTCGACGAACCCGGCGCCCGGGAACAACACGGTGCCGGCCACCGCGTGACCCGCCAGCCACGGCTGGGCGGCCACCGACAACCGGCCCGTCAGGACCACCCCACCGGAATCGGGGCGGTCCACCACGGCGCGCAGGAAACCGTGCTCGGCACTCTCCACGCCCAGGCTCGCCGCATCCCCGGAGCCCGTCGACCCGTCCGGGAGCCAAAATCGGCGCCGCACAAAGCCGTACGTCGGCAGGTCGACGCGGTGACCACCGGCCAGGGCCGACCCCCAATCCACGTGCACCCCGGCTACGTGCGCCTGCCCCACCGACAGCCAAAACCGTTGCAGCCCACCGTCGTCGCGGCCCAGGGAGGGAATGACGACCGCGTCGTCGGCCTGGCCCGCCAGCGTCTGCTCGATCCCGGCGATCAGAACCGGATGCGGGCTGGCTTCGATGAACACCCGGTGCCCGGCGTCGCAGGCGCGGCGCAGCGCTCGTTCGAATTGCACCGTCTGGCGGATGCTTCGGTACCAGTAGTCGGCATCCAACCCCGCGGCGTCCATGAGATCGCCGGTCGCGGTGGAGAAGAACGCGATCTCGGAAGGACGCGGCGCGATGCCGGTCAGCGCCTCGAGGAGCGGCTCGCGGATGGCGTCGACCTGAGCGGAGTGCGACGCGTAGTCGACGTCGATCTTGCGCGCCCGGATGTCCTCGGCCTCGCACCGCCGCATCAGCTCGGCCAAGGCGCCGACATCGCCCGACACGGCCACCGCCGAAACGCCGTTGACCGCCGCGATATTCAGCCGGTCGCCCCACGCGGCCACCAACTCACCGGCCCGCGCCGGTCCGCACGCCAGCGACACCATGCCGCCCGCACCGGACAGGCGCACCAGCAGCCGGCTGCGTAGCGCCACCACCCGCGCGGCGTCTTCCAGCGACAGCGCGCCCGCCACGCAGGCCGCCGCGATCTCGCCCTGCGAGTGCCCGATCACCGCGTCGGGAACGACACCCATCGAGCGCCACAGCCCGGCCAGCGACACCATCACCGCCCACAGCGCCGGCTGCACCACGTCGACCCGATCGAGCCCCGGCGCGCCGGGCACGCCGCGGATCACGTCGAGCAACGACCACTCGACGTGCTCGGCGAGCGCCTTGTCGCAGCGGCGCAGCTGTTCGGCGAATACCGTTGAGGTGTCCAGTAATTCGGCCCCCATGCCGGCCCACTGCGAGCCCTGGCCGGGGAACACGAACACGGTCTTGCCCAGCGCCCGCGCTCGCCCGGCCACGACCCCCGAGCCCGGCTCACCGGCGGCCAGGCTCGCCAAACCCGCGGTCAACCCGTCGCGGTCGGCGCCCACCACCACCGCGCGATGCTCGAACAGCGACCGCGTCGAGACCAGCGACCATCCCACGTCCACCGGGCGCAGGGCCGGATGCGCTTCCACGTGCGCGAGCAGCCGGGCGGCCTGGTTGGCCAACGCGTCGGCCGACCGCGCCGACAGCACCCACGGCGCCGCAGCGTCGTCGCCGGGGCACTCGGGATTTTCCGCCTCCAGCGGCGCCTGCTCCACGATGACGTGCGCGTTGGTGCCGCTGATCCCGAACGCCGACACCCCCGCGCGCCGCGGCCGGTCCTGCACCGGCCAGGGCCGCGGCTCGGTCAACAACGACACCGCTCCGGCCGACCAATCCACGTGCGGCGTCGGCTCGTCGACGTGCAACGTCTCGGGCATCACACCATGCCGCATGGCCTGGACCAGCTTGATCACCCCGGCCGCGCCCGCGGCCGCCGAGGTATGCCCCATGTTCGACTTGATCGAGCCCAGCCACAGCGGCCGGTCCGCCGGCCGGTCCTGACCGTAGGTCGCCAACAGCGCCTGGGCCTCGATGGGATCCCCCAGCGTGGTTCCGGTGCCGTGGCCCTCGACCAGGTCCACCTCCGCCGCGCCGAGCCGCGCATTGGCCAGCGCGGCCCGGATCACCCGCTGCTGAGACGGCCCGTTGGGCGTGGCCAACCCGTTGGACGCGCCGTCCTGGTTCACCGCGGATCCACGCAGCACGGCCAGCACCGGATGGCCCAATCGCCGGGCATCGGCCAACCGCTCCAGCGCCAGCACACCCGCGCCCTCGGAGAACGCCGTGCCGTCGGCTGCGCCCGCGTACGCCTTGCACCGGCCGTCGGCGGACAGCGCTCGCTGCCTGCTGAACTCGATGAACATCGCCGGGGTTGCCATGACCGTCACACCGCCGGCCAGCGCCAGGTCGCACTCGCCGGAGCGCAGCGACTGCGACGCCAGGTGCATGGCCACCAACGACGACGAACACGCCGTGTCCACCGACACCGCCGGGCCCTCGAGGCCCAGCGCGTAGGCCACCCGGCCCGAGGCCACGCTCAGGGTGGAACCGCGCAGCCCGTACCTTTCCAGGTCTCCCGGCACCCGCCCCTGGCCGCCGTACGAACCGTGGAACACGCCGGCGAACACGCCGGTCGGCGAGCCCCGCAACGCGAGGGGATCAATCCCGGCCCGCTCCAACGCCTCCCAGGACACCTCCAACAGCAGCCGCTGCTGCGGATCCATCGCCAGTGCCTCGCTGGGCGCGATCCCGAAGAACGCGGCGTCGAAATCGGCCACGTCGGCCAGAAACCCGCCGGAGCGCGTGTAGGACTTGCCCGCCGCGTCGGGATCGGGGTCGAACAGGCCGCTGAGATCCCAGCCCCGGTCGGCCGGAAACTCCGACACCACGTCGCGGCCCTCGGCCACCACCTCCCACAGACCCTCGGGCGAATCCACGCCGCCCGGGTAGCGGCACGCCATTCCCACCACCGCGATCGGCTCGGTGGGCCCTTCCGCGATCTGGGCGAGGTACTGGCGGTTCTCCCGCTTCAGCCGCTCGTTTTCCTTCAGGGATTTCCGGAGCGCGGCGACGAGGTCGTCCTGGGTGCTGTTCATGCCACCCGGCCCCTCGGCCTACTCATCGGAACGGGTGCGAAGCGGCGCGACGATGCCCCCACTGTCATCGATCGCGCCTTGCCCAGCCCCCAGGAACCCCCAACCACACTTTCGCCGTCCCGCCGCCATCACATGCCCCAAGGCCGGATCGGGCCCCGAAGGCCGAGTCCTACGGTACGACGAAAAATCCACGAGCACGACGAATCAGTGCCACCGCAGCAGGACGAGTTCGGAACAGAATCCCGGACCCATCGCCAGCATCAGGCCCGGGCTGCCGCTGGGCGGTTTCTTGGCGATGGTGTCGCGCAGCACGTGCAGCACCGAGGCCGACGAGAGATTGCCGATCTCGCCCAGCGAGCGCCAGGTCAGCTCGAGCGCCTCCGGGGGCAGGCCGAGGCTTGCGTTGATCGCCTCGATCACCTTCGGACCGCCGGGATGGCTGACGAAGGCGCCGATGTCGGCGGTGGTCAGGCCGTGCGCGCCCAGAAACGTGCCGACGTCGTCGGCGATGTACTGCTCGACCACCGCGGCCACGTCCTTGGACAGCACCAGCTCGAAACCGGCGCCGCCGACGTCGTAGCCCATCGTGCGCAGCGAGTCCGGGTAGAGGTGGCTGCGGGAATCGACGATGTCGGGGCCGCCGGCGCCGATCAGATCGGCGCGGCGCTCTCCGACGGCCACCACCGCCCCGGCCCCGTCGGCAAACAGCGCGCTGCCGACCAGCCCGGCCAGCGACGGCTTGTACCCGGGATAGGTCATCGAGCACAGCTCGACCGAGACCAACGCCGCGACGCCGTCCACGGCGCCCCGCAGGTAGTCGTGCAGGCGGGCCACGCCCGCCGCACCGGCCACGCAGCCCAGGCCGAACAGCGGCACGCGCCGCACGTCGTCACGCAGCCCGAGCCGCCCGGCGATGCGGGCGTCCAGCGACGGGACGGCGATCCCGGTCACCGTCGTCGTGATGAGCACGTCGAGATCCTGCGGCCGCAGGCCCGCCTCGCCGAGGGCGCCTTCGAGCGCCTCACAACCGAGGTCGACGGCCTTGTCGATGAAGATCCGGTTTGCCCGGCCGAAGTCGGTCAGCGCGGGATACTGCTCCAAAGGCAGGACCAGGTGGCGGGCGTTGACCTTGGCGCTGGCGTGCAGCTGCCGGACGATGTCCTCGTAATCCTCGAAACCGGGAATGCGGAGGAAGAAATCGGTGAGCTCACGTTGGGAATAGCGGTGCGGCGGCAGCGCACCGAAGACGCCGGCGATGACGCTCATTGGTCCCATCCCTTGGTGACGACGACACAGGCCGAGTGGTTCAACTCGATCCCATAAGTCCGGAAGTTTAGCGTTTTCAGAACCACCGGGCACATGCCCAGGTCGCTCACCTGGCGACTCCCAGCCGGTCCCCGAGCTCCGCGCACCTGGCCAGGACGGCCTCCAGCTGCTCGGCGACGCGGACCGGCGCGGTGCCGCCCCTGGCGTCGCGCGAGGACACCGAGCCCTCGATCGTCAGCACCTGGCGAACCTGGGGCGTCAGGTCGGGACTGATGGCGGCCAGCTCGTCGTCGGTCAGCTCGTCGAGCCCGACACCGCGGTTCTCGGCGACCCGCACGGCCGCGCCGGCGGCCTCGTGCGCGGACCGGAAGGGGACACCCCGGCGCACCAGCCACTCCGCGATGTCGGTGGCCAGCGTGTAGCCGGCGGGGGCCAGCGCCGCCATCCGCTCGACATCGAAGGTCAGGCTGGCCACCAGCCCGGCCATCGCCGGCAGCAGCAGCTCCAGCTGGGCCACCGCGTCGAAGACCGGCTCCTTGTCCTCCTGCAGGTCGCGGTTGTAGGCCAGCGGCTGCGCCTTGAGCGTCGCCAGCAGCCCGGCCAGGTCGCCGATCAGCCGCCCGGCCTTGCCGCGGGCGAGCTCGGCGATGTCGGGATTCTTCTTCTGCGGCATGATCGAGCTGCCCGTCGACCAGGCGTCGTGCAGGGTGACGTAGCCGAATTCCGTCGAGCTCCACAGGATGATGTCCTCGGCCAGGCGGGACAGGTCGACGCCGATCATGGCGAACACGAACGCGGCCTCCGCGGCGAAATCGCGCGCGGCGGTCGCGTCGACGGAGTTCTCGGCGGCGGCGGCGAAACCCAGCTGTTCGGCGATGGCGTCGGGGTCCAGGCCCAGCGAGGAACCCGCGAGCGCCCCCGACCCGTAGGGGCTCACCGCCGCGCGCTTGTCGAAGTCGACGATCCGGTCCACGTCGCGCAGCAACGGATGGGCGTGCGCGAGCAGGTGCTGGGCGAGCAGGATCGGCTGCGCGGACTGCAGGTGGGTCTTGCCCGGCATGATGGCCGCCGGGTGCGCGGCGGCCTGGCCGGCCAGCGCGGCCACCACGTCGAGCGCCCCCTTGGCCACGCGGCGCACCGCGTCGCGCAGCCACATCCGGAACAGCGTGGCCACCTGGTCGTTGCGCGACCGCCCGGCCCGCAGCCGGCCGCCCAGGTCGGGCCCGACCCGGTCGATCAGCCCGCGCTCCAGCGCCGCGTGCACGTCCTCGTCGGTGGCCAGCGGCGCGAAGCTGCCGTCGGCGACGTCCGCGGCGAGGCTGTCCAGCCCGGCCAGCAGCCCGTCACGCTGCTCCTCGTTCAGCAGCCCCGCGCGGAACAGGATCACGGTGTGCGCCCGCGAGGCGACGAGGTCGTACGGCGCCAGCACCCAGTCGAAGTGCGTGGATCTGCTCAGCGCCGCCAGCGCGGCCGACGGCCCCTCGGCGAACCGCCCGCCCCACAGCGAACCCTCGCGGGTGCTCATCTTCGTCCAGCGGTGTTCGCCGGGCCATGCCCGGCCACCAGACGCAAAAGCCCCTTCTTGCCCGGCGTGTCGGGGGCTTTTGTGTCTGGTGGCGTAAGAAAGGTAAGCGTCACTGCTGATCCCGGCGAGCCGCGATCTTCGACGACAGCCCGTGCACGTACACGAAGCCCTTGGCCGCCGACTGGTCGAAGCTGTCGCCCTCGTCGTAGGTGGCCAGGTTGAAGTCGTACAGGGATTCGGCGCTGCGCCGACCGTTGACGGCAATGTGCCCGCCGTGCAACACCATCCGGATCTCGCCGGAGACATGCTCCTGGGTCTTCGCGACGAAGCTTTCCAGCGCGACCTTCAGCGGCGAGTACCACAGCCCGTCATAGACCAGCTCCGCCCAGCGCTGGTCGGTGTGCCGCTTGAACCGGCCCAGCTCGCGCTCCAGGGTGACGTGCTCGAGCTCGGTGTGGGCGGTGACGAGCACCATCGCCCCCGGCGCTTCGTAGATCTCGCGGCTCTTGATGCCCACCAGCCGGTCCTCGACGACATCGAGCCGCCCCACGCCCTGGGCGCCGGCGCGGCGGTTGAGCTCCTCGATCGCCTGCAGCATCGACACCGGTTTCCCGTCGATGGACACCGGCACGCCGCGCTCGAACCCGACGATCACCTCGTCGGGCGGGCTCCAGTTCAGGGTGGGGTCTTCGGTATAGGAGTAGACGTCCTTGGTGGGGGCGTTCCAAAGGTGTTCCAGGAAGCCGGTTTCCACCGCCCGGCCCCACACGTTCTGGTCGATCGAGAACGGTGAGCGCTTGGTGACGTTGATCGGGATGGCGTTCTCCTCGGCGAACGCGATCGCCTTCTCCCGCGTCCACGCGTAGTCGCGGACCGGCGCCAGCACCTCCAGATCGGGTGCCAGCGACGCGAAGCCGACCTCGAACCGGACCTGGTCGTTGCCCTTGCCGGTGCAGCCGTGCGCGACCGTGCTGCCGCCGTGCTCGCGGGCCGCCGCGACCAGATGTTTGACGATCAGCGGCCGGCTGATCGCCGACACCAGCGGATAGCGGTCCATGTAGAGCGCGTTGTTGAGCACCGTCGGCAGGCAGTAGCCCTCGGCGAACTCGTCTCGGGCGTCGACGACGACGGCCTCCACGGCGCCGCAGTCCAGGGCCCGCTGGCGCACCACCTCCATGTCCTCGCCGCCCTGACCGAGGTCGATCGCGACCGCGACCACCTCCCGGCCGGTCTCCTTGCCGATCCAGCTGATCGCCACCGAGGTGTCCAGGCCCCCGGAATACGCCAGGATCACGCGCTCTGACATAGATCTCCTTAGTTACTTCAGGCGTTCCAGGGAGCTGGCAAGTTCGGAGCCGGTCATCGGCTCCCGCGCCGCCACGAACACGGTGTCGTCGCCGGCGATGGTGCCGACGACGTACGGTAACGCCGCGCGATCGATCGCGCTGGCCAAATAGTTGGCGCCGCCGGGGGGTGTGCGCAGCACCGCGAGGTTGGCGCTGGCGTCGACGGACACCAGCAACTCGCTCAGCAGCCGGGACAACCGCGCGGTGCCCCCGGACACCCCGCGCACCGGGCTGCCGTCCTCGGGAACGATGTAGACCCCGACGCCGCCGTCGGCGCCGCGCAGCTTCACCGCGCCCAGCTCCTCCAGATCGCGCGACAGCGTGGCCTGGGTGACCTCGATCCCCTCGCCGGCCAGCCGCGCGGCCAGCTCGCTTTGGCTGCTGATCGACTCCGACGACAGGATCGCGACGATGCGGTCCTGGCGGCCGGCCCGGGTCGTTTCGGCGGTGGCCTTCGAGCGGGTCATCGGGACCGCTCCAGCAGCCACACCAGCAGCGCCTTCTGGGCGTGCAGGCGGTTTTCGGCCTCGTCCCACACCGCGCTGGCCGGGCCGTCCATCACCTCGTCGGTGATCTCCTCGCCGCGGTGAGCCGGAAGGCAGTGCAGCACAACGGCTTCCGGGTCGGCCAGCCCCACGAGTCGCTCGTTGACCTGAAACGGCCGGAACGGCCCCACCCGGTCCAGGCCGTCGTCCTCCTGGCCCATCGACGTCCAGGTGTCGGTGACGACGACGTCGGCGCCCTTGGCGGCGGCGTCGGCGTCGGCGGTCACCGTGACCGACCCGGCGGTCGCGTCGGCGCGCCGCCGGGCGGCGGCCAGCAGCGCCGGGTCGGGCGCGAAGCCGTCGGGCGCGGCGACGGTGACGTGGATGCCCGCGGTGACCCCGCCGAGGATCAGCGAGTGCGCCATGTTGTTGGCGCCGTCGCCGAAGTAGGACAGCCGCAAGCCCTTCAGCGACCCCTTTCGTTCGGCGATGGTCTGCAGGTCGGCCAGCACCTGGCAGGGGTGGAAGTCGTCGGAGAGCGCGTTGACCACGGGCACGCTCGCGGTCGCGGCCATCGCCTCGAGCCGGTCCTGCCCGAACGTGCGCCAGACGATGGCCTCGACGAAGCGGGACAGCACCCGCGCGGTGTCGCCCAGCGTCTCGTCGCGCCCCATCTGGGTGCTGCGGGCGTCGACGACGACGGCGTGCCCGCCGAGCTGGGCGATGCCCACCTCGAACGAGAACCGGGTGCGGGTGGAGTTCTTGTCGAAGATCACCGCGACGCCGCGCGGCCCCTCGAGCGGTCGACGGCCGAACGGATCCTTCTTGAGCTCGGCGGCGAGCTGCAGGATTTCGGCCTGCTCGTCGGGCGATACGTCGTCGTCGCGCAGGAAATGCCGAATCATGCTGTGGCCCCTGCGGTGTCGAGGATGCCCGGCAGCGCTTCGAGGAAGCCGTCGACCTGGGCCTCGGTGATGATCAACGGTGGCGCCAGCCGGACGACGTCCGGCGCGGCGGCGTTGACCAGGAATCCGGCGTCCCGTGCGGCCGCCTCGGCGTCCTTGGCCCGCGGCGCCGAAAGCACAATGCCCCACAGCAATCCGCGGCCGCGCACGTGATCGATCAGCGGGTGGCCCAGCGTTTCGATGCCGTGGCGCACCGACTTGCCCAGCACCTCGGCGCCGGCCACCAGATCGTCGGCGGCGATCACCCGCAACACCGCCAGCGCGGCGGCGGTGCAGATCGGGTTGCCGCCGAAGGTGCTGCCGTGCAGGCCGGGGGTCAGCAGCTCGGCGGCCGGCCCGACGGCCAGGCACGCCCCGATGGGCAGCCCGCCGCCCAGCCCCTTGGCCATGGTCACCACGTCCGGGGTGATGCCGTCGTGCTGGTGGGCGAAAAACGCTCCGGTGCGGCCCATTCCGGTCTGCACCTCGTCGAGCACCAGCAGGGCGCCATGGCGCGCGGTGATGTCCCGCGCGGCGGCAAGGTAACCCTCGGGCGGGACGACGACGCCGCTCTCCCCCATGATCGGCTCGAGGAACACCGCGGCGGTGGCGTCGTCGACCGCGGCGGCCAGCGCGTCGACGTCGCCGTAGGGCACATGGGTGACGTAACCCGGCAGCGGCTCGAATGGCGCCTGCTTGCTCGGCTGGCCCGTCAGCGCCAGCGAGCCCATCGTGCGGCCGTGGAAACCTTCCTGCGCGGCAACCAGTTTCGTGCGACCGGTCAGCCGCGACAGCTTGAACGCGACCTCGTTGGCCTCGGTGCCGGAGTTGCAGAAGAACACCCGCGCGGGTGCGTCCGCGCCAAGCAGCGCCACCAGCTCCTCGGCCAGCGCGACGCCCGGCTCCGTCGCATACAGGTTGGAGGTGTGGCCCAGCGTCGCCATCTGGTGCGTGACGGCCTCGATGACGGCCGGGTGCCGATGGCCGAGGACGTTGACCGCGATGCCGCCCAGCAGGTCCACGTAGGTCTTGCCGTCGACGTCGGTGACCACCGCGCCGTCCCCGCTGGCCAAGGCCAGCGGAGGGGTGCCGTAGTTGTTCATCATCACGGCTTCCCAGCGCCTGCGCAGGGCATCCGTGGCCGTCATGCGCTCACCACCTTGGTTCCCGTGCCGGCATCCGTGAAAAGCTCGACCAACACACAGTGTTCGACCCTCCCGTCGATGATGTGGGCGCTCGGAACGCCCGCGGTGACCACCCGCAGGCACGCCTCGACCTTGGGGATCATGCCCGCTTCCAGCGTGGGCAGCAGTTGCGCCAGTGTGGCGGTGTCGATCTCGCTGACCAGGGAATCGCGGTCCGGCCAGCTGGTGTACAGGCCCTCGACGTCGGTGAGCATCAGCAGCTTTTCGGCTCCCAGCGCTTCGGCCAGCGCCGCCGCGGCGGTGTCGGCGTTGATGTTGTGCACCACACCCTCGGCGTCGGGCGCGAGCGTCGACACCACCGGAATGCGCCGCGCCGCAATGAGATCCAGCACCGCCGCGGTGTTGACCTTGTCGACGTCGCCGACCAGGCCGATGTCGGTGGCCACGCCGTCGACGGTGACGCTTCGCCGCACGGCGGTGAACAGTTGCGCGTCCTCGCCGGTGATGCCGACGGCGTAGGGTCCGTGCGCGTTGATCAGGTTGACCAGTTCGCGGCCGACCTGCCCGAACAGCACCATCCGCGCCACGTCGAGCACCTCGGGTGTGGTGACGCGGAAGCCGCCTTTGAAATCGCCCTCGATGCCGAGCCGGCGCAGCATGGCGGTGATCTGCGGCCCGCCGCCGTGCACGACGACGGGGTGGATGCCGCAGTTGCGCAGGAACGCCATGTCGGCCGCGAAAGCGCGCCGCAGCGTGTCGTTCGTCATGGCGTTGCCGCCGTACTTGATGACGACGATCTTGCCGTGCAACTGCTTGAGCCAGGGCAGGGCCTCGGCCAGCACCTGCGCTTTGACTCCGGTGGGCAGCGCGTCAACGCGAACGGTCATGAGCTGTAGGCCGAATTCTCTTCGACGTAGCCGTGCGAGAGGTCGGTGGTGCGGACGGCGGCGGACGCGTCGCCGACGCCGAGGTCGACGGTGATGTCGATGTCGGCCGCGGAAAGGTCGACCTGCCGCGCGCCGGGCGCCCCGACCGCGTCGATGCAGACCGCGGAACCGTTGAACGACACCCGGATTCGGTCCGGCTCGAGGGTTACCGGTGCCATGCCCACGGCCGCGAGCACCCGGCCCCAGTTGGGATCGGAGCCGAACACCGCCGTCTTGACCAGGCTGTTGCGAGCGATCGCCCGCGCCGCCGTCAGCGCGTCGTCCTCGGAGGCGGCCCCGGTGACGGTGACGGTGACGCGCTTGGTGACGCCCTCGGCGTCGGCCTGCAGCTGGACGCACAGGTCGTCGCAGACCCGCAGCACCGCCGCGTCGAGATCGGCCTGCGACGGGGTGATCTCGCTGGCGCCCGATGCCAGCAGCAGCACGGTGTCGTTGGTCGAGCAGCAGCCGTCGATGTCGAGCCGGTCGAAGGTGTGCGCGGTGGCGTTGCGCAGCGCCCGGTCGAGCGCCGCCGGCTCGACGGCCGCGTCGGTGGTGAGCACGCACAACATGGTGGCCAGCGAGGGGGCGATCATGCCCGCGCCTTTGGCCATCCCGCCGAGCGTCCAGTTGTCGGGGTGATGCAACGCAACCTGTTTGGGCACGGTGTCGGTGGTCATGATGGCCTGGGCGGCCTCGTCCCCTCCCGACAGCCCGCCCGCCATCTCGCGCACGATCTCACGCACCCCGGCGAGCACCTTGTCCATCGGCAGCCGGTCCCCTATCAGCCCGGTCGAGCAGACCGCGACCTCGATGGCACCCGTGTCGGTCCCCCAGTCCGACAGCGCGGCGGCGACGGCCTCCGCGGTGGCGTGGGTGTCCTGGAAGCCGCCGGGGCCGGTGCAGGCGTTGGCGCCGCCCGAGTTCAGGATCACCGCGCGCAGTTGCCCGGTGGTCAGCACCTGCTGTGTCCACAGGACCGGGGCGGCCTTCACCTTGTTGCGGGTGAAGGCCCCGGCCGCCGCGTAGTCGGGTCCTTCGTTGAACACCAACGCCAGGTCCGGCTTTCCGGATGTCTTGATGCCGGCGGCGATGCCGGCTGCCCGGAACCCGGCCGGGGCGGTCACGCCCTGTTCGCGCAGCAACCGCGCCTCCGTCGTCCCGGTCATGGCGCGACCCCGACCACCGAAAGCCCTTGGGCCTCAGGCCAACCCAGCGCAAGGTTCATGGACTGCACCGCGGCGCCGCCCGTGCCCTTGACCAGGTTGTCGATCGCGACGATCGCCACGAACGTCTCGGCGGCCTCGTCCAGCGCGACGGCGACGTGCGCCGCGTTGCTGCCGATCACCGCCCCGGTGCGCGGCAGCTGCCCCTCGGGCATCAGGTAGACGAAAGGCTCGGCGCCATAAGCCTTTTCGTAGGCCGCCCGCAGTTGTGACAGCGGCGCCCGGGTGCGCGCGGTGCAGGTGGCCAGGATGCCCCGGGATGTCGGGATCAGCACCGGGGTGAACGACACCGTGACGTCGCGCTCGGTGACGGCGCCCAGGCCCTGCGCGATCTCCGGGGTGTGCCGGTGCGCACCGGCGATGTTGTAGGCCCGGGCCGAGCCGATGACCTCCGAGCCGAGCAGGTCGGCCTTGGCCGCGCGGCCGGCCCCGGAGGTGCCGCTGACGGCGACGACCGTGACGGCCGGCTCGATGAGGTCCCCGGCCATCGCGGGCGACAGCCCCAGCAGCGCCGCCGTCGGATAGCAGCCCGGGACCGCGATGCGCCGGGCGCCACGCAGTCGCTCGCGCGCGCCAGGGAGCTCCGGCAGCCCGTACGGCCAGCTGCCGGCGTGTGTCGATCCGTAGAACCGCTCCCAGGCGGCGGCGTCCGTGAGCCGGAAGTCGGCCCCGCAGTCGATGATCAGTGTTTCGGCGCCGAGCTGTTCGGCCAGTGCCGCCGAATGCCCGTGCGGCAGGGCCAGGAACACCACGTCATGGCTCGCGAGCACGGCCGGATCGGTGGGCTCGATCATGCGCTGGGCCAACGGGATCAGGTGCGGGTGGTGCTCCCCGAGCGTGCTGCCGGCGCTGGCCGCGGCGGTCAGCGCCCCGATGGTCAGCCGGCCGTCGGCGCCGGCGGGATGCCCGAGCAGCAGCCGAAGGATCTCCCCGCCCGCGTAGCCGGTGGCACCGGCAACCGCGACCCTCAATACGTCGGCCATTTCGACGATTGTGCATGGTTATGCAACAGTTTGCAAATCCATTCCACCGATGGCCGGGCGGCGTGCGCCCAGGAGATCGTGTCGGGCAAAGGCTCCGCTTCGGAAAAGCGCGGGCCTACACGAGTCTCCTGGGCGCCACCGGGCTAGGCGGCGATCCCGATGCCCAAGCTGGCATCCACGGCGGCCTGCAGCGAGAGCTCGAGGTCGGTCAGCGCCGTGTTCAGCGACACGACGAGCGAGCCGCCCGTCTGCTCCAGCGTGGTGGCTGCGCCCGAGAGGCCGGTCGCCAGGGCCGTGCCGAGCCCGAGCACGCCGGGAGCCCCGACGCCCAGGGTCGCCGCGAAACCACCGAAGAGCGCGCCACCGATCTGGGCTGCGGTGTTCTCCCAGATATTCGCCAACGCGTTACCTGTGCCGGCCAACCCGGACAAGCCCGTCGCCAGGCTCCCGCCCAGGGTTTCACCCGCGTGTATGAGGCCTCCGAGGCCGCCGGTGAGGCCGCCCGCGAGGGATCCGGTGGCCTGCACCAGGCCGTTCAGCGCAGCGCCGAGGTTAGCCGACAGCGCCGCGTTGATGGACAGTCCCAAGTTGGGCAGCGACAGCGTCGAGAGCGCGGCAGCCAAGTTGGCGGCCAGGCTCTCGCCGGTCTGGATCGCCGCGTTCAGGCCCGCTGCGAGGTTGCCGGCGAAGTTGGCCGCCAGCGCCTCGCCGGTCTGGATAAACGCGTTGAGGTTGGTGCCCAGGTTCAGGCCTCCCGACAACATGACGTTCAGCGACGCACCCAACCCATTCAGCGACGCGCTGATCGAGCCACCGATCCCGTTCAGCGCCGCACTCAAACCCAGACCAAGCGCACCCAGGTTAGGCAGCGTGAACGGAGGCAGGGCCGGGAAGGTGAAAGGCGGCAGCGTCAACGCCCCCGACAGCGCCGCGTTGAGCGCCGCGTTGATGTCCGCACCGATGTTGGGCAGCGTGATCGACGGCAGCCCCGGCAACGGCGGCAACGTGAAACTCGGCAACCCCGGCAGCGACAGGTTGATCGGCGGCAACCCCGGCAACGTCAGGTTCAGCGCCGCGTTCAGCGCCGCGTTGATGTCCGCACCGATGTTGGGCAGCGTGATCGACGGCAGCCCCGGCAACGGCGGCAACGTGAAACTCGGCAACCCCGGCAGCGACAGGTTGATCGGCGGCAACCCCGGCAACGTCAGGTTCAGCGCCGCGTTCAGCGCCGCGTTGATGTCCGCACCGATGTTGGGCAGCGTGATCGACGGCAGCCCCGGCAACGGCGGCAACGTGAAACTCGGCAACCCCGGCAGCGACAGGTTGATCGGCGGCAACGTCAACGCCCCCGACAGCGCCGCGTTCAGCGACGCACTGAGGTTGGCGCCCAACCCATTCAGCGCGGCCGAGAGCTCCACGCCCAACGGACCCAGGTTCGGGAACGTCAGCGCCAGCGCAGGCAGACCCGGCAACGACGCCAGGAAGTTCGCCGCCAGCGTCTCGCCGGTCTGCAGCGCGCCGTTCAGACCCGCGCCGATGTTTCCGGCCAGATTACCCAGACCGTTCAGGCTCGCCGCGAGGTTTGCGGCCAGCCCATTGAGGCTGCCGCCCAGGCTCGCGGACAGGGCCGCGCCGATGTTGATGCCGAAGTTGGCGTTCAGCAGTGCGTTGAGGGCGCCGTTGGCCTGGGCAAGGAATTGAGCGCCCATCGCGGAAAGGGCCGCGCCGCTGTTTTCCAGCGCGAGTCCGGCCTGGACGATGGCATTGCCCGTCTGAACCAGCCCGTTGCCGATGCCGGACAGAATGAAACCGCCGGTCTGGAAGGCGAGTCCGCCGAGTCCGGCGCCGAGGAGTGTTTCCAGGGTGCCGCCAAGGGCCGCGCCCAGACTGCTGCTCACGCCGAGCGAAAGAGAGCCACCAATCGCGGCGCCCAACCCGGAAATCGCACCGCCTATCTCAGCCGCCAGGTTTCCACCGCCCGACAGCAGCGCGGCACCGTTGGCGATTTCAGCACCCGCGTATGCGGCCGCGCCGCTGCCCAGCGCGCCGACGAACGCGTTGTGGAACGCCGCAACTTCGGCGTTGAGTGCCTGATACTCCTGGCCGAAGTTGCCGAAGAGCGCAGCGATCGCGGACGACACCTCGTCGCCCGCGGCCGGCGCCAGGTTTGTTGTCGGGGCGACGATGGCCTGCGTGACCTCGTCCAGGGCTGAGCGAATACCTGCCAGATCTTGGGCGGCCACCTCGACGAGATCGGGAACGGCAACAACAAAAGACATGTTCATCTCCCCACGCGAATGAACGACATATATACGTTTATGAGCCCGAATGATCGAGGCAAGCTGAGCGTAATGGCGTGCCACGCAAGGGCATTCGAAAATGGATGTTTTCAGGATGGCTCGGCGCGTCTGCGTACGATTTGCGACGCCCGGGCGCCTTTTGGACAGGCGCTCAATAAGAGACTTAGCGTACCGCGAGGCCGCCGAGCGGGATACCAGAAGTAGTAATCGGTTGCCCGCGAAGGATTTTCAGTTCTTCGTCGCATCTCTTGCCTTGTGACCAGGGTCACTCAATCCCGGCGCGGTGTCAAGAGACAGCCTCCCGCGCGCATCCGCGAAACGAACCAAAATCCAGGGGCCGAAATCCGTTCCTCGAAATTTCTTTGGCCGCAAGACCTCAGAAGGTCAGCAAGGGAATAGAGATCAGCGGCGGAGGTGCTGCGGGTGCGCCGATCGCTTGCGCCAGCTGTTCAGGCGCGTAGTTCACCAGGAACGGCAAAAGCCCGCTGAACGGCGTACTGCCGGCGCCCAAGTTGACATCGACCGGCGGCAAAACGGTCCCTCCTAGAGCAGTGACCGTCGCCGTCACCGGGTAGTAGCCCGGCGGGTGCAGTATTCCGTCGAGCGGGAAGTTGGCGACCACGGTGACGTTCACTAAACCTCCGATTGCAGGCCCGGTCAGGCTCGAGAGGTTCAGCGCGTAGGGGTAGGTCGCCTGGCCGTTGAGGAAGCCGTTGGCGATGTAGGCCGGCGCGTCCACGAGGGCGGCGAAAGCCGCGGAGCCGTTCCCGGCCTGGACCGCGGACTCGAACAGCGACGCGGCGTATCCGGCCGCCTCGAGTGTGGCGGCAGGCGGGCCCAACAGGCTGGCGCCGAACACCAGTGGCAGCCCGACGGCGTTGTCGAGAGTCAGGCTCGGGGTTGGGAGGACTTGCTGGACCACTAACGACGAAGTGACCCTTGTATTGGTTAGCGTGCCAATGACATTCGCAAAATTGTGCGCGATTTCGCCGGGTATGGCGGAGACCGGCTGGTAATTGCCCGTCTCGAATGCTGTCACGATGGTCTGGCCGTAGCCGATCTGGTTGGCGACGAACTGCCGAAGGAACGGGAACGGATCGGCTAACCAACCGCCTGTCAGGCTGTTCAGGTTGACCCACGTGTTGTAGAACAACGCCTCGTACGGACCGGCGATGCCGGTGAAGTACGGGCCCGCGGCGGCTTGCACGTTCACAATTCCCGGAAGCAGCGAGTTCACAACGCCGGTCAACGTACTGGTAAGGCCGCCAAGCGTGGTGGGCAATCCGGGAAGGATGCCCGTCAGAAGCGATCCGAGGTTGGGCCCTAGTGAACCGAGGCTTCCCAGCGAGCCCAGCACCCCCCCGAGTGAACCGACGCCGCCGAGGAGACCGCCGCCGCCGGTCAATCCGCCGAGCAGCCCGCCGCTGCCACCCGTCAAACCACCCAGCAGTCCACTGGCGCCGCTCGTGCCGCCGGTCAGACCACCCAGAAGTGAGCCGCCGGACGTACCGCCGCCGAGGAGACCGCCGAGAAGACCACTGGCGCCGACGCTCTGGGCGGCCCCGGCGCCTACCAACGGGGAGCCCAGTATCGCCTCAGCCGGCTCGTTGATCGCGTTCGCCACAGCCTGCTCGGCGTTGGCGATCTCGGTGCTGAGATAGGCGCGCGCGCCAGCGCTCAGCAGCCTGACGAACTCGGCATGGAACGCCTGGGCTTGGGCGCTGAGCCCCTGGAATTCCTGCCCGAAGTTGCCGAACGTCGCCGAGATGGCGGCCGAGACCTCGTCCGCGGCTGCGGGCAGAAGTCCCGTCGTCGGGCCGGCAGCGCTCGACGCTGCCTCGGCTATCACCGAGCGGATGCCTGACAAGTCCTGGGCCGCCGCTTGTACCTGCCCCGGCGCCGCGATCACAAACGACATTCCCGACCCCCTCGATTTTTGGTTGCCGCTGTGTACCCCGAAAGCGTCAAGATAAACGTGCGCCTAATATTTGCCGTTCGCGGGCCCGTCAAGCCCCGTTCACCAGCGCAAGAGGGGCTTCGCCACGCCGACCGAGTCGGGCTGCTCCTGATCGCCGAATGCCGACGCAAGCACTTCGGCGTGTAGGGGCACGGCGCCCCTCGACGCCGTGCCCCGCAACGGCTACCCAGCGGCCGCGATCGCCGGCGCCGGTTGTTTCGGGCGCGCGCTGATCGGCGTGCCTGCGACCGGGGCTATCCGTATTGCGTCACGGCGTGATCGCCGCCGCGAGCTGAGACCCGAAGCTCAGCAGACCCGGAATGAGGCCGCCGATCGGGGTGCCGGGGAGCGGTCCCCCGCCCCCACCGAGAACGAGCGGACTCAGCGGGGTGAGCAACCCGCCCAAGGGAACTTCGGCAACTGAATTGAGAGTCAAGAGCGGGAGGCCGCCGGCCGTTACGGTCACTGGCAGGGGCGGCAGACTGATGAACGTCTGGCCGTTGAGGAAGCCGTTCGCGACGACGGCCGGAGCATCGATCAGGGCCGCTGCGGCTCCCAGCGGATCCCCGCTTTGCACGGCGGTGACAAATGCCTGCGCGCTGGAATTGAGGGCGCTCAGTGCGTTGGCGGGGGCGCCGATCCCGTCGAGCAGGACCTGCAGAGGCAAGCCGAAGGTGATTCCGAGGTCACCCGGATTGAACGTCGAGCCGAAGTTGGTCAGCGCGGTGACCACGTTGGTGAAGTTCTGCGCCATCTGGGCGGGAATGGATCCCGCGGGCAGCAGATTGGTGAAGCTCTGCGCCATCTGCCCGGGAATGGCGAGGATCGGCGCGAGGTCCCCCAGCGGGCCGAGCGGGGTGATGGGGAGCGGCGTCGCCGTCGGCGAGCCCAGCATGCCGATGTCAACGCTCAGTGGCTGGAAGCCGGGAAGTACGACGTTCTCCAGCCCCTGGGCCACGGCGTTGACGGCGCCCTGGACATTGCCGGCAGCGAGGGCCGCACCGGCCGCCTGGAAGCTCGCGGGCAATCCGGCCAACCCGGTGACGAGGTCGGTGCCGGCATTCTGCAACCCGGTGACGATCGTCTGGGCGTAGCCGATCTGATTGTTGACGAACTGCTGCAGCAAGGCCCCCGGGTTGAACGTCGCCAGGCCCTGAATGCCGGACTGGATGGTGGTCGGCAGGTTGGCCAGCTCGACGGGCAGGTTTTGGATTCCGGTCACGATCGATGAGCCGATCGTCTGCGCGTAGCCGATCTGGTTGTTGGCCAGCTGGTGCAGGAATGGGAACGGGTTGGCCGAGAACGTAGCTCCGATAGCCTGCAGGTTGGTGACGGTGTTGGAGACCAGCGCCTGATACGGCGCGGCCACGGTGGCGCCAAACGAGTTCAGTCCGTTGATCGCCGAGGCCGCACCGCCGGTCTGCAGCACCCCGAGCCCGACCGGAGAGCTGGCGATCGCGTTCGAAATGGCTTGCGCGCCAGCCGGAATCTCGCCGCCGAGAACGGCCTGCGCGTTGGCGGCCTCCGCGCTTGCGTATGCGCCCGCGCCCGCGTTCATCAGGGAGACGAACTGCTGGTGGAACGCTTGCGCCTGCGCGCTGACAGCCTGGAATTCCTGGCCGAAGTTGCCGAACAGCGATGCGATCGCGACCGATACCTCGTCCTGCGCTGCCGTCGCTATCCCGGTCGTGGGGCCGGCCGCGGTCGCCGCGGCCTCGGCCAGCGCGGACCGAATGCCCGCCAGGTCCTGGGCGGCGCTTTCGACCAGCTCGGGCGTAGCGATCACAAACGACATCTGACTCTCTCCTTGGCTCAATCAAGAGGTGACCGGCGGTCACTCGTTATCCAGCGCGAAACCAACGGGGACCTCGCGCACAGGCGTGCGTCGAGGCCCCCCGGCTCTTTTCGCTGCCGGTTACCGGCAGGGAACTTACCCAGCAGTAACCAAGACAGACACGAGCCTAATAAGCCGCCACCCCGAAGGAAAAAGACAATTTGCGTTTTCACAGCGTTCGTTACGCTTCGTGATATTTGGGCGGTTGAGCACCATGGCTGCAGCTCGAGGGCAGCGGGGCGATGGCAAGGCCGAACCAAGGAGAATCATTACCGGCAGCAACGCCACAGAGGTCGGGTCGTTGAGGAAGGCATCGGCAACGACGGCCGGCGATCCAGGAAGGTGGCGACGCCCCGCGGATGCGTTACCCGGCCTGCGGCGCTGACTCGCGCCGCCCGGTGGAGACGGTTGAGGGGAAGGGCGCCGGCTGACACCGGCGCCCTTCCCGCGCGATAGGTGCCGCCTAGGCGATGGCCTGCGCCAGCTGGGCCGGGAAGCTCAGCAGGCCGGGGATGATCCCGCCAATTCCGGTGCCATTCGGAATGATGAGCTGTTGCCCGTCAAGAAACACCTCCGGAATGGTGAGCGGGGTGAGGATCCCACCGAAGGGAATTTCGGTGAGCGACGTGAACCCAAACAAGCTCGCCGGGGGCAAAGTCAGGTACGTCGTGCCATTGAGGAATCCGTTCGCGACGACGGCCGGAGCGTCGAGAACTGCGGCGAGCGCTCCGAGGCCATCTCCGGTTTGGACGGCGCTGCCAAAGGCAACCGCGCTGGAATTCAGCGCGCTCAATGCGGTGATCGGCGAGCCGACCGCGTCGAGAACCAGTTGCAGTGGAATCCCGAAATCGAGGCTGGCGGTGAGGGCGTTGAGGGTCGTTCCGAAATTCGTGAACGCTTCGACAAGGTTGGTGGCGTGTTGCGCGATCTGCGCCGGTATGGAGCCCGGCGGCAGCAAGTTGGTGAGGTTCTGTGCCATCTGCCCGGGGATGGCAAAGATCGGTGCCAAATCTCCCAGCGGGCCGATCGGGACGATCGAGAGAACTCCATTTGGCTCGACGACGATGTTGAAACCGGGGAGGAAGACGTTCTCCACGCCTTGCCCAAGGGCAGTCGCCGCGCCGACGAGGTCTCCGCTTGCCAGGGCCTGGCCGGCCGCCTGGAAGCTCGCCGGCAAACCGGCCAACCCGGTCACCAGGTCGGTACCGGCGTTCTGCAGCCCGGTGGCGATCGTCTGGGCATAGCCGATCTGATTGTTGACGAACTGCTGCAGTAAGGCGCCCGGGTTGAAGGTCGCCAAGCCCTGGATACCGGTCTGGATCGTCGCCGGCAGATTGGCCAACTCGGCGGGCAGGTTCTCAATGCCGGTCGCGATCGACGAGGCGATCGTCTGCCCATAGCCAATCTGGTTTGTGGCGAGCTGGTGCAGGAACGGGAAAGGGTTCGACACGATGGTGTTACCAATAGCCTGCAGGTTGGTGGCGGTGTTCGAGACCAGCGCCTGGTACGGCGCGGCCACCTTGGCGCCGAACGAGCTGAGCGCGTTGATTGGCGCGGCCGCCCCGCCCGTCGGAAGCGACCCTAGCCCAATTGGCGAGCTGGCAATCGCGTTCGAAATGGCTTGCGCGCCAGCATGAATCTCCTCACTGACAAACCCGCCGAGGCCGCCGTTGCCCAGCACGGTCTGCGCCGCATTGGCGGCCTCGGCGCTGGCGTAGGCCCCGGCACCCGTGTTCATCAGGGAGACGAACTGCTGGTGGAACGACTGCGCCTGAGCGCTCACGGCCTGGAATTGCCGGCCGAAGTGGCCGAACATCGACGCGATCGCAATCGACACCTCGTCCTGCGCCGCGGTCGCTATCCCGGTCGTGGGACCGGCCGCGGTTGCCGCGGCCTCGGCCAGCGACGAACGAATACCCGCCAAATCCGTGGCCGCGCTCTCGACCAGATCTGGCATTGCGATCACAAAGGACATGTCCACCCTCTCCTCGGGCCACCGGGCGGTGACCGACGGTCACTCAATTAGACACACGTTGAATAAGGCCCCGCGCACGAATGTGCACGAGGCCCCCCTCGACTCTTCTCGCAGCCGGTTACCGCGCAGTAATCTTACCGGTCGGTAACCAAGACAGACGTGAGTCTAATAAGCGATGTGCTTTTGTCAACACGACAGCGAGGGCGACCGCATGTTGCGAGGGGTTTGGGCCGCGATATCCCAACGTCGCAGGTCGACGGGCCGTCGACGCCGCGCCCGCGGCTGCTACATGACCGGCGGTGCTCCGATCGCCTGCGCGAGGGTTGCGGGCAGGAAGACCAGTAGGCCGGGCAGGATGCCTCCGAACGTCGTGCCGCCGAGCGTGATCGATCCCGGCCCGAACGCGGGGATGCTGAGCGATGCGAACTGCGGAGGAGTCAGAATCCCACCGACCGGGATGGCCGTGATCGTTTCGACCCCCTCGGGAGGCAGACCGCCGAGCAGCGCCGGCAGGGGTAGCGTCGCTTGGCCATTGAGGAAGCCGTTCGCGATGACCGCGGGCGCGTCGATCAGTGCGGCAACCGCCCCGAGTCCATCGCCGGTTTGCACCGCGCCGATGAAGGCGCTCGCGCTGGTTCCGACCGCTTGCAGCGTGGTGACCGGCGGGCCGAGCGCGTCAAGCGCGAGCACCAGGGGCAGCCCGACGTGCAGATTGCCGGTGTTCAAATCCAGCGTCTGCGACAGGTCCGTCAGCGTCGTGAACACATTGGTCGCGTTCTGCGCCACCATCCTCGGAATGGCTCCAGCGGGAAGCAGATCCGTGAAGTTCTGCGCCATCTGCCCGGGGATGCCGAGGATGGGCAGCAGGTCTCCCAACGCGCCGCCGGGCGCGATGTCGAGAAGCCCGGTAACGGGATCGACGGTGACATTGAGGTTGGTGAAGACCGGGGCCAGGAAGGCGCCGCCGACTTGCAGCAGTCCGCCAGTGACGTCGCCGCTCATGATGGTCTGGAATCCGGTTTGCAGGTTGGCGGGGAACGCGGTCAATCCGGCCATGAAGTCGTTGCCGGCGTTCTGCAGCGAGGTAGCGATCAACTGCGCGTAGCCGACCTGTTGGTTGACGATCTGCTGGAGGACGGGCGCCGGGTTGAAGGTCAACACTCCCTGGCTGCCCGCTTGGATCGCTGCGGGCAGGTTGGCCACCTCGGCGGGCAGGTTCTGGATCGCGGCCTGGAATCCGGTGCCGATGGCCTGCGCGTATGCCGCCTGGTTGTCGACGAGTTGGTGCAGAAACGGCGCCGGGTTCGCCGCGATCGCACCGCCGAGGCTCTGCAGGTTGGTGGCGGTGTTGGAGACCAGCGCATCGTAGGGGGCGGCGACGGTGGCGCCGAATCCCGTCACGGCGTTGAGGGCGGCGGGTGCCATATCGGTGAGCACCGTTTGCTGGACGTTGGCAACCTCCGCGTTCGCGTAGGCGGCCGCACCGCTGTTCGTCAAGGAGATGAACTCGGCATGAAACGCCTGCGCCCGGGCGGCCATGGCATGGAACGCCCGGCCGGCGTCGCCGAACATCGCAGCGATCGCGATCGATACCTCGTCCGAGGCCGCGGCCATGATCCCGGTCGTGGGGGCCGCCGCGGTCGCGGCGGCCGCGGCCAGCGACGAACGAATGTCCCCCAAATCCTGGGCCGCCGCCTGGACCAATTCCGGCGTCACGCTCACAAACGACATGCCGACCCTCGCCTCCTTGCCCGATGCCAGTTCTTACTTGCAAGTAAGATCTTTTCGGCGCGGCCGACGCAGACCATCGGTCAAAGGGCGTAGAAAACGTCGTCAGGGGGTCGTAGATGCTGCCGGCTCCCCGCCGAGTGGGGCGTCAGACGCGCAGTTCGGCGCCGACGGCCTCGGCCGCGCGCCGCACCGCGGCGTCGCGGGCCGCGCTGGCGTCGTCCTCGGTCAACGTGCGGTCGGGCGCGCGGAAGCGCAGCGCGAAGGTCAGCGACTTACGGTCGTCGCCGATCTGCGGACCGGTGAACACGTCGAACAACTGCAGGTCCTCGAGCAGTTCGCCGGCCCCCTCGCGGACGGCGTCCGCGACCGTCTGAGCGGGGACGTGCGCGGCCACCACCAGGCTGACGTCCTGGAAGACGGCCGGAAACGGCGACACCCTGGGCGCCGGCAGCGCGTCGACGATCGGGATCGCATCGAGATTGAGCTCCATCGCGCACGTGCCCTTGGGTAGGCCCGACCGCTCGATCACGGCCGGATGCAGCTGCCCGGCGTGACCGACGCAGGTCTGTCCCACCAGCACCTCGGCGCACCGGCCCGGATGCCAGGGCAGCCGTTGGGCCGCACGGAGACGAACGTCAATCCCGCTGGCGCGCGCCACGATTCGCACCGCCTCGAAAGCGTCGGCGGCTTCGGCCCGGCGGCCGGGGCCCCAGGGCCCGCGTGGTTCGCGCAGGCCGGTCAGCACCGCGGCCACGTGCTGCGGTTGCCGCGGCAGGGACGCGTCCAACATCGCGATCTCGGTGTCGGTCGGCCGGCGGTGGACCGGGATGAGCTCGACGGCGCGGGTCTCCTCAGTGGGCTGAACCACCTGCGCCAGCGCGAACAGTGCCGCGTCGACAAGCCCTCGGGACACATTGCGGCCCAAGGCTTCCAGCAACGCGGGCAGCAAGGTTGTGGCCAGCGCCGGGCGGTCGGCTTCCAGCGGGTTGAGCACGTGCGTGGCCGCGCGCCGCGGGTCGTCGGCGGGCAGGCCCCAGAGGTCGAAGACGCCGGCGGGCAGGAAGGGCGTCGGCAGGATCTCGACATAACCCGACTGCGCCAGCGACTTGCCGATGGCGCGCCGCCGCTTCTGCGCCGCCGTGAGTCCGCGGCCGGCGGGCGCCGCCGGCAGGACCGACGGGATGGCCTCCAGCCCTTCGAGCCGCATCACCTCCTCGACCAGGTCCGCGGGCTGCAGCAGATCGGGCCGCCAGCTCGGCGGTATCACGGTCAACGCGTCGCCGTCGTCCACCACGGCGGCGCCGATCTGCGCCAGCCGCCGCGCGGTCGTGCCCGGGGGGTAGGACACCCCGGCGAACCGGTCGGGCAGGTCGGCTGCGATGCGGATCGGCGGTAGCGACCAGTCGTCGCGCGGCGGATCGCCGCGCCAGTCGGTCAGCGTCGGCGACACCGCTCCCCCGGCGATCTCGGCGAGCAACGCGGCGCAGCGGTCCAGCGCGGCCACCGAAATGGCCGGGTCCACCGCACGCTCGTAGCGGCGGGCGGCCTCGCTGGGCAGGTGCAACCTGCGCTGGGTGCGCGACACCCCGGCCGGATCCCACACCGCGGCCTCCAACAGGACGTCGGTGGAATCGGCGCGCACCTCGGTGCTGGCCGCGCCCATCACGCCGCCGATCGCCGCGGTGGCCATGTCGTCGACGATGAGCACGTCGGCCGGATCCAGCCGGCGCTCGACGTCGTCCAGCGTCACGACGGTTTCGCCGGGCCGGGCGAACCGCACCCGCAAACCCCCGGTGATGCGGTTGCGGTCGTGGGCGTGCATCGGGTGGCCGAGCTCGAGCATCACGTAGTTGGTGACGTCCACCGCCGGCGACGTCGCGCGGATGCCGGCCAGCAGCAGCCGGCGCTGCAGCCACCACGGTGACACGGCGGCGGGGTCGATTCCGGTGACCGGGCGCAGCGCGAACCGGCGCACGCCCGTCTCGGCGTCCACGGTCAGCGGCCAGGCCTCGCCCTCGACGGGCAGCGGCTTGACGTCCGCGGGATCGACGAAGTTCAAGTCATAGGCGCACGCGATCTCGCGAGCCAGCCCCCGCACCGACATGCAGTAGCCGCGGTCCGGGGTGATGGCCAGATGGAACACCACGTCGTCGAGGCCCAGGACGCCGGCGGCCTCGGTGCCCGGCGCTGCGGTCGCAGGCGGCAGCACCAGGATCCCGGAATGCTCTGCGCCCAAACCGAGTTCGGCCGCCGAGCAGATCATCCCATCGGAGGTGCGGCCGTAGGTCTTGCGGGCGGTGATGGCGAATCCGCCGGGCAGCGTGGTGCCCGGCAGCGCAACCACGACCAGCTCGCCGACGACGAAGTTGGTTGCCCCGCAGACGATTTCGCGGGGCTTATCCTCGCCGACGTCGACCAGGCAGGCCCGGATCGGCTTCTTGAATTCGGTGAGTTCCTCGATCGCGGTGACGCGCCCGACGGTCAGCGGCCCGTCGACCGGGCCCAGGGTGACCACTTCTTCGACCTCATGGCCGATGCGCACCAGCGTCTGCTCGACATCGGCGGGACCGGCGTCCCAGCCCGGGGCGCCGGCCGTGACGACCTCGCGGAGCCAACTGTAGGGAAGGCGCATCAGGCACTCACCCCGAACGGCAACGAGAACCGGACGTCGCCCTCGACCATGTCGCGCATGTCCGGGATCCCGTTGCGGAACTGCAGCGTGCGCTCCAGGCCCATGCCGAACGCGAAGCCCGAGTACACCTCGGGGTCGATTCCCGCGGCCCGCAACACGTTGGGGTGCACCATGCCGCAGCCGCCCCACTCCACCCAGTCGGCGCCGCCCTTCTTGTTGGCAAACCACACGTCGACCTCGGCGGAGGGTTCGGTGAACGGGAAGAAGTGGGGCCGGATCCGGGTGCGAGCGGTGGGCCCGAACTCGGCGCGCGCGAACGCGTCGAGGGTTCCCCGCAGGTGCGCCATCGACAGGCCCCGGTCTACGGCCAGGCCCTCGACCTGGTGGAAGACGGGGGTGTGGGTGGCATCGAGTTCGTCGGTGCGGAACGTGCGGCCGATCGAGATGATGTAGACCGGCAGCTCCCGCTCCAGCAGGGTGCGCACCTGCACCGGCGATGTGTGGGTGCGCAGCAGCTGGCGGGAATCCTCCGGTGCGATGTAGAAGGTGTCCTGCTCGCTACGGGCGGGGTGGTCGGCGGGGAAGTTGAGGGCATCGAAGTTGAACTGCTCGGTTTCGACCTCGGGGCCGTCCGCCAGCTCCCATCCCATCGCGACGAAGGTGTCGGCGATGTGCTCGGCCAAGATCGTGATCGGGTGTCGGGCACCGGGCGGCTGCCGGGTCGACGGCAACGTGACGTCGATGCCCTCGGCGACCAGGACGGCGGCGTCGCGCTCGGCGCGCAGCACCGCCAGCCGTCCGTCGTAGGCGCGCTGGGCCTCGGCGCGTGCGGTGTTGACGCGCTTGCCGGCATCGGCGCGCTCGTCCTTGGGGACGCCGCCCAGCGCCTGCCGCGCCAACGCCAGCGGCGAACGGTCACCGAGGTGCTCGGTCTTGACCCGCGCCAGCGCGTCCAGATCGCCGGCGTCGTCGATGGCCCGCCGGGCGGCGGCGACCGCCTTGGCCAACGCTTCCGGCGACAGGTCGACGGGTTGATCGCCCACGCGGCGGCACTCTCCTTGCTGACGAGGCTGTTCCGAACGGCTGGATTCGCCCAGCGCAAGTGCCGATCATAAGCGATTCGACGCACGACGCTCGGGGCGTGCTTCGGGAGTTGAGCGACGAGTCGCTAGCCGGCGACGACCGGTTGCGGACCGGTCAGCCCGTCGTCCATCACCGGCACGACGGGCAGCGCGGCGCGTCCGGTGACGAACTGGAAGATCTTGTGGGCCGCCAGCGCGCCGAACACACCGAACACCGGCGCGGCGGCCATGGTGCCCCAGTGGTGCGCCAGCATCAGAAATCCGAACCCGGACGACGCCGCCAGCATCAGGCACCGCACCGGCGTCCACCGGATGGGCTGCCGGAACCGCGCGGACACCAGCACACCCAGCACAACGGCCACGGTGTGACCCGCATCGGTGAAATCGCCGCCGATGATCGCGGAGGACAGGCCCGCCGCCACCCACCAGCCGACCCACGCGGCGCGCCAGCGTTGCGGGATCACCGCCGTCATCGCGCCGAGCACCGCGAGCGCGCCATAGCTCATCCCGACATCGCTGGCCCGGGTGATCGACGCCGGCATCCAGCCGAACTCCACCGCCGCGGCCAGCGCGGCGGCGACCACCAGCGTCGCGCCGATGTGACCGACGAGGAACGCCACCACCAGCCGGATGGTGCGCAGATGCAGCTCCGCCAACGCGAGCAGGCAGGTCAGAAACGGCAGCCAGAAATACAGCGGTCCGGCGTCGACGACCAGCGCGCTGCCCAGCAAGGTGCCGATGTGACCGTGGGCCAGGTTGTGCAGGTTGGTGCTGGCGCGCTGAACAAGCACGTCATGCGCGTGCGGGCCGAGCGCCAGGATGGCGCAGCTGATGGCGAACAGCAGCGCCACATACCCCACCGTGAACTGGACCCGGGCGAGCCGGGAAAGGATGCCCCCAATCATTGGGATCCATTATGCGGGCTAATTTGTTTCGGCAGTGTGATCAAAGGCTGTTAACTCCTTAAGAGTCTTCAGGCGGTATATCCCCAGGTCGGCGGGGACGCCAGCGGTCTTGCCCGCGAACACGGGCCTGCGCGCACGCTTGGCGACGATGCCCAACGCGTCCAGCTCGGTCTGCGGTATCAGGTCCAACGTCGAGCTCGACACCATGATTCCACCCTTGGTGGCGCGTTCCATGACCCGCGCGGCGATGTTGACGTCGACGCCGAGCCAGTCCGCGGCCATCCGCTGGGGACGGCCGGTGTGGATCCCGACCCGCATCCGCGGGGTGTAGCCGGCGACCTCGACCGATTTCAGCGCCTCCTTGGCGGTCAGCACCGCCCGCAGCGCCACGGTCGGATCCCGGAACACGGCCATCAGCCCGTCGCCCATGCGTTTCACGATGTGGCCACCGGCGTCCAGGAGCGGCGGCTCGACGGCCCGCGCCACCTGCCTCAGCAGCACCAGGGCCGCGTCGTCGCCCGCGTGCAACGACCACGTCGAGAAGCCCACCAGGTCGGTGAACACCAGCGTCACCTCGGGGTTTGCCGGCCGCCGGGAAACCGCCTCGGTCAGCGCCTGCCACACCTGCAGCACGCCGAGGCTGACTTCGCGCGAAACCGCGTCCCGGTCCCCCAGCAGCCGGTCGGCGGCTCGCGCCGCGGCGCGCGGACCGCCCTCGCCCGCGGTCGACAGCGGGTCACCGAACTCCGGATCGCCGGGCAACAGCCGTCGCGCGCGCCGCACGAACGAGACCACCCCGGGGCTTTGGTTGGTGCTGCGGAGCCACCGCGCGGGTGACCGCCTGCCCTCGTCGGGCGACGCCACCGCAGTGAGTGCCTGTTCGGACTCGCCGGACTCCGTGTCCCGATGCCCAACGTCCACGTGGCCAGGGTATGCGGTACACGCGGGCCGGGCAGCCCCGGTGACGGCGGATGCCGCAGGTTACGGGTTGGGGTTCCAGGTCACGTTGGGGAAGACCGGGCCCAAAAAGCCGGTCCCCGGCAACGATATTTCCAAACCGTTGAAGTTGTACGCCAGGCTGGTGAATCCGAAGGGGAAGAAGCTTCCGGTCGCATCGACGGTGGTCCAACCGAACGGCCAGGACTCAAAGATGTGCCCGAAGTAGGTGCCGTCGCCGGCAATGCCCGAGATCGCGTTGCCCGACGCGAGCACTGGCGAACCAAACGGCGTGTTGAGGTTTACGCCGACAGTTCCGGTTACGGCAAACCCACCGTCGGCAAAGGCGACCTGGCCGAAACCCCCCGTCACGTCAAAGGGGCCGACCGGAAAGTTGAAATTGGACCCCTGGAAACTGGGCGTGATCGTGTCGGCGGCATTGGCGGCGGCCCCCTGGCCGGTGCCCAACACGGGGTGGCCGAGCAGTGCCTGCGCCGGCGTATTCACCGCGTTGATCAGTGTTTGCCGTGCATTCGCCAACTCGGTGTTGACGTACTGCGCGGCCCCGCCATTCAACAAATTCACGAACTCATCGTGAAACGTCGCCGCCTTGGCGCTGAGTGCTTGAAATTGCTGGCCGTGCGAACCCAGCAGCGCCGAAATCGCCGACGAGACCTCGTCAGCGGCCGGCGCCGCGATCGCGGTGGTCTGGCTGGCCGCGGCCGCATTCGCGTCGCGCAGCGCCGTCCCCAAGTTCTGCAAATTGCCACTCGCCGCGGACACGATTTCAGGCATTACGGTCACTGACGACATTGGCGTGCCTCCCTGGTCGAATTTCCACAAAACCGACTGCCGAATGAGCGGCGAGAAGCAAAGCCTAACAGTCGCCCAGCGGTCTGAAAATGCGCAATCTCACTGCGCCCGCGCGGCTTGTCGAAACGGCGTCGGGTGTGCCCGCGGCGAGCGCGGTCACGCAAAAGTTGCGACTCGACAACGTCCCCCGGCGCGCCCGCCGAAATTCTAGACAACGCGCGTTGTCAGAGCTTATCGTGAGCGCAGTGACGCGCAGTGAGGCGCAGGAGGCCGAGATGACTGCGATAGCAACGACATCCGCCGATCCGCTGGGACCGGACTCGCTCACATGGAAGTACTTCGGCGACCTCCGCACCGGAATGATGGGCGTCTGGATCGGCGCGATCCAGAACATGTATCCCGAACTGGGCGCCGGCGTGGAGGAGCATTCGATCCTGCTGCGCGAGCCCCTGCAGCGCGTGGCCCGGTCGGTGTACCCGATCATGGGCGTGGTCTACGACGGCGACCGCGCGGCCCAGACCGGCCAGCAGATCAAGGGCTACCACCGCACCATCAAGGGCGTCGACGCCGCGGGCCGCCGCTATCACGCCCTGAACCCGGAGACCTTCTACTGGGCGCACGCCACGTTCTTCATGCTCATCATCAAGGTGGCCGATTACTTCTGCGGGGGCCTCACCGAGGCCGAGAAGCGGCAGCTCTTCGACGAGCACGTCCAGTGGTACCGGATGTACGGCATGAGCATGCGGCCGGTCCCCCGGTCGTGGGAGGAATTCCAGGAGTACTGGGATCGGGTCTGCCGCGACGAGCTGGAGATCAACCAGGCGACGCTGGACATCTTCAGGATCCGGATTCCCAAACCCAGGTTCGTGCTGATGCCGACGCCGGTCTGGGACCAGTTGTTCAGGCCGCTGGTGGCGGGCCAGCGCTGGATCGCGGCGGGGTTGTTCGAGCCCGCGGTGCGGGAGAAGGCGGGACTGCACTGGACGGCGGGCGACGAGGTGTTGCTGCGCCTGTTCGGCAAGGCCGTCGAGCTGGCCTTCCTGGCGGTTCCCGACGAGATCCGGCTGCACCCGCGGGCGCTGGCCGCCTATCGTCGCGCCGAGGGCCGGCTGCCCAGCGACGCCCCGCTGGTGGAGGCGCCGGCGTTCACGGGACCGCCGCGCGACCGCCGCGGGCTGCCGATGCACTACTTCCCCCCGCGCTCCCACCCGATCAGCCGCTCCGCGCTCCGATCCCCGCTCGACCCGGCGAAAGCGCTCATGGAGCGCGCCGGCTCGCTGGTGCACGGCACGCTCTCGCTGGCGGGTCTGCGCCCGGCCCGGGGCCGCGTCAGGGCCGCCTGAGCAGACCCAGAGCCTGCGCGCTCTGATACAGGCAGATCGCCGCGGCGGCGGCCACGTTCAGGCTCTCGGCGCCCCCGGACATCGGGATGCACACGCGCTCATCCGCTGTCGCCGCGATGTCCGCCGCCAACCCGTGCGCCTCGGCGCCGAACAACCAGGCCGTCGGCGCGGTCAGGCAAACCTCGTCGAGGCGGGTCGCCCCGTCGATCGTGCCGGCCAGCACCCGCAGCCCGGCGGCGCGCAAGGCGGCGACGGCGGCGGGGACGTCGGGCGCGGCCGCGACCGGAACGGAGAAGATGCTGCCCGCCGACGCGCGCAGGCACTTGCCGTTGAACGGGTCGACGCTGTGCCCACCGAGGATCACCGCGCCCGCGCCCATGGCGTCCGCGATCCGGATCAGCGTGCCCGCGTTGCCCGGCTCACCGATCTCGACGGGCACCACGACCAACCGCGGCGGGCCCGCGAGCACGTCCTCGAGCCGGGTCACCGGCATGTCGCACACCGCGACCAACCCGGACGGGGTCACGGTGTCCGACAACGCCTTCGCGGCCCGCTCGGTGACCAGATGGACCGGGCACTCCTGGGCGGCCAGCAGGGCGGCGTGCCGCTGCGCCGCGGCTTCGGTGACGAACACATCGCGCACCAACCCGCGCGCCGCCGCCGCCCCGACCAGGTTGGGACCCTCGGCGAGGAATCGTCCCGCCCGCCGGCGGCCGACGTGCCGATGCAGTTTGACCGCCGCGGCCACCCGGGCCGAGCGTTCGGTGAGCGCCGACGGCATCGCCGTGCGTTAAGCGGCTTCTCCCGAATCCGACGGGGCGTTGACGTCGTCGGGCAGGGCCGCCCGGGCGACCTCGACCAGCGCGGTGAACGCCGCCGGATCGGTGATCGCGATGTCGGCGAGGTTCTTGCGGTCCACCTCGACGCCGGCGGCCTTGAGGCCCTGGATCAGCCGGTTATAGGTGATGTCGTTGGCGCGGGCGGCCGCGTTGATGCGCGAGATCCACAACTTGCGGAACTCGCCCTTGCGCGCACGGCGGTCGCGGTAGGCGTAGTTCAGCGAATGCAGCTGCTGCTCTTTGGCTTTGCGGTAGAGCCGGGATCGCTGGCCGCGATAGCCTTTCGAGGCCTTCAGGACGCTGCGCCTCTTCTTGTGGGCGTTGACCGCCCGCTTCACGCGTGCCATTGGATGTTCCTACTCTCGTTCAGGCAGTGAATGTTTCAGGGTCTGGAGCGGCCACTCAGCCGTTGAGCAGCTTGTTGACGCGCTTGGTGTCGTTGGCTGCCACCACGGTGCGGCCGTCGAGCCGCCGGGTGCGCTTGGTGGGCTTGTGCTCGAGCAGGTGGCGCCGATTCGCCTTCTGGCGCACGATCTTTCCGCTTCCGGTGCGCCTGAACCGCTTGGAGGCCCCGCTGTGTGTCTTGGCCTTGGGCATGTTTCCTCTACTACTTTCTCGGACGGGTCTCTCGTCCTGGCTCGTACTGCTTGTCCTGCTCGTGCTGTCAGGTCAGTTGGGCGACGGATTCGTCTCCGCCGCTGCGTCGGAGTCCGCCGCCGCACTGCCCGCCGGTCCCTCGGGATGCCGCGCCCTGGCGCGCGTCTTCGCGCCGCGGTGCGGTGCCAGCACCATCGTCATGTTGCGGCCGTCCTGCTTGGCGGACGTCTCGACGAATCCGTAATCGGCGACGTCGGCGCCCAGCCGCTGCAGCAATCGGTAGCCCAGCTCGGGCCGCGACTGCTCACGTCCACGGAACATGATGGTGACCTTGACCTTCGATCCCGCCTCCAGAAAGCGGATCACGTGGCCCTTCTTGGTCTCGTAATCGTGATCGTCGATTTTGGGTCGCAGCTTTTGTTCTTTGACGACGGTCTGCTGCTGGTTCCGGCGGGATTCGCGCGCCTTTTGCGCCGCCTCGTACTTGAACTTGCCGTAATCCATGATTTTGCAGACCGGCGGCCTGGCGTTCGGGGCAACTTCGACGAGATCGAGATCGGCGTCCGCGGCGACGCGCAGTGCGTCTTCGATGCGCACTATGCCTACCTGCTCCCCTCCCGGGCCGATCAATCGGACTTCAGGTACGCGGATGCGCTCGTTGACGCGGGTCTCAGTGCTGATGGGGCCTCCCTTGTTGGGCTTCTGGTTCTCCGGTGGCGGCCACCGCCCACGCCCGTCGGAGATTCAGCGGTGGAAACACCACACCACCAGCAAAAAAGCCCCGCACACGCAGGGCCCAATGCCGACCGATCACGGCTTGAACGCATCAAGCCGACCGCGCTATCCGCGGAACGGGCATCGACGATGCCCGTGACCGGACCGTGTCGCCGGGGACGGGCGCAAGACCTGTCTCGTGGCTAGCGGTGGGAGTGGGACTCCACTTACTGTTCCCCGGCGTTCACCGGGATGGTCGCAGCCCATAGTTTAGCAGCCATCTGGCGTCTTCCAGCACGTCCGCGGACGGCGCGCACGCGCGCGGGGTGCGAAGCTCCGGCAAACCGGGTAACTCCCCCCGGTGGCTCTTGGCGCTTCGTCAGGATTTTCATGGTTTGAAGGCATATCCTCGCGGTCTGTGACTGTAGCTACGTCCCGCTTCGGCCCGCGTTCGGGCAGCCAGCCGAACTCCCGGTATCGGTGGGTACCGGCGGCCGCGGGCTGGACGGTCGGCATCATCGCCACCCTGTCGCTGGTCGCGAGCGTGTCGCCGCTGGTCCGGTGGTTGATCAAGGTCCCGCGCGAATTCATCAACGACTATCTGTTCAACTTCCCCGACACCAGCATCGCGTGGTCGTTCGTGCTGGCGTTGCTGGCCGCGGCCCTGACCGCGCGCAAACGCATCGCCTGGGTGCTGCTGCTCGGCAACATGATCCTCGCCGCCGCGCTGAACGCCGCCGACATCGCCGCCGGGGACAACACCCCGGCCGAGTCCTTCGGCGAGAACCTCGGTTTCGCCGTGCACATCGTGGCGATCGTGCTGCTGCTCCTGTCCTATCGCCAGTTCTGGGCCAAGGTCCGCAGGGCCGCACTGTTCAAGGCGGCCGCGGTCCTGGTCACCGGGTGGGTGATCGGCATCCTGGTCTCCTGGGGTCTGGTCGAGATGTTCCCGGGCACCCTGGCGCCGGACTCCCGCTTCTGGTACGTGGTCAACCGGGTCGTCGGGTTCTCCATCGTCGACCCCGACGCCTTCACCGGACGCCCGCACGTCCTGCTCAACGCCGTCTTCGGGCTGTTGGGCGCGCTCGCACTGATCGCGGCGACGATCGTGCTGTTCCAGTCGCAGCGCGCCGACAACGCGCTCACCGGCGAGGACGAATCGGCGATCCGCGGGCTGCTCGAGCTGTACGGCAAGAACGACTCCCTGGGCTACTTCGCCACCCGCCGCGACAAGTCGGTGGTGTTCGCGCACAGCGGCCGGGCCGCCGTCACCTACCGCGTCGAGGTCGGCGTCTGCCTGGCCAGCGGCGACCCGGTGGGCGATCCGAGGGCGTGGCCGCAGGCCATCGACGCGTGGCTGGGGCTGTGCCAAACCTACGGCTGGGCGCCCGGGGTGATGGGCGCGAGTTCCCAGGGCGCCCAGGCCTATCGCGAGGCCGGCCTCAACGCCCTGGAGTTGGGCGACGAGGCCATCCTTCGGGCGGCCGACTTCAAGCTGTCCGGCCCCGACATGCGCGGGGTGCGCCAGGCGGTGACGCGGGCCCGCAGGGCCGGGCTGACGGTGCGCATCCGTCGGCACCGCGACATCTCCGCCGACGAGATGGCCGACACCATTGCGCGCGCCGACGCCTGGCGCGACACCCAGACCGAACGCGGCTTTTCGATGGCGCTCGGCCGGCTCGGCGATCCCGCCGACGGCGACTGCCTGCTGGTCGAGGCGCTGGACCGCGACGGCCAGGTGGTCGCGATGCTGTCGCTGGTTCCCTGGGGAAGCACCGGCGTCTCGCTCGACCTGATGCGCCGTTCCCCGCAATCTCCCAACGGCACGATCGAGCTGATGGTCAGCGAGCTCGCCCTGAACGCGGAAACCCTTGGCATCATCAGGATTTCGCTGAACTTCGCCATGTTCCGGTCCGCGTTCGAACAGGGCGCCCAACTCGGTGCCGGACCGGTCGCCCGGTTGTGGCGCGGATTCCTGCTGTTCTTCTCGCGGTGGTGGCAGCTGGAGACGCTGTACCGCTCCAACATGAAGTACCAACCCGATTGGGTTCCGCGCTACGCCTGCTACGAGGACGCCCGGCTGATCCCGCGGGTCGGCGTCGCCTCGGCCCTCGCCGAGGGATTCCTCGTGTTCCCATTCAGCCGGCGCAGGACGCACACCGGGCATCACCCCGCCGTGCCGGCCAGGCTGGCCGAGTCCGGGCTGTTGCATCACGACGGGTCGGCGCCCGACGTCAGCGGGCTGCAGCGCGGGGCCACCGCCGCGGAGGAAGAGGAGTCGAGGTCCCGCCTTCCCGAGCAGGTGCGGGTGCGTCTGGCCAAGCTGAAAATCTTGCAGCGCAACGGCGTTGACGCCTACCCGGTGGGATCCCCGCCCAGCCACACGATCGCCGGCGCGCTGGATGCCGACGACCAGGAGACCGTGTCGGTGGCCGGGCGCATCTTGCGGATACGCGACTACGGCGGCGTGCTGTTCGCCCAGGTGCGGGACTGGTCGGGCGAAATGCAGGTGTTGCTGGACAATTCGCACCTGGAGCACGGCCGCACCGCCGACTTCACCGCAGCGATCGATCTCGGTGACCTGGTCGAGATGACGGGGCACATGGGCTACAGCAAGAACGGCACCCGCTCGCTGATCGTGCGTGACTGGCGGATGATCGGTAAGTGCTTGCGGCCGTTGCCCAATAAGTGGAAGGGGCTGACCGACCCCGAGGCACGGGTACGCACGCGATATGTCGACCTGGCCGTCAACCCGGAGTCGCGCGACCTGATCACGGCCCGCAGCAGCGTGTTGCGCTCGATCCGGGAAACGTTGTTCGCCAAGGGATTCATCGAGGTCGAGACGCCGATCCTGCAGCAGATCCACGGTGGGGCCACGGCGCGGCCGTTCGTCACCCACATCAACACCTATGACATGGACCTGTTCCTGCGCATCGCGCCGGAGCTGTACCTGAAGCGGCTGTGCGTCGGCGGCGTGGAGCGCGTGTTCGAGTTGGGCCGCGCGTTCCGCAACGAGGGCGTCGACTTCAGCCATAATCCCGAGTTCACCCTGCTGGAGGCCTACCAGGCACACGCCGACTACAAGACGTGGATCGACGGAGCGCGCGAGCTCATCCAGAACGCGGCGCAGGCCGCCAACGGCGAGCAGACCGTGCTGCGGCCCGGCGCCGACGGGCGCCTCGAGCATGTCGACATCTCCGGCGTCTGGCCGGTGAAGACGGTGTACGACGCGGTATCGGAAGCGCTCGGCGAGCATGTTCATCCCGAAACCTCGCTGGCCGCCCTGCGAAAACTCTCCGACGCCGTGCACATTCCCTATCGGGCTCATTGGGATGCCGGCGCCGTCGTGTTGGAGCTCTACGAACACCTGGTGGAGGACAAGACCGAGCAACCGACCTTCTACATCGACTTCCCCACCTCGGTATCGCCGTTGACCCGGCCGCACCGCAGCCAGCCCGGCGTCGCCGAGCGGTGGGATCTCGTCGCGTGGGGCGTCGAACTCGGGACGGCCTACAGCGAGCTGACCGATCCGGTGGAGCAGCGGCGCCGCCTGCAGGAGCAGTCGCTGTTGGCCGCCGGCGGCGACCCCGAGGCGATGGAACTCGACGAAGACTTCCTGCAGGCCATGGAATACGCCATGCCGCCCACCGGCGGGATGGGCATGGGCGTCGATCGGCTCGTCATGCTCATAACCGGCCGCAGCATCCGCGAGACGCTGCCGTTCCCGCTGGCCAAGCCGCACTGAACGATCCCCGAACCCCGGTCGGCCGCGTCGCGGACATCGACCGATAATGTTCCGGGGACGTTAACAATCCATCACAATGAGTCACGTGACCGCCACCGCGCCCTCAGCGCCCCTCGGGACGGCACAGATGCTGGCGAGTGGTCACACCTCCCTGATGCACGGCTGGCTGCCCACGACGATCCAGGTTGGTGCCGCGGTGGTGCTGGCGCTGGCCGTCGGCTGGCGGTCACGGCGCTGGCGGACCGTCTGGCTGCCGCTGGCCGGCGCGGTCGGCGGTGCCGCCGCCTATGTGACGCACTGGTACATCGTCGACCGCGGCCTGGCGGACGAACCGGCGCCGCCGGCGCTGTGGTTGTGGATCGCGCTGGCCGGGCTGGCCTCGGCCGTGCTGATTCTGGGCTGGCGCGGGGCCGGGCCGTGGCGGCGCGGCGCGACCCTGCTCGCGGTGCCGCTGTGTCTGCTCTGCGCGGCGCTGACGCTCAACCTGTGGGTCGGCTACTTCCCGACCGTGCAGGCGGCGTGGAACCAACTCACTTCCGGCCCCTTGCCCGACCAGGCCGACCGGGCCACCATCACCGCGATGGCCGCCAAGCGGGCCCGCCCACCGCACGGCAGCCTGGTCCCCGTGGTGATCCCTTCGGCCGCATCGCATTTCAAGCACCGCGGCGAATTGGTGTACCTACCGCCCGAATGGTTCACCAGGGGGTACCACCCGCTTGCGGGGGACAGCCCGCCGCCTGCGTTGCCGACCGTGATGATGATCGGCGGGCAGTTCAACACGCCCGCGGACTGGACGCGGGCGGGCAACGCCGTCAAGACCATCGACGACTTCGCGGCCACACACGCCGGCAAGGCGCCGGTGCTGGTGTTCGTCGACTCCGGAGGGGCCTTCAACAACGACACCGAATGCGTCAACGGCGTTCGCGGCAACGCGGCCGACCATCTCACCAAGGACGTTGTCCCGTATATGGTCTCGACTTTCGGTGTCAGCCCCGACCGGTCCAACTGGGGAGTCGCGGGCTGGTCGATGGGCGGGACGTGCGCTGTGGACCTGACCGTCATGCATCCCGACATGTTCAGCGCGTTCGTCGACATCGCCGGTGACTTCTACCCCAACGCGGGGACCAAGGCGCAGACCGTCGCCCGGCTGTTCGGCGGAAACGCCGAGGCGTGGGCGGCGTTCGACCCGACCACGGTGATCAACCGGCACGGCCGGTACCGCGACGTGGCCGGCTGGTTCGCGATCTCGTCGGACGGGCCGCCGGCAGCGCGCCGCGACGTGTCGGTAACCGACGCGGGCGCAATGCGTCTCGTCAGCCGTGACGCCGCGGCCAACCCGGGCAACCAGACGGCGGCCGCCTACTCGC
Organism: Mycobacterium sp. E2699; assembly: GCF_001666745.1. NCBI lineage: Bacteria > Bacillati > Actinomycetota > Actinomycetes > Mycobacteriales > Mycobacteriaceae > Mycobacterium > Mycobacterium sp. E2699. Next base: position 100,148 of record NZ_LZJH01000077.1, on the reverse strand, counting down.
TGTGCGCGCTCGGCCACGCCAACGGCATCGACTGCGCCGTGCTCCCCCAGCCGGGCAAGCACGACTGGCCGTTCGCGGACCGGGCTTTCGCGGCCGCGCTGCCGTGGCTGGCCGGCCGGCTCGGCACCCCCGGGGTGAAGCGGATCCCGTTGCCGGCCGTTTCCGCCCCGCCCGCGGTGCCCGGCCAGGCGGTGGTCCCGGCCGAGCGTTCCAACACCGCAAGCAGGTAGCGGGCCGTCGCTACGCGTCGCCCGCTCCCCCGCCCCACACCGAAAAACGCTGGGCAATACCGGCTTCTGGTAAGTCGATATGCCGGTATCGCACCACGATGTGGGTATATTGTCGGGCCGTGGAACTCGGCCGGCTGTTTCCGTTCGATCCGCCTCCTCCGATCGAGCCGACGTCCAAGGAACGGATCCGCGACGCCGCGCTGAGCTGCTTTGCCGATCGCGGCATCGCCGCCACGTCGCTACGCAGGATCGCCGAGACCGCGGAGGTGTCGATCGGGCTGGTCCAGCACCACTTTCGCACCAAGGCCACGCTGACCGCGGCCGTCGATCAGTACGTGCTGCAGGTGGTCGGTGAGGCCCTCGCCCCCACGGCGCTGCCCGACCCGCCGTCCGACGGGCTCAGCGAGGCCGGGCGCCGGCTGACCGCCCTGATGGTCGAACGCCCGGACGTGATGACCTATCTCGGGCGCGCGCTCGCGGAGGGCGGCGCGTTCGGGTCGATCATCTTCAGCGGTCTGGTGGGCATCAGCGCGGCCCAGCGCGAACATTTCGTCGCGCAGGGCAATACGCAACCAGACCTCGACCCGGATTGGGCGGCGATCAACGTTGTCATCCTGCGCGTCGGCGCCGTCATTCTGCATCCCTACATCGAGCTCTACTTGGGCAAATCGTTCTTCAGCGAGGCGCAGCTGCGACGCTGGGACGCCTCGGTCACCGGCCTTCTCCGGCACGGCCTGTTCCTCGACGAAGAGCAGCCCCCGAACGGCGACACCACCGGATGACGCCGCGCTCGGCGACCGCGTTATCGCCAACGTCACATTTTCCGTCCGGGCGCAACATCTGAGCAGCCGGACCACCGATCAGGTGCTATACACGAAACACCATGGACGAGCACGAGAAAACCGCGTACACCGCGCAGATTCTCGACCCCGATGAGCCCGACGACAGTTCGTTGTTGCAACGGCTCCGAGCCGACCCCACGGTGGAATTCCTCGACCACCGGGACACCCAGCTGGCCAACCTGCGCAGCCTACGGCCGGCCCCGGATGCCGCGCTCCTCGCGGAAGGCGGCCGCTGGGCGTACTACCCGTGGCGGCGCGCGGCGGTGGCGATGCTCGGCCCGCGCGGATACCGCGCCGTTCGCCTGGACCGCAACCGCAACAACATCACGCCGCCCGAACAGGACCGGCTCGGCCGGCTGCGCATCGGCGTCGCCGGGCTCAGCGTCGGCCATGTCATCGCGCACACGCTGGCCGCCCAGGGATTGTGTGGCGGCCTTCGCCTGGCCGACTTCGACCACCTCGAACTGTCGAACCTGAATCGGGTGCCCGCCAGCGTGTTCGACATCGGCGTCAACAAGGCCTGTGTGGCCGCGCGCAGGATCGCCGAACTCGACCCGTACCTGCCGGTCGAGGTCGTCGACGCGGGACTGACTTTCGAGACCGTCGACGCGTTCCTGGACGGCCTCGACATCGTGATCGAGGAATGCGATGCGCTCGACATGAAGGCCGTGCTGCGGGTCGGCGCCCGCGCCCGCCGCATCCCCGTGCTGATGGCCACCAGTGATCGCGGGCTCGTCGATGTGGAACGTTTCGACCACGAGCCGCAGCGACCGATTCTGCACGGCCTGCTCGGCGACCTCGACATCGCCTTGCTTCCCGGCATGAGCAGCCGCGAAAAGGTGCCGCACGTCCTGCGTCACCTTGAGGCCGAACGGCTTTCGCCGCGGACGGCCGCGTCGCTGATCGAGATCGACCGCACGGTGTCGACCTGGCCCCAACTGGCCTCCGACGTCGTGCTGGGCGCGTCGGCGTTGGCGGAGGGCGTGCGCAGGATCGGGCTCGGCGAGGAGCTGCGCTCGGGCCGCACGCGCATCGACATCGCGGCGGCGCTCGACCAACTCGACGAACCCGACATGGCCCGCGGCCGTCCCGCACCGGCGGATCAGCCGGAGACGGCACAGCTGCCCGGGATACCCGGGCTCGTCGCCGCCGCCGCGATCCGCGCCCCCTCCGGGGGAAACGTGCAGCCCTGGACCGTTCGAGCCGGACCGGCCGAGGTCACCATCGACATTGCCGCGCAACACACTTCGACCATGGACGTCGCATTTCGTGCCAGCGCCGTCGCGGTCGGCGCCGCGCTCCTCAACGCCAGGATCGCCGCGGCGGCGCAGCACACCCTGGGACCGGCCACGCTCACCGAGCACGTCGATGGATCGCCATTGCGCGCCACCCTGAAACTGACCGACGGCACCGACCCCACCCTTGCCGACCTCTATCAGCCGATGCTCGAGCGCTGCACCAACCGCCGCCACGGCAGCCCCGAGCCGATCGACACCACGACCATCGAGGCGCTCACCGCCGCGGCCCAACGCGAAGGAGCCCGGCTGCGCCTGATCACCGAGCGGGGCGACATGGGCCATGCGGCAACGATTCTCGCCGCATCCGACCGGATCCGTTACCTGACTCCGCACCTGCACCAAGAGATGGTCTCTGAACTGCGCTGGCCGGGCGACGCCGACCCCGACACCGGTATCGAGGTGCGCGGCCTCGAACTCGATCCCGGGGATCTGGCACTCCTCGAGATCCTGCGCCGCACGGACGTCATGGCGCACCTCGCCCGATGGGACGCGGGCAGTGCGCTGGGTGAGGACGCACGCGACCGGGTACTGGCCAGTTCGGCGCTGGCCGTCGTCAGTGTGCCCGGACAGGAGCTGCGCGACTACGCCGCGGGAGGCGCGGCAGTCGAGCTGGTCTGGATCATCGCCCAGCAACGCGGGCTATCCATCCAGCCGGTCTCGCCGGTGTTCCTCTACGCGCGCAACCGGGCAGACTTCGACGAGCTGTCCCCCCGGTTCGCCGATCAGCTAACACAGTTGCAGCACGACTTCCGCGACCTGGCCGACATACCGCCCGACGAATCGATCGTGCTGGTATTACGGTTAACGGTCGCGCCACCAGCGTCGGTGCCGAGCCGCCGCAGCTTTGATCGGGTTCGGATGCTGAGTTGAGCGAATCATTGCTAGACGCGCTATGCAATGCGGACACCACGCACCAGTTACCGCTACGGTAAGGGGCAATGTCGGGCACTCTGGACCACCTGGTCACCGCCGCGGCCGCCGAATTGATGGCGGCCTCCGCGGCTGATTCCGCCACGATCAGCCAGCGGGTGCTCGGCTACCTGGTGAGCGAGTTGGGCGTGGACTTCAGCTTCCTGCGTCACAACGATCACACGATCCACGCCACGGTGCTGGTGGCCGAGTGGCCGCCGCGCAACGCCGACCCCGACCCGATCGGTGTGGTGTATTTCGCCGACGCCGACTCCGTCTTCGCACAAGCCGAAAATCTCAAAGTGCCCGAAGTCGTGCGTCCCGAGCCGGCCACCGCCGACTACCAACGCAACATCGACGAGGGCACCGGGTGGGGCGCTGTCTCCCTTGCCGCCGTGCCGCTGCTGTCCGGTGACGTGACGACCGGCACCCTGGCCTTCGGCAAGGTCGGCGACCGCGAATGGCTGCCGGAGGAGCTCAACGCGCTGCAGGCGATCGCCGCGCTCTTCGCTCAACTGCAGGCCCGCATCGTCGCCGAGGAGCAACTGCACTACCTCGCCGAGCACGACGACCTCACCGGGCTGCTGAACCGCCGGGCCCTCATCGCCTACCTCGACAAGCGGCTGGCCGAGGGCCAGCCGGGCGCCGTGTCGGTGGTGTTCCTCGCTCTGGACCGGTTCAAGGTGATCAACGAACGCCTCGGTCAGGATGCGGGCGACCGATTCATCGTGGCCTTCGCCGCGCTGCTGCGCGAAGCGGTCGACGTTCCCTCCGTGATCGCCCGCTTCGGCGGTGACGAGTTCGTCGTCGTCCCGGCCGCCTCGATGGACGTCGAAGCCGCCGAGGCGTTCGCTCAATCGATACACGCGCGGGTGCACCGTCAGGTCGTGATCGACGGCGAGATGCTGAGCCGCACCGTCAGCATCGGCGTCGCATCCGGTCTGCCCGGATCGGAAAGCACGTCGGATCTGCTGCGCCGGGTCGATCAGGCCACCCGCTCGGCGAAAAGCTCGGGCGGCAACAGGGTTTCGATCTTCAGTCCCGAGATGTCGCGAACGGACATGATCCGCAACGACATCGAGCTGTACCTGGAAGGGATAATCGACAGCGACAGCGACGCCTTGGTGCTGCATTACCTCCCGGAGTTCGACATGCGCACCGGCGAGATTCTCGGCGCCGAGGCGCTGATTCGTTGGCAACACCCGACACTTGGGCTGTTGATGCCGGACTCGTTCATCCAGGTGGTGGAATCGATCAACCTGGGTGCGAAGCTCGGCCGCCTGGTAATCCATTCGGCGTGCGCCCAATTCGGGCTCTGGCAATCACGCGGCGTCGGGCGCGGCGCCGTGCTGCGCATCAATGTCTCGCCCGTGCAGCTCGTGACGGAGGGCATCGTCGATACGGTCGCGACAACCCTGGAAGAGTTCGATCTCGATCCCAGCACCATATGCCTCGAGATCACCGAAAGCGTGGTGGTCCAGGACATCGACGCCACCCGGAAGACGCTGTTCGGGCTGAAGGACATCGGGGTACAGATCGCCATCGACGACTTCGGCACCGGCTACAGTGTGCTGACGTATCTGAAGTCTCTCCCCGTCGACGCACTCAAGATCGACAAGGGGTTTGTCCGCAATCTCGACACCAACGCCGGGGACCTGGCAATCGTGCGGTCGACGCTTGCGCTCGCCGACGCCTTCGGGCTCGAAGTCGTCGCCGAAGGCGTCGAAACCGTAGCCGCGGCCAAGACGTTGCTCGACCTGGGTTGCTATCGGGCGCAAGGGTTTCTGCTGTCCCGCCCGCTGGACAGCGCGGCGATGGAGTCGCTGCTCGGCAAGGGCGTCATACCGATGGACTTCTCCAACGCGACCGTTGCGCCGCAGACCGAACAGCCGGGGAGAAAGGGCGTTGGCTAGACCCGCAGCCGGTCGACGTCTAAGAGCGGCGTTGAAACAGGTAGTAGTACGTCGGGGTCTTCTCGTCGAGCTCCCGCTCGTCCCCGGTGGACAACAGCGTCCAGCCGGCAGCGAAGCGCCGCTCCATCTCGGGGCGGTCGATGCCCGGCACGCCGAACCTTCCGCCGGGAGGGAACGCGACGATGTACAGCCGCGCGTCGGGTGCCGCCACGGCGCTGACCTCGCGGACGTACGCCTCGCGGTCGGCGCCGCTCATGTTGTGGATGCAGCCGTTGTCGACGATCAGCTGGAAACCGCTACCGATCCCCTCGTGACTCAACCGCGTGACGTCGGCACGGGCGAAGTTGACCGATGCCCCGGCCGCGCGGGCCTTGGCGCGCGCCTTATCGAGCGGCTTCGCGACATAGTCCACCCCGGTGACCTTCCACCCGTGCTGGGCGAGGTAGACGGCGCAGTCGCCGGTACCGCACCCGACGTCGAGGGCCGAGCCGGTGGGCAGCGCCGGTGTGTTCGGGGTTCCCTCGACCAGATCCCGCAGGCCCTGCCCGATCGCATGGCCCTCCCAGGGTGTGAAGCCGATCCGGTAGAAGAGGCGAAATCGCGTGTGTCGAGAGGCCATAGCCGCAATCATGGCATTCCCGGCGACGCGCCACTCCCCGGCCCCGAAGTCCGAGACCGCATGCGCGAACGGGCTCGTCGAGAAGGGGTCGCCGGCCGATGTCACGCCTGAAGGCGTGGTGGAACGAGCCCGACCAGTACGACTGGACCACGACGTTCCTGCGCCGGCGCGGGATGCTGGGCCGGGCCCGAATGACCATGGCTCTCATCGCCGGATCGTCGGCCTTGGCGCCGCTGACCGTGTTGCCGAGCCAACACCACCCCAGCACGGCCGAGGTGGTCACCGGCGGACTGGCCGCCGCGTTCACCGTCGGCGTGACCTTGTTGTGGTTGACGCGCTGGCCGACGCGCCGGCAGTCGCAGGCCGGTGTCGCGATCGGCGCGCTGTGCGTCGCCGGGTGGAGCCTCGCGCAGCCCATGGCGGCACTTGCCGCGCTGGCTTGCACCGCCATGGCCATCACCGGGGGCTACATCGCGCTGTTCCACGGTCCCAGGCTGCTGGTCTACAACGGCGCCGTCGCGGTCGCGGTGACCACCGTGGCGGTGCTGAGGCTTGCCCGAGAGGCCAACCTGGCCAGCGCGGCCTCCGCGTTCTGGCTCAACACTTTCCTCAATTTGTGGCTGCCCCTTGGCGTTTGGGGCATCTCACGCGCGATGGGAACGTACGCTCAGCGCTCCCAACAGGATGCCCTCACCGGCCTGCTCAACCGGCGGGCGTTCACCGAGGCGGTCGGTCACCGGGTGACGGATCCGCCACCCGGGCATGACCACCTCGCGGTGGTCATGGTGGACCTCGACAACTTCAAACGCATCAACGACACCCACGGTCATTCGGCCGGCGACCGCGCCCTGCTCGCGGTCGCCGACCTGCTGCGGGAGCGCACCCCCGCCGATGCGATCCTCTGCCGCGCCGGCGGCGAAGAGTTCCTGGTCGCGCTGACCTCGGAGACCCCGGACGTGGGCCCCCTGGCCACAGGGTTCTGCACCGCTTTGGCCGAGCTTTCGCCCGGGATCACGGCCAGCATCGGCACCGCCAGCGCCGAACTGCACCTGCTCACCGGGCGCGACGTCGCCTGGTTCGTCGACGAGCTGATCGCCATTGCCGACACAGCGATGTACGCGGCCAAACGGCGCGGCGGAAACCAGGCCCAGCACGGCGTGCGGGCCTAGCGCCGGGCACCGACGCACGGCGTCAGTGACGCAGCCGGATCTTGGCCGGGATCGGGGCCGCCGCCACCATGGTGAACGGCACGGCCAGCGGGAAATCGTCTTCCAGAGAATCGATTTCGACTCGGCGGATGATGGTCGCCAACGCAAGCGTGGCTTCCAGCATCGCGAAGTGATCGCCGATGCACGAGCGCGGCCCCCCGCCGAACGGAACGTATTGCCAACGGTCCCGGCCTTGATCGCGCCCCGGCGCGAACCGGTCCGGGTCGAACCGGAGCGGATCGTCCCACAGGCTCGGGTCGGTCTGCACGGCCATTCGTCCGAACGCCAGCATCGTGCCCGCCTTCACCCGGTAGCCCGCGACCTCGACATCGCGGGTCGCCATCCGGGTTCCGGTCGGCCCGGGCGGGCACAACCGCAGCGCCTCCTGCAGAACCTGGACGGTGAAACCCAAGCGCGAAACGTCGTCAGGTGTGAGCTGGCGGCCGCCGAGCTCGGCGACCTCGGTGGCGACGCGCTCCTGCAGGTCGGGATGGCGCCCCAGCGCCCACAGCGCGTAGGTCAGAGTCGTCGCCGTCGTGTCGTGGCCGGCGAACAAAAAGATGATCATCTCGTCGCGGATTTCGGTGTCCGACAGCGACTGCCCCGTTTCCGGGTCGGTGGCGGCGATGAGCGCATGGACCAGAGGCGCCTCCCTGTTGGGGTCGGCGCGACACGCGTGCAGAATCTCGTCGGCAAGCTCGCGAATGGTGCGGGCCGCCGCCCGGGCCCGCCGCCGCGCCGGCGTGGGCATCCACTGCGGTGCGCGCAGCGGCCGCAGGGCGCGCCGCACGGCGTAGCTCGTCGCCACTCGCAGCGGCTCCGCGATCGCGTCGGATCGCTCATCGAGGTCCAGTCCCAACACCGAGCGACCCAGCGCCCGCAGCGTCAGCGTGCGGCACTGCGCGTCGAGGTCGATCACATCACCCTCGCGCCACGTGGCACACACCGTCTCCGCAGCCTCGGCCATGTGTCCGCCGAACTGGCGGACACGCTGCCGGGTGAATACCGGCTGCAGGGTGCGCCGACGCGGCAACCATTCGGCGTGCGGCAGGACGAACAGGTTCCCGCCGAGCAGCCTGCGAAGCTCGGTGGTCACCGTGCTGGTCTTGTCGACGGAACCGTCTCTGGGGCTGACGATGTCGCGAATGCCTTGCGGTGACGTCGCCAACACGATCGGCGGAATCAGCCAGCGCGGTCCCAAAGTGACCCGGGTGACGGGTCCACCGGCGTCGCGAAGCTTGTTCGTACCGGTATGAAACTCCCGGATCGCCTTCAGGCGTTCGCGATACGGAAGCGGGTTTTTCGGGGCAAAGGGCAACGCGGAAACGTCCCGCACGGACCGCTCGGTGATGGCCACCCCTCCGACCCTAGACCGTCGGCGCGCACCGAAGGGTACTGTGACGTTCCCGACACAGCGGCGCGCAGGGCGTCGACGAGGCGTGACGGCCGACCTCGCCCAGCCGTCGAATTCCGCCGAGCGCCAAGAAGATACGTGAGTCGCCCGGGGGCCCGTTCCCCCTCATCGCGCCACCCGACGTCGTGCGAAAGGTGAATGCCCGCACCGACCCGATTTCTCCTAAGCCGAGATGCGGCAGAGAATCTCGGAGTTTTCGGCGCACATCAGCTTGAATTGTTCCGGTTCGGCGTGCGTGGCGATGGTGCGGCGGTCCCACCACATCACCTTGGTGCGATAGTCCTCGGTGGGATAGGCGGCCGCCGGTATCCGCGAGGCCACGACACCGCCTGAGGATTGCCACTGCTCCAGCACGTGAGCCGCAGCCGTGGCCATGACGAACTGGACACCCAGCAGCGTCATCATCGGCATCGCGGTGCGCGCCAGCACCCGGGACAGGGCCCGGCTGCCGTACTCGCGCGAGTCGGTCCAGGCGCTTTTGACCTCCACGACGCCGAAGGGGATGCGGTTGGTGATCATGTGGCTCAACACGGCACGGCCCGGGCTGTCTTTCCACTCCTCGAGCGCGTGGGACTCGTCGGCCGACCGCAGCGGACCAACGACGCGCGTGCCACCGACCACCCGGCCCCCCGGATCGATCGCGGCGAAGAACAGCGTCGTGTCGGCGCCGTCCCGAACCGCATCGAGGTCGAGCACCCATTCCAGCCCGTGCCGGCGGTAACTGCGCAGCGCACCATCCAGATACTGATCCCAGAGCTCGGGTTCCGCCTCCGGCGTTGACGCCGCTACCCAACAGCCCGTCGCCTGATCGCGCCAGCCCGCTCCGGCTCCCAGCGATACGCCGTCGAACCCGCTGGTCAGTTGAGCCGCTTCCATAGGTATCCCTTCACTTCTGCACCCTGCCGACCGGTCTTTTTGTGAGATGTGTCTCGAATTATTTCCTAAAATGCGCCAGCGACAAATAACCTGCGGTATTTATTATCGTCAGTGTCGTTTGTCGGGTATCCGCATCGTTAGCGTTACCGATCAGTAATCGGCAACGAATCATAAGTTTGCGCGCGCGGAGTCGGCACCGCCCGGTTTTTGGCCGGATCGCACCTGCGACGCCAGCCCCGGACTCTGTCGGCCATGGCGTGAAGCGTCGGCGTGGGTGACTCCGCGGGCGGCGCTGACCTTTCGTTGAAGCGCCCGGACCCCTTCTCATCCAGATGATTCAACCCGACGAAGGTGCTGTGTTCTACCTGTGAATTCCCCATGTAGCGGCGGCTCGGGCGCCGCGGGTTTGCTGCCGCGGCCCGAGAGTATCGCACGCTTTCGGGGCCGGCTTTCGCGGGTTCCAGGCTTGTTGGGATGCTCGCCCCGCTGGCCGCGGAGGCTCCGAATTCGAGAGCAGAGGCGATTTTATGGGACCGGGGTTGGGTAACTGGTAACTTTTTGGCAAACGCCGGTTGCCGAACTCTTCGCGAAACCCGGCCCTCAGCGCACACTCGAGGTCGTGACGCAAGGCACGGCCGCCGCCCGACTCAGGCGCGCGATCTTCGCCCGGCACTGCAACCCATGGAGCGCCTGGACGCGCTGGGCGACCACGCCTCTGGTCTTGGTACCCATCTGGACAAGGCGCTGCAGCCATGCGGTGTGGATCGCGCTGTGGTTGACCGTCAACCCCTTCGTCTTCGGCCGGCCCGCGCACCAACGCGCCTGGTCAACCCGCGCGATGCTGGGCGAGGAATTGTGGATCGGCCGTCGCCCGCGGGACGCGGCGATGCTCGTCAGCGCGGTGGCGTCGGCGTGCGCACTGGGCGCCGCCCTGGCCGCCCGGCGCCATCGACCGGGGCCGGCGGCCGTCGCGACCGCGGCGCAGATGGTCCTGACCCTGGTGTATTGGGAGCAGATGGTGCGCTATTTCGCTCGCCGGGCGCAGTAGCGTGTCGTCATGCCCGACGAACCCATGACTCCCGCCCCCGGGTACGACGCCGCCGGCGTGCCGACCTTCGAATCCGTCCGGGAGAAGATCGAATCCCGGTTCGCCACGGCGCAGGGTGCCACCGAACTCGACGCGGACACCGCGGAGGGCCGCTCGGTCGAGGAGCAGTTCGAAGAGCGCGAGCGCGCGGCGGCCGAGCGGTTGCGGCAGATCCGGGAGTCGATGCGCTCCGACGAGCGTTGAGGTGCGCACATTCACCATCGACGAGCGCCGTAACCGCCTGGCGCGCAGGCACTTCCTTTCCGCGGGCGACCCCACGCCCATCACCGGGATGATCGCCGGGCTAGTCGGGCTGCATGCCACCGACCCCGCCACCCCGTACCTGTCGCTCTGGGCGCGCTTCCCGGGATTCCGGACCGCCGACCTCGAGCTGCAGCTGTACGAGAAACGCGCCGCGCTGCGGCATCTAGCGATGCGACGGACGCTGTGGCTGGTCAGCAGCGACGACCTGCGCTTGATTCAGTCCGCGTGCAGCGACCGGGTCGCCGACAACGAAAGCCGGAGGCTGGCCGCCGACGTGCGTAAGGCGGGCGTGGCCGCCGACGGCGAGCGCTGGCTCGACCGCGCCTGCGCCGCGGTGTTGCGCCATCTCGGTGACAGCGGGCCGGCCAGCAGCACCGAGCTGCGGGCGGCGCTGCCCGAGCTGGCCGGGACCTACGACCCGGCGCCCGGAAGGCGTTGGGGCGGCCAGGTTCCGCTCGCCCCGCGGGTGCTCACGGTGCTCTCCGCGCGGGGCGACATCGTGCGCGGGCCGAACGACGGGAGCTGGACCACGTCGCGGCCGCGCTGGAGCACCACCGGCGATTGGCTGGGCGACGTCGGCGAGCCGCTGCCGGACCGGCACGCCCGGGCCGGCCTGACCCGCCGCTGGCTGGCGACGTTCGGGCCCGCGACCGTCGCCGACATCAAGTGGTGGCTCGGCACCACGCTCACCGCGGCCCGCAACGCCCTGGCCGACATCGGTGCGGTGCAAGTCGACCTGCACGGCAGCCCCGGCTGGGCGCTGCCCGACGACCTCGATCCCGAACCCGAAGCGCCCCCATGGTGCGCCTTGCTGCCGGGGCTGGACGCCACCACCATGGGCTGGTTTCAGCGCGATTGGTACCTCGGGGAGCACCGCGCGCGGATTTTCGACCGCAACGGCAACGCCGGCCCGACGGCGTGGTGGAACGGACGCGTGGTGGGCGGCTGGTATCAAGACGACGGCGCGCGGGTCCGGCTGCAGCTGCTCGAGGATCCCGGCCGCGACGGGCGGCGCGCCCTGCAGTGCCGGGCCGACGAGCTCACCGCGTGGCTGGACGGGGTGCGCATCAGTCCCCGCTTTCCGTCGCCGCTGTCGAAGGCCCGTGCGACGCCGGGATGATCGCGCACCCGAACGTCGCTCAGGCGGTGACCTTGCGGCGCCGGGTCGACCGCCGCGGCGCGGGGGCACGCCCGACGACCTCGGCGAGGAACTTGCCCGTGTAGCTTTCGGGCACCGCGGCGACGTCCTCCGGGGTGCCTTCGGCGACAACGGTTCCGCCCTCGGCGCCGCCCTCGGGGCCCATGTCGACGATCCAGTCCGACGTCTTGATCACGTCCAGGTTGTGTTCGATGACGATGACCGTATTGCCTTTGTCGACAAGGCCGTTGATGACCTTGAGCAGCTTGCGGATGTCGTCGAAGTGCAGCCCGGTGGTGGGTTCGTCGAGGATGTAGATCGTCCGCCCGGTCGAGCGCTTCTGCAGTTCGGCGGCCAGCTTGACGCGCTGCGCCTCGCCGCCGGACAGCGTCGGCGCGGGCTGCCCGAGCCGGACGTAGCCCAGCCCGACGTCGACGAGTGTGCGCAGGTAGCGGTGGATGCCGCTGATCGGCTCGAAGAACTCCGCCGCCTCCTCGATCGACATGTCCAGCACCTCGGAGATGGTCTTGCCCTTGTAGTGCACCTCCAGCGTCTCCCGGTTGTACCGGGCGCCGTGGCAGACCTCGCACGGGACGTAGACGTCGGGCAGGAAGTTCATCTCGATCTTGATGGTGCCGTCGCCCGTGCACGCCTCGCATCGACCGCCCTTGACGTTGAACGAGAACCGGCCCGGCTGATACCCGCGGACCTTGGCCTCGGTGGTCGCCGCGAACAGCGTGCGGATCTTGTCGAACACTCCGGTATAGGTGGCCGGGTTGGACCGCGGCGTACGGCCGATCGGCGACTGGTCGACCCGCACCAGCTTGTCCAGGTGGTCCAGGCCCGTGACCCGGGTGTGCCGGCCCGGCACCTGCCGGGCGCCGTTGAGCCGGTTGGCCAGCACCGCGGCCAGGATGTCGTTGACCAGCGTCGACTTTCCCGAGCCCGACACGCCCGTCACCGCGGTCAGCACCCCGAGCGGGAACGACACGTCGATGCCGCGCAGGTTGTGCTCCCGGGCGCCGACGACGGTGAGTTGGCGCTTGTGGTTGACGGGCCGCCGGATCGCCGGCAGCTCGATGCTCTCCTTGCCCGACAGGTAGGCGCCGGTGATCGAGTCCTCGTTGGCCAGCAGCTCGGCATACGTTCCGCTGTGCACGATCTGGCCGCCGTGCTCGCCGGCCCGCGGCCCGATGTCGACGATCCAGTCGGCGTGCTCGATGGTGTCCTCGTCGTGCTCGACGACGATCAGGGTGTTCCCCAAATCCCTTAGCCGCGTCAGGGTTTCGATGAGCCGACGGTTGTCGCGCTGGTGCAGCCCGATGGAGGGCTCGTCGAGCACGTAGAGCACACCCACCAGGCCGGAGCCGATCTGGGTGGCCAGTCGGATGCGTTGCGCCTCACCGCCGGACAGCGTGGCCGCCGCCCGCGACAGCGACAGGTAGTCCAACCCGACGTCGAGCAGGAACCCCAGCCGCGACTGGATCTCCTTGAGCACCTGTCCGGCGATCGCCTGCTCCCGCGTCCCCAGGGTGAGCGCGTTCAGGAAGTCCGAGCAGTCCGAAATGGACAGCTCACACACCTCGGCGATGGACTTCTTGCCGCGGCCCCCCGCCGCCAGCGACACCGCCAGGATCTCCGGCTTGAGCCGGGTGCCCTCGCACACCGGGCAGGGCACGTCGCGCATGAAGCCCTCGTAGCGCTCCTTCATCTGCTCGGATTCGGTCTGCGCCATCTTGCGCTGCAGGAACGCCAGCACGCCCTCGAAATCGGCGTAGTACGACCGGGTGCGGCCGTAGCGGTTGCGATACCGCACGTGCACCTGGTGGTCGGAGCCCTCGAGGATCGCCTTGCGGGCCTTGGCCGGCAGCTTGCGCCACGGCGTGTCGACGTCGAAGCCGAGCTCGTCGCCCAGCCCGGCCATCATGCGGGTGAAGTACTCCGCGGTGTGGCCCGTCGACCACGGCGCCACCGCGCCTTCGGCCAGCGTGCGCTCCGGGTCGGGCACCACCAGGTCGGGGTCGACCTCCTTGCGGATACCCAGGCCGGTGCACTCCGGGCACGCGCCATAGGGCGAGTTGAACGAGAAGGACCGCGGCTCGAGGTCGTCGACCGCCAGCGCGTGCCCGTTGGGGCAGGCCAGCTTCTCGGAGAACCGCTGCTCGCGGTTGTGGGCGTCGTGGTCGTGATCGACGAACTCCAGCACCACAATGCCGTCGGCCAGGTTCAGCGCGGTCTCCACCGAGTCGGTGAGCCGCTGCTTGGCGCCGGCCTTGACCGTCAGGCGATCGACCACCACCTCGATGTCGTGCTTTTCCTGCTTCTTCAGCCTGGGCGGATCGGTCAGCGAGTGCACCACGCCGTCGACCCGCACCCGGCTGTAGCCCTGGGCGTTGAGCTTCTCGAACAGGTCGGCGAACTCGCCCTTGCGGGTGCGCACCACCGGGGCCAGCACCTGAAAGCGGGTGCCCTCCGGCATCGCCAGCACCTGGTCGACGATTTGCTGGGGCGTCTGGCGGGCGATCCGCTCGCCGCAGACCGGGCAGTGCGGCGTGCCTGCGCGCGCGTAGAGCAACCGCAGGTAGTCGTACACCTCGGTGATCGTCCCGACGGTCGACCGCGGGTTGCGGTTGGTCGACTTCTGGTCGATCGAGACCGCCGGGGACAGCCCCTCGATGAAGTCGACGTCGGGCTTGTCCATCTGCCCCAGGAACTGGCGGGCGTAGGCCGACAGCGACTCGACGTAGCGGCGCTGGCCCTCGGCGAAGATGGTGTCGAACGCCAGCGACGACTTGCCCGACCCGGATAGCCCCGTGAACACGATCAACGCATCGCGCGGCAGGTCGAGATCGACGCCCCGCAGGTTGTGCTCACGGGCGCCCTTGACGATGAGGCGGTCAGCCAACGGTGCCTCTTTCAGTGAATGCTTCGGGTATGACAGCCGTTGATGCGCACGGCGCATTCCATGCTATGTGTCCGTACCGACAAGCAACCCGTGACCAGTAACGTGGCCGCTATGACTGCCTCGGTTGTGCCCGACGATAACTACACCGGACACGTCGACCCCGGTACCGCGGCCCGCCGGACCCTACCCGGCGCCACGATTCTAAAGGCGTCGGTGGGCCCGATGGACAATAACGCCTATCTCGTGACATGTTCCGCGACCGGCGAAACCCTGCTGATCGACGCCGCGAACGACGCCGACGTCCTCCTCGGCCTGATCCGGGAGTACGCGCCGAAGCTGTCGCTGATCGTGACCAGCCATCAGCACTTCGACCACTGGCAGGCGCTGGAGGCCGTCGCCGCGGCCACCGGCGCCCCGACCGCCGCCAACGAGATCGACGCCGGCCCGCTGCCGGTCAACCCGGACCGTTTGCTGGCCGGTGGGGACACCGTGCGGATCGGTGAGCTGACATTCGACGTCATCCACCTGCGCGGGCACACGCCCGGGTCGATCGCCCTGGCCCTCGACGGACCCGCGACCGGCGGCGTCACGCAGCTGTTCACCGGCGACTGCCTGTTCCCGGGCGGGGTCGGCAAGACGTGGCAGGCCGGTGATTTCGCCCAGCTGCTCGACGACGTCACCACGCGGGTGTTCGAGGTGTACGACGACGCCACCGTCATCTATCCCGGCCACGGCGACGACACGGTGCTGGGCGCGGAGCGCCCGCACCTGGCCGAATGGCGCGAACGCGGCTGGTAGACCGCGGCCTTTCGGCGGCGAGTGTGCGCTCACGGCTTTGCGTGTGCACTGGCGGCGCGATTTCGGCAACTTGTGCGCACTGGGCGCACACCCAACGCCCACAATGCACACTCAAACGCCGGTGCGACCAGCACGCAGCATGGCGCGAACGCGGCTGGTGGGTCAGTTCGTGGTGTGCACGATCAGCACGTCGACTTTGGCGCGGCGTGAGACGTTGGCCGGCACGGATCCCAGCAGCCGGCCCGCGATCGTGCTCAGGCCGACATTGCCGACGACCAGCAGGTCGGCCTTCTCGTCCTCGGCCAGCTTGACCAGCGCGTCGACCGGGGCGCCGACCACCGAGCGCTCCTCCACGTTCTTGGCGCCCGCTTTGTGCGCCCGTTCCTTGGCGTCCTGCAGGATCGCGTAAATCGGGGCCGTGCCGGACACCTTGTAGCTCTCGGACCCCAGCGCGTCGGCGGCCCGGGTGTCCTCGTGCTGCGGCAGGTACGCCGAGGCGATGATCAGCTTGGCGTCGTCCCCGGCAATCTGCGCAGCCCTGTCCACCGCGCGAAACGATGAATCCGAGCCGTCCGTCCCGACCACCACGGTCCGATAGGCGCTCATTTACCCTCCCAGTTTCGGTTGGTCAGCCAACCCAAGACAGTATCGTGTTTGCCGGATAAACAGGGATTGGAATTGCCGCTCAGCGTGGCGTGGCGCACACGGCAATTGCGGGGCCACGCTGCACGAACGAACGATTTGCCGCACTTTTGAAACCACCGATCTGCCCGGCCGCGGCGGAAAGCGTTGCATTTCCGACTATTTCGACGAATTGCCGTGCCGGCGGGTGAATGCGCCGTTGTGGCACCGGTCGCAGCGACCGGGAACTCGTGGTGAGCCCGTTCGTCCGGTGCGACCTACAGTGACAAGCATCATGTCCATGTCCACCGCCGAACAGCACGCCTCCGAGGCCTCCGGCGTCGCCGAGCGGCGGGAGCCCGCGCGGTCGCGCGGCAGGGTGCTCGATCCGTGGCTGATCGCGGCGTTCGCCACAGTGGTCAGCGCCGCCTGGGCCGGTAGGCCGTCGTTGTGGTTCGACGAGGGAGCCACCATTTCGGCTTCGGCCAGCCGGACGTTGCCGGAGCTGTGGAAGCTGCTGGGGCATATCGACGCCGTTCACGGACTGTATTACCTGCTGATGCACGGCTGGTTCGCGATGTTTCCGCCGACCGAATTCTGGTCGCGGGCGCCGAGCGCCCTGGCGGTCGGGGCCGCCGCCGCCGGTGTCACGGTGTTCACCAAGCAGTTCGTCCCCGGACGGGCCACCGCGGTGTGCGCGGGGGCGGTGTTCGCCATCCTGCCGCGGACCACCTGGGCGGGCATGGAAGCGCGCTCGTATGCGTTCGCCGCCGCCGCGGCCATCTGGCTGACGGTCTTGCTGGTCGCCGCCGTCCGGCGGAGCACGCCGCGCTGGTGGGTGTGCTACGCGCTGACGCTGATGCTGTCGGTCCTGCTGAACCTCAACCTCGTGCTGCTGGTGCCGGTGTACGCCGTGCTGGTGCCGCTGCTGGCGCCGAAGGGCTCCCGCAGGTCTCCCGTCATCCGATGGGCCGCCAGCACGGCGGTCGCGGTCGGGGCCATGACGCCGTTCATCCTGTTCGCCCACGGCCAGGTATTCCAGGTCAACTGGATCTACCCGGTCAGCTGGCACTACGCCTTCGACATCATCCAGAGGCAATACTTCGACCACAGCGTTCCGTTCGCCATCCTCACGGGTGTCCTCGTCGTCGCCGCGGTGGTGGCCCGGCTCAGGGGCGCGCGCGGCCCGGGCGGCGACACCCGCAGCCTGCTGATCATCGGCGTGGCCTGGATCGTCCTGCCCACGGCCCTGGTGGTCGCCTACTCGGCCCTCGGCGAACCGATCTACTACCCGCGCTACCTGATCTTCACCGCTCCCGCCGCTGCGGTCGTCATGGCCGTCTGCATCGTGACCATCGCCCGCACGCCGTGGCCGATCGCGGCCGCAGTGCTGTTGTTCGCCGCGGCGGCGCTGCCCAACTACCTGTTCATCCAGCGCTGGCCTTACGCCAAGGAGGGCTGGGACTACAGCCAGGTCGCCGACCTGATCAGCTCCCACGCCGCGCCCGGCGACTGCCTGATGGTGGACAACACCGTGCCCTGGCGGCCCGGACCGATCCGCGCGCTGCTGGCCACGCGGCCCGCCGCCTTCAAATCGCTGATCGACGTCGAGCGCG
The DNA here is from genome assembly GCF_001666745.1 of Mycobacterium sp. E2699. Lineage (NCBI taxonomy): Bacteria > Bacillati > Actinomycetota > Actinomycetes > Mycobacteriales > Mycobacteriaceae > Mycobacterium > Mycobacterium sp. E2699. Next base: position 82,410 of record NZ_LZJH01000077.1, on the reverse strand, counting down.
GCGCTTACGGACCCAAGGTCGGCTGGCTGTGGGACGGCCACGTCGCGGTGTGGCTGACCACGGCCAAGATCAACAAGTGCACCACCATCTGGACGATCACCAACAAAGACACCTCGTTGCCCGATCACCAGGCCGGACAATCGGGACAAGCACTGCCGCCGGGAACCGCCTTCGGGCGCGCCCCCGCGTACCGGTTTCCGGGCTACCTGGGCTTCCACATCGTGGAGCGTTGGCAGTTCCACTACTCGCAGGTCGTCAAGTTGACGCGATGACCGGCGCGTAGAAGCGCCATCCGTGGGTAGTTGACGGGCATGCAGGTTTTGCTGGCCGGTCCGCTGCTCGGGGGTGACGTGCAGGGCGCGCGTCACGTCGTCGAGCTGCTGGCCGCCTTCGGGCTGACGGCGCTGATCGGCCTGGAACGAACCATCCAGGGCAAGAGCGCGGGCCTGCGGACCCAGACGATCGTCGGCACGTCGTCGGCGTTGATCATGCTGGTCAGCAAATTCGGCTTCTTCGATATCGTGCACGAAGGCACCGTCACGCTCGACCCGTCCCGCGTCGCGGCCCAAATCGTCTCGGGCGTGGGCTTTTTGGGCGCCGGCATCATCATCACCCGGCGCGGCGCGGTGCACGGGCTCACCACCGCGGCCGCGGTGTGGGAATCGGCCGCGATCGGGATGGCGGTCGGCGCCGGTCTGCTGCTGCTGGCCGTCGCGGTCGTGGCCCTGCACTTCGTCAGCGCGCTCGCGTTCAGCGCCGTCGAGCGTCAGCTCACCGCCCGGCTGCGCGGGACCCGCCGGCTGACCATCATCTACGAAAACGGCCGGGGAGTGCTGCGGGAGTTGCTGCGGATCTGCGGGCAGCGCGACTGGCAGCTCACCGAGCTCGACGCCGACGCCCACGACATCGACGACGGCGAGGTCAGGGTGACGATGACCCTCTCTGGCGCCAGGATGGGCAGCGCCTCCGACGTCTTCGCCGAGGTCGACGGGGTGGTCGCCATCCTCCGCGGCGGCGAAGAACCCGACTGAGCTCAGCGGTTGGCCCGGGTGGCGCGATAGGAAGCCACCACACCGGCCGCGGTCAACGCGGTGAACACGGCGAACAACCAGTGGGCCGCGGCCGCGTCGCCGCCCCGGGCCGTATTGACCACCACGCCGGCCACCCCGGCGCCGAACGCCCCGGAGACCAGCTGCACCGTGTTGATCGCCGCGGCCGCCGCGACGCCCTCGGTCGGGTCGTCGACGGAATCCATTGCGCGCACCGACAAATGGGGCCAGGCCATCCCGATCCCGATCCCCGCCACGAGCAACGCCAGCGTCCAGGCCGCGACGGTCCCGGCCGACGCGTTGCCGCGCTGGGTGAGCGCGCCCAGCGCCAGGCCCGACGCCACCACCACCGGCGCGAGCGCGATCACCCGCCGAATCGCCCGCGGGTTCTCCAGCGACGCGCTGACGATCTCGGAGACCGTCCAGCCGACCGCCAGCGCCGCACCCAGGAAACCGGCCGCCACCGGCGTCAGGTGTGCCAACCGCTGACCGAACAGCGGCACGTAGGTGTCCACCATCGCCCCCACCATCAGCAGGCCCATCGTCAGGTAGATCCACTTCAACGGCCCGGGCCCGAAGACGCTGGGCGGCAACACCGCCGCACGCGCCCGCCGGTCCACGATCGCGAACAGTCCGGCCAGCAGGACGCTCGCGGCGAGCAGCCCCGCGGTCGCGGCGAGGTTGTGCGGGATCTGGGCGACGCTGACGGCCAGCGCCGCCGCGCCGATCAGCAGCAACGACCACACCGGCACCCGCAGCGCCGGCGTCTCGGCGCCCGTGCCGCCGCGGCCCGCCGGCAACGCGACCGGGACCAGCAGGGCCATCAGCGCCGTCAGGACCGCCATCGCGACGAACGCCCACCGCCACAGCCCGAACTGCGCGAACAGCCCACCCGTCGCGGGCCCGACCACCGTCGCGACCCCCCACATCGCCGACACCAGGGCGGAGGCCCGGGTCCACAGCGAGCGGGGCAGCGCCGCGTTGATCACCGCGTAGCCGAGGCCGGCGAGCAGCCCACCGGCCACGCCCTGCAGCGCGCGCGCCGCGATCAGGACCTCCATGGACGGCGCCGCTCCGCACGCCAGGCTGGAGGCGCCGAACACGGCCAGGCCGATCAGGTACGACGGGCGGGCCCCGACGCGCACCAGCATCGGGTTGACCATCGTCGCGGCCACCACCGACCCGACCAGGTACAGCGTCGTGACCCACGCGTATAGGCGGCTGCCGCCGATCTCGGCGACGGTGTTCGGGAGCAGGCTGATCGTGAGGAACTCGTTGGTGGCGTACAGCGCGACGCCACCCGCCAGCACGACCGACGTCCCCAGGTGCCGGGCGCCCAGCAGCTCGCGCCAGCTGCCGGTGACATTGGCGGTGCGCGTCACTTCAGGCCGGCGGCGTCCATCCCGCGCAGTTCCTTTTTGAGGTCGGCGATCTCGTCGCGGAACCGCGCCGCCAGCTCGAACTGCAGGTCACGGGCGGCGGCCATCATCTGCGCGGTCAGGTCCTTGATCAGGTCGGCCAGTTCGGCGCGGGGCATGTTCGACGTGTCGCGGCCCTCGAACACGCCGGCGCTCACCGCGCGGCCGGGTTCACCCTGGGCGCGGCGGCCGCGGGACATGCTGCGCCCGGAGCCGATTTCGACGGTCTCGGAATCGTCGGCCTCGCGGTAGACCTGGTCGAGGATGTCGGCGATCTTCTTGCGCAGCGGCTGCGGGTCGATGCCGTTGGCCTCGTTGTAGGCGATCTGCTTGGCCCGGCGCCGTTCGGTCTCGTCGATGGCCTCCTTCATCGAGTCGGTCATCGAGTCGGCGTACATGTGCACCTCGCCGGACACGTTGCGGGCGGCGCGGCCGATGGTCTGGATCAGGCTCCGCGTCGACCGCAGGAAGCCCTCCTTGTCGGCGTCGAGGATCGCCACCAGCGACACCTCCGGCAGGTCCAGGCCCTCGCGCAGCAGGTTGATGCCGACGAGCACGTCGTACTCGCCCAGCCGCAGCTGGCGCAGCAGCTCCACCCGGCGCAGGGTGTCGACCTCGGAGTGCAGGTAACGCACCCTGATGCCCATCTCCAGCAGGTAGTCGGTGAGGTCCTCGGCCATCTTCTTGGTCAGCGTCGTCACCAGGACGCGCTCGTCGGCGTCGGCGCGCTTGCGGATCTCCCCGATCAGGTCGTCGATCTGGCCCTTGGTCGGCTTGACCACGACCTTCGGGTCCACCAGGCCGGTCGGGCGGATCACCTGCTCGACGAACTCGCCGCCGGACTGGCTGAGCTCATAGGGGCCGGGGGTCGCCGACAGGTACACCGTCTGCCCGATCCGGTCGGCGAACTCCTCCCAGGTGAGCGGCCGGTTGTCGCACGCCGACGGCAGCCGGAACCCGTACTCGACCAGGTTGCGCTTGCGCGACATGTCGCCCTCGTACATGCCGCCGATCTGGGGCACCGTGACGTGCGACTCGTCGATGACGAGCAGGAAGTCCTCCGGAAAGTAGTCGAGCAGGGTGGCCGGTGGGGAGCCGGGCCCGCGGCCGTCGATGTGCCGGGAGTAGTTCTCGATGCCCGAGCAGAACCCGACCTGGCGCATCATCTCGATGTCGTAGTTCGTGCGCATCCGCAGCCGCTGGGCCTCCAAAAGCTTGCCCTGGCTTTCGAATTCGGCGAGCCGCTCGGCGAGCTCCTCCTCGATGGTGGAGATCGCGTGCGCCATCCGCTCGGGGCCGGCCACGTAGTGGGTGGCGGGGAAGATCCGCAGCGAGTCGACCTGGCGGATCACCTCGCCGGTCAGCGGGTGCAGGTAGTACAGCGCCTCGATCTCGTCGCCGAAGAACTCGATGCGCACCGCGAGCTCCTCGTAGGACGGGATGATCTCCACGGTGTCGCCGCGCACCCGGAACGAGCCACGGGTGAAGGACAGGTCGTTGCGGGTGTACTGCACGTCGACCAGCAGCCGCAGCAACCCGTCCCGGGGCACCTCGCTGCCCACCCGCAGCTCGACGGAGCGGTCCAGGTAGGACTGCGGGGTGCCCAGACCGTAGATGCACGACACCGAGGCCACCACCACCACATCGCGCCGCGACAGCAGCGACGACGTCGCGGAGTGCCGCAGCCGCTCCACGTCGTCGTTGATCGAGCTGTCCTTCTCGATGTAGGTGTCGGTCTGCGCGATGTACGCCTCCGGCTGGTAGTAGTCGTAGTACGACACGAAGTACTCGACGGCGTTGTGCGGCAACATCTCTCGCAGCTCGTTGGCCAGCTGGGCGGCCAGCGTCTTGTTGGGCGCCATCACCAGCGTGGGGCGCTGCAGCCGCTCGATGAGCCACGCGGTGGTGGCCGACTTTCCGGTGCCGGTGGCGCCGAGCAGCACCACGTCCCGCTCCCCCGCCCGGATCCGGCGCTCCAGCTCGTCGATGGCCGCGGGCTGGTCGCCGGCTGGTGCGTGCGGGCTGACGACCTCGAAGCGGCCGCCGGCGCGCACCAACCCCGCCACCTCCTCGGCGGCGGGGCGGTATTCCGAATGCGCGACTACCGGATGTTCAGTGGCGAAGGCCATGCCCCCAGGGTAGAGGCGGGCACCGACAAGCGTCCGGCCGTCGACCCCCCGAGCGTGCGCAGAATGACACCTCGCACGGCGTGTCACCGTGCAGACACGCACCCTCGCGAGCAGAGAAGCTACCCCGCCGGCCTGGTCCAGGTACGGGTGACCGGATCGCACTGGAGCAGGTGGCCGTCGTTGGAGGTGGTCATGGCGAACACCGAGGTGTTCGGCCGGTCGCAGGAGCTCCCGGAGGCGTGTACGCCCATCGTGATGGGCGCCTTGGACCAGGTGTTGCCCTCGCAGACGACCTGCTCGTTGTTGGTGGGGTCATAGGCGAGCTTGTCGACGTCGCTGCACACCCCGCCGAGCACGGGCGGCGCCGGGCGGGACGGGGCCGAGGTGTTGACGACCTGAGTGGGGTCGGCCAGGGGCACGCTCGGCGGGGCGTCGCCGACCCGGGTGGCGACGACGGGTACCCGCACCACCGCGCCCTGCGCGCCGCACTCGTTGGACAGAGCGGTTTGCGTCACCGTGCCGCGCAGCGTGCCGTCGGCTTGCGGCGCCAACGACCCGGCGACGCTTTCCTGCTGGGTGGCCTGCCCCTGCCCGTTCGGCGGGGTGCAGCCCGCCCGCTCCTGCAGAAGCCCGCCCTGCCAATAGCCGCCGATGAAGCGCAGCGAGTACGTGTGACCGCCGTCGGTGGTGCTGGCCACCTGGTGGTTGGCGTCGTCGAGTTGTGTCCCGGTGGCCGCGCACCCGTTCGTCGTGCACACCGAGCGGAACGCCCACCAGCTCGTGGTCGGGCCGTCGTGGCGGATCGGAATGCCGTTGGTGGTCTGCTTGCTGCGGTCGTAGGTCAACTGGTAGGTGCCGTTGAGCGCCGGCCCGCCGGGCCTCGCGGGCGCGGCGCTGGGCGCCGGGACCGACGGTCTGGACGCGAGCGCCGGGACGTTGGGCGCGGGGCTGTCCGGCTGGAACGAGTACAGGGCCGACCAGGTCGCCGCGATCGCGATCAGCACCGCGCAGAGCAGCGCGGTAGCCCACCGGGCACGCGACGAGAACCGCCGGGTCAGCGCAGCGACGAGACCGCGGGGACCGCGCCGGCGGGGCGGCGTCAGCACGGCGGGGCGGGGCTGGGCGTCGTCGCCGTCCCCGGTGGCGTTCGCGTCGAAGACCCGCTCGCTGAGGGCGGTGGCGAACCCGCGGCACCGCTCGAACCGGTCCTGGGGTTGTTTGGCCAGGGCCTTGAAGAAGACGTCGTCGAGGTGCGCCAGCTCGGGGCGGTAATCGCTGAGCCGAGGCGGATCCTCGTGCAGATGCTGGCTGATCACCGCGATCGGGTTGGAGTGCTGGAAGGGCGGCGCGCCGGTGAGCAGATGAAAAGCCGTGGCGGCCAAGGCATATTGGTCGGCCCGGCCGTCGATGTTGGAACCCGTCAGCTGTTCGGGCGCGGCGTAGGCCACGGTTCCCACCGCCACGTTCGTCTCGGTGATACCGCTGATGTTGGCCAGGTGGCGCGCCACGCCGAAATCCGCCAACAGGATTCGCCGTTCCCCGTACTCGGGGTGGGTGAGCAGGATGTTGGCGGGTTTGACGTCGCGGTGCAGCAGGCCGCGATCGTGCGCGTAGTCGAGCGCACCGGCGACGGCCTGCACGATGGCGCACACCTCGTCGATCGGCATCCCGTCCGGGTGGCGCTCCTTGACCAGCCGGGCGGCGTCCGTGCCCTCGACGTAGTCCATGGAAATCCAGAGCTGGCCGTCGAATTCGCCGCGATCGTGGACGCCGACGATGTGCGGGTGCCACAGCGTCGCCGCGAGGTCGGCCTCCCGGTTGAACCTCTCCCGGAATTCCCGGTCCGCGGTGACCGCCTCGGCGAGCACCTTGATCACGTCGCGACGCGGCAACCGCGGATGCAGCGCCAGGTAGACCTCGGCCATCCCGCCGGCGCCGAGCTGCCGCAGGACCGTGTAGCCGGCGAACGGTGCGCCGCTGCTCAGGGCAAGGCGTGATCCACTGACCTCGGCCGGGGACTCCGCGGCGGGCGCGGCGTTCGGGGCCGAGCCGACGGGAGGAATGCGGCGAAACAGGTGCGCGACGGTCGCCGAGGGGATCGACTCAAAGCCCGCGCGCAGCGCCTCGCGCGCCAATCGCGGGTTGCTCAGCAGCCGTCGCCCGGCATCGATCCGCCGGGTGGTGCCCCTGTTTTCGTCCGTCAATCGTTGCCCCCTGGTGTGTCGGCACTGCCTCGAGCTGCGCCGGACGCAACTCCGTTAACTCCCCTCACGCTGGAATCATGCCGGATATCCGTGGGCGATAGGTCTCAGCAAGCTATGAAACAGCTTTGAGTGGCCGAACCGAAATAAAGCCAAATCACAGGCGGGTCCCATAGAGACCATTCGAGCCGCGCACCGATACTTGATTATGTGACCCGACCCGCCCCGCCTGTCCTGACAATCCGGCACGACGGGTCCCAACGCTCGTTCGCGGCGGGCCACGAGGTCGTCGTCGGCCGCGACGCGCACGCCGACATGCGGATTGCGGATCCGCGGATCTCCCGCGCGCACCTGATCGTGCGGTTCGACCAGGGCCGGTGGCTCGCGATCGACAACGGCTCGCTGAACGGCACCTACGTCAACGGCTACCGGATGCCGGTCATCGACATCCACGACGGCCAGAGCATCAACGTCGGCAATCCGCAGGGCCCGCGGCTGACCTTCGCGATAGGGCCCCAGCAGGGCCACGCCAACCAGCCACCCCGGCCGCGGCCGGCACGTGATTCCGGCCCGCCCACGCTGGCGTGGTCGGTGCTGCCGGAGAAGACCAACCCCACCGCACCCGTGCGCGGCCAGACCGGCAGCCAGCCCCGCAGCCAACCCGTGCACCCGGGGCCGCCGCGGCCGATGCCGCCCCCGGCGCCGCCCAGGCAACCGGCCGGGCCGCCCCGGCGGCCGCCGCCGCCCCCGCCGAGGCAGCCGGTATCACAGCCCCGGCAGGCGTCACCGCCGCTGCGGGTCCCGCCGCCCGACCCGCTGACGGTCGTCCACGCCCCCACGGCCCCGCCCGAAGCGCCGGCGCCCGCGGACTCGACGGTGATCAACACGAAGACGGCCGACGTGTCGAACCTGGCCACCCGCTTCGTGAAGTTGCTGTCGCCCCGCCTGTCGGCCGCCGCGGGCACGGCCGGCGCCAAGACGATCGGCCGCGCCGCCGAGAGCGACATCGTCGTCTCCGACGTGCTGGCGTCGCGTCACCACGCGACGCTGGTGCACACCCCGCTGGGCACCGAGATCCGGGACAACAGCATCAACGGGACGTTCGTCAACGGCACCCGGGTCGGGTCGGCGATCCTGAGCGACGACGACGTCGTCACCATCGGCAACGTCGACCTGGTGTTTCGCGACGGCACCCTGGTCGAGCGCAGCGCGGCCGCGGCCCGCACCGGTGGGCTGGAGGTGCACAACGTCCGCTACGTCGTCGACAACGGCAAACAACTGCTCGACGACATCTCGCTGACCGCGCGCCCGGGGACGCTCACCGCCGTGATCGGCGGCTCGGGCGCCGGCAAGAGCACGCTGGCCAGGCTGATCGCCGGTTACACCACGCCGACGTCGGGCTCGGTCACCTTCGAGGGCCACAACATCCACGCCGACTACGCGTCGTTGCGCAGCCGGATCGGCATGGTCCCGCAGGACGACGTCGTGCACCGCCAGCTGACCGTCAACCAGGCACTCGGCTACGCCGCCGAACTGCGGCTGCCGCCCGACACCAGCAAGGCCGACCGTGCCAAGGTCGTCGCCCAGGTCCTCGACGAACTCGACCTCACCAAGCACGCCGACACCCGCGTCGACAAGCTCTCCGGCGGCCAGCGCAAACGCGCCTCGGTGGCGCTCGAGCTGCTCACCGGGCCGTCGCTGCTGATCCTCGACGAACCCACGTCGGGCCTCGACCCCGCGCTGGACCACCAGGTCATGACGATGCTGCGCCAGCTCGCCGACGCCGGCCGCGTGGTCATCGTGGTGACGCACATGCTGTCCTACCTCGATGTCTGCGACCAGCTGCTGCTCGTCGCGCCGGGCGGCAAGACCGCCTACTTCGGCCCGCCGGACCAGATCGGTGAGGCGATGGGCACCACCAACTGGGCCAAGATCTTCACCAAGGTGGGCGCCGACCCGGAAGAGGCCAACCGGCGGTTCCTGGAGCGGGCCGAGGGGCAGAAGCGGCCGCAGAAGCTGATGCCGGACAAGACCGACGAACCGGGGGCGCTGGGCGAACCGGTGCACACCAGCGTGCGGCGCCAGATTTCCACCGTCGCGCGCCGGCAGGTGCGCCTGGTCGTCGCCGACCGGGCCTACTTCATCTTCCTGGCGCTGTTGCCGTTCATCCTGGGGTCGCTGTCGCTGACCGTGCCGGGCGGCAACGGCTTCCACGCGCCGGGCCCGAACGCCGGAACACCCGACGAAGCCGCGCAGATCCTGGCCCTGCTGCTGCCCGCCGCGGCGTTCATGGGCACCGCGCTGACGATCCGCGACCTGGTCGGCGAGCGCGCCATCTTCCAGCGCGAGCAGGCCGTCGGCCTGTCGACCACCGCCTACCTGCTCGCCAAGACCGCGGTGTTCTGCGGGTTCGCCATACTGCAATCGGCGATCATCACCGCGATCGTGGTGGTAGGCAAGAGCACCCCTACCCGTGGCGGCGTCCTGTTCGGGCATTCGACACTCGGGGCCACCGCCGAGCTGTTCGTCACCGTCGCCGCGACCTGTGTCGCCTCGGCGATCCTCGGGTTGGCCATCTCGTCGCTGGTCCGGTCCAGCGAGCAGATCATGCCGCTGTTCGTGGTGACCGTGATGGCCCAACTGGTGCTGTGCGGCGGCATGGTCCCGGTGACGGGCCGGCTCGGGCTCGACCAGCTGTCCTTCGCGATGCCCGCGCGGTGGGGTTACGCTGCGGCGGCGTCGACGGTCGACCTGCGCAACCTGGTGCCCGGCTCGCTGGTGTCCCAGGACCGGTTCTGGGAGCACACGTCGAAGATATGGCTGTTCGACATCGGCATGCTGGCCGCGCTGTCGGTGTTCTACGCCGGCTTCGTGCGATGGAAGATCCGGTTACGCCGATAGGGTGGGACCATCCATCCGCCGAAGCACGAGACATTCGACCTGGTCGACCGCACCAACACCGATCCGAAGGGCATCGTGCGGGCCGTCGACGAATACATCGTGCGGCCGTGGGGCCTCTACCTGGCCCGTCCCACCCCGGGCCGCGCCCAGTTCCATTACCTCGAGTCCTGGCTGCTGCCCTCGCTGGGCTTGCGCGCCACCGTCTTTCATTTCAATCCGGGCCATGACCGCGACCACGACTACTACCTCGATGTGGGCGAATACACACCAGGGCCCCGCGCGTGGCGTTCGGAGGACCACTACCTCGACATCGAGCTCCGCACCGGAACCGGGGCGGCACTGGCCGACGTCGATGAGCTGCTCGACGCCGTCCGGCACGGCCTGCTGACGCCCGACGTCGCCGAACGCGCGGTACGGCGCGCCGTGGCGGCCGTCGACGGCCTGGCCCGCAACGGCTACGACCTGTCCCGGTGGCTGGCCACCGAGGGCATCGAGCTCAGCTGGCATGGGAGATAGCCGTTTCCGGTCCGTTTCCGGGCCGTTTCCGCATATTACCGACGGGTATCCCTTCGGAATGCGCTTGAGCCTGACCGACTACCGGCGGAGACGCCGGTCCGGCGGCCGGCCGTGTTTCCTCATCGAGCACGACACGGCCGGCGGCGACCACTACGACCTTCGCCTCGAGATCGACGGCGTGCTGGTGTCCTGGGCGATACCCAAGGACGGCCGGATGGCCCGCCGCACACCGGATCACCCGCTCGACGACGCCGCGAGTGCCGCCGTCGTCGCCGACAGCGGCACCTATGCCAATGTGACCCAATACGAGATGGCCGAATGCCTTGAGTGCGGACACCTTTCGTTCCAGCTGCGCGGCGAGAAGCTGCGCTGCTGCTACTCGCTCACCCGAGTCCGCGAAGGCGAGGAGGAGACCTGGCTGCTGATCAGGCGCAGGGACGGCGACGCCGACGCGCAATGTGATCCGGCCTACCTGGACGCCGCGGCGGACGGCTCGTCATGACCGGCCTCGCCGCGCTGCCGGCGCCGGTGCGCGCGGCCCTGCACGACGAGCCGGTGCCGGACTGGCGGGCCCCCACGCTGGCCACCCTGACCGAGAAGCGGTTCTCCGATCCCGCCTGGATCTTCGAGCGCAAATTCGACGGAATGCGCTGCCTGGCGTTCCGCGACGGCGACAACGTGCGACTGCTCTCGCGAAACCGCCAGCCGCTCAACGGCACCTACCCCGAGCTCGTCGACGCGCTCGGCGGCCAGCACACGAACCGGTTCGTGGTCGACGGCGAGGTGGTGGCGTTCGAGGGCCGCCGCACCAGCTTCGCCAGGCTGCAGGCCCGCCTCGGCATCACCGACCCCGAGGTGGCGCGGGCCTCGCCGGTGCGGGTGTTCTATTACCTGTTCGACCTGCTGCACGTCGACGGCGAGTCCACCGTCGACGTGCCGCTGCTGTGGCGTAAACGGCTGCTGCGCAAGGCTATCGACTTTGCCGATCCGCTGCGGTTCACGGCCCACCGCGTCGGCGACGGCATCGCGGCCTACCGGGCCGCCTGCGAACGCGGCGACGAAGGGGTGATCGCCAAACTCGCCGACTCCAGGTACGACGGCCGCCGCTCGCCGAATTGGTTGAAGTTCAAGTGCGTTCGCGATCAGGAGTTCGTGGTGGGCGGCTACACCGCCCCCAAGGGCAGCCGCATCGAATTGGGCGCGCTGCTGCTGGGCTACCACGACGGACGCGACCTGGTGTACGCCGGCAAGGTGGGAACCGGGTTCGACGAGGCCACCCTGCGCCGCCTGCACCAGCGGTTGACACCCATCGAGCAAGACGCCGCACCCTTCACCCGCGGGCTGGTGCGCGAGAACGGCGCCCGCTGGGTGCGACCGGAGCTGGTGGTCCAGATCGGGTTCACGGAGTGGACGCGCGACGGCAAACTGCGCCATCCGCGCTACCTCGGCCTGCGCACCGACAAGGAGCCGGCCGACGTCGTCCGCGAGACGCCGCGATGACCCGCATCGCCGTCGAAGTCACCCACCCCGACCGGGTGGTCTTTCCCGATCCGGGAATCACCAAGGGTGAGCTGGTCGACTACTACGGCGAGGTGGCCGGCGCCATGCTGCCGCACCTCAAGGGCCGGGCGCTCACCGTGCAACGGTTCCCGCGCGGCATCGGCGAACCAGGCTGGGTGCAACAGGATTTCGCCGACTCGCTGCCCGACTGGATGGGCCGCGTCGAAGTCGCCAAGGAAGGCGGCGGCACGGTGGTGCACCCGGTGGCCGAACGCCCGGAGGCGCTGCGCTGGCTGGCCAACCAGAACTGCGTCACGCTGCACGTGTGGCAGTCGCGGCGGGACCGGTTGCATCGGCCCGACCGGCTGGTCTTCGACCTCGACCCCGCCGACAGCGACTTCGCGGTGGTGCGGGCAACCGCCCGTGCGGTCGCCGGGGTCCTCGACGACCTGGGGCTGCCGTGTTACCTGCAGACCACCGGTTCGCGCGGGCTGCACGTGGTGGTGCCGCTGCGCCCCGACGCCGATTTCGACACCGCCCGGCAGTTCGCCCGCGACGTGGCCGAGGTGGTGGCGGCCGACGACGCCGCACACCGCACCGTGGAAGCGCGCAAGGACAAGCGGGGCGACCGGGTGTACCTCGACATCATGCGGAACGCCTACGCGCAGACCGCGGTTGCCCCGTACTCGGTCCGGGCCCGCCGGAGCGCGCCGGTGGCGACCCCGCTGCAATGGGACGAATTGGACGTCCGCGGCTTGCGCGCGGACCGGTTCACGATCCGTGACATTCCCAAACGGCTTGCCGGGCAACCCGATCCGTGGGCCGGCATGCACCGGCACGCCCGCTCGCTGGCCGCCCCCGCGCGGCGCCTGGCGAAGCTCCGCGGATGAGCCGCACGGCTTGGCCTCGCACGACGCCGGGCGTAATCTCGGCAACATGAGCCCCAGCAAGCACTGGTGGATGCCGATCGCCGCCCTGACCGTGATCGCGGCCGGCTCCCAGCTAAGCCCGGCGACCGCGCGGGCGGACCTGCACAACATCACCTACCGCGCCAGGGTCGACGCGGTGACCACCGGCAGCCAGGCCACCTTCGTGATCAACGGCGGCCAGACCAACACCACCAACCTGCCGTCGATGCCCGGCAACGTGTTCGAGGCCAACACGGTGTTGCCCGATCCGCAGCAGGCCGGCATGCGGATCGTGCTGCATTTCCCCTACTCGGCCAACGTGCACTGCGAGATCGACGTCGACGACAACGTATTCACCCAGGTCGACCAGGTGGTGCGGCCGGCACCTGGAAACCCGGGGCCCACCAACGGTGTGCTGGGTTGCGGCGCACCGTTGCCCGGGTAGCTCGGAGTGAGCGCGGCGGGCTGGCGGCCACGAGACATAAATGCTTGCGACGCGCTTCGGCGTGTCGTGTGCGACGTTTACGTGTCGCTATCACTCCCACCGCAGGTTACGGCCGCCATCCGGTCGAGTCGGCCCATTCCCACGCCCGCCGGTAGGCGCCGGGGTACCACGGTTCCTTGGCCGCGACGTACGGCGAGGTGTCGCCGCCCGCCCCCTCTTCGGCAGCGCGCTTGACGGCCAGGTAGTCGGCGCGCGCGTCGGGGTTCGCCCTCAGCCAGTCGACGAACAGCAAGGCGAACTGCTGGTTGGGCCAGCCGGCCACCCGGACATGCACGTTGGTCGGACGGCCCGGATCCGCGGAGGCATGAATCCGCTTGTGCCACAGGCTTACATCGTCGCTGTGGTCGTAGCGGTCGTCGGTGCTGCGGGCGTCGTCCTTGGCGACATCGAAGGTGAGGCACTCGATGCGCGGGTAGCCGGCGGCCAGCAGCGGCTCGGCGAGTTCGTCGGCAACCGCCAGTGATTCGACGGTGATCTGCACGTCGATGACGTCTTTGGCGAAGAAGTCCGGAACGGCGGTCGAGCCGATGTGATCCACCCGAAGCGCCCGGTGGCCGCAGGCCGTTTGCAACCGGTTGACGATGCGCCGCGCCTGGTCGGGCCAGCTCGGGTCGGGAGGCACCAGTCGCGCGGGCGCGCGGGCGATCTGACGTTCGGTGAGGTTGTGGGCGAACGGCACGATCCGGTTGTCCCACACCTCGTGGGCGCGCTTCACCAGGTCCTCGGGGCTGCCGGAGTTGTCCAGCCAGATGTCGGCGACCGCACGGCGCTGCTCGTCGGAGGCCTGCGCGGCGATCCGGGCGCGGGCGTCCTCTTCCGGCATGCCGCGCTGATCGACGAGGCGCCGCACGCGCACCTCGACGTCGGCATGCACCACCACCACGAGCGGGAACAGCGGCGCCATCCCGGACTCCACCAGCAGCGGAATGTCCTCCACCACAACGGAATCGTCCGGGACCGACGCGATGATCTCGGCGCGCCGCTTACCCACCAGTGGGTGGACGATCCCGTTCAGCCGCTGGCGCGCCTCGTCGTCGCGAAAAGCCTTGGCGGCCAACGCCGGACGATCCAACGACCCGTCGGGCAGCAGGATGTCGTCGCCGAACGCCTCGACGAGCGCCTCGAGGCCCTCGGTCCCCGGCCGGACCACCTCGCGCGCGATGACGTCGCCGTCGACGATGACCGCACCGCGTTTGGCGAAGGTGGCCGACAGCGCCGACTTGCCGGCGCCGATGCCACCGGTCAACCCGATGCGAAGCATCTAGCTGAACGAGTTACGCGTTGCCGGCGAGCTTTTCCCGCAGGGCCGCCAACTGGGCGTCGCTGGCCAGCGAGCCACCGGCCGCCTTCTCCTGCGGCGCACCGTTGCCGGGCGACTGCTCCCCACCGCCGTGCCCGGCGGCCTCGGCCGCCGCGAACTTCTCCATCTGCGCGGTGTGCATCTTGTGCCGGCGCTCGGCCTCGGCGTAGCGGGCCTCCCATTCGGAGCGCTGCTTGTCGAAACCTTCCATCCACTCGTTGGTTTCGGCGTCGAAGCCCTCGGGGAAGATGTAGTTGCCCTGCTCGTCGTAGCTGTCGGCCATGCCGTACTTGGCCGGGTCGAATTCCTCGGTGTAGTCCTCGTTGGCCTGCTTGAGCGACAACGAGATCCGGCGGCGCTCCAGGTCGATGTCGATGACCTTGACCATCGCGTCGTCGCCGACGGCGACGACCTGGTCGGGCACCTCTACGTGGCGCTCGGCCAGCTCGGAAATGTGCACCAGGCCCTCGATGCCCTCCTCGACGCGCACGAACGCGCCGAAGGGAACCAGCTTGGTGACCTTGCCCGGCACGATCTGGCCGATGGCGTGGGTGCGGGCGAAGTGGCGCCACGGGTCTTCCTGGGTTGCCTTGAGCGACAACGAAACCCGCTCGCGGTCCATGTCGACATCGAGCACCTCGACCGTGACCTCGTCGCCCACCTGGACCACCTCGGACGGGTGGTCGATGTGCTTCCAGGACAACTCGGAGACGTGCACCAGACCGTCGACGCCGCCGAGGTCGACGAACGCGCCGAAGTTGACGATCGAGGAGACCACACCCTTGCGGATGCTGCCCTTCTGCAGCTGGTTGAGGAACTCGCTGCGCACCTCGGACTGCGTCTGCTCCAGCCAGGCCCGCCGGGACAGCACCACGTTGTTGCGGTTCTTGTCCAGCTCGATGATCTTGGCTTCGATCTCCTTGCCGATGTACGGCTGCAAATCGCGGACCCGGCGCATCTCGACCAGCGAGGCGGGCAGGAAGCCGCGCAAACCGATGTCGAGGATCAGGCCACCCTTGACCACCTCGATGACCGTGCCCTTGACGGCCTCGTCCTTCTCCTTGAGCGCCTCGATGGTGCCCCAGGCGCGCTCGTACTGCGCGCGCTTCTTGGACAGGATCAGGCGGCCCTCTTTGTCCTCCTTGGTGAGAACCAGGGCCTCGACCTCATCGCCGACGGAAACGACCTCGTTGGGGTCGACGTCGTGCTTGATGGAGAGCTCGCGGGCGGGGATGACCCCTTCGGTCTTGTAGCCGATGTCGAGGAGCACCTCGTCCCGGTCCACTTTGACGATCGTGCCCTCGACGATGTCGCCATCGTTGAAGTACTTGATCGTTTTGTCTATTGCGGCGAGAAAGTCCTCGCTCGAGCCGATGTCGTTGACGGCTACTTGCGGCGAGGTGACGGTGGGACTCGGCATGTTGTTGGGTTGCTCCGGACAGGTGAGGTCGTAGGGACAAAATCGGGATTTACCTAGTCGAGGCTACTCGACAGGGCACACGCTGGACAAACCAGGCCGACGCGAGCACTGCGGCGCGACCTCGTAAATTGTCGACCTCAGGGTAACGCCACGGCAAACTTTCGGCCGATATTTCCCCCAACGCGACGCACAATTGGACGGGCTCCAATGTGCCGTTAATGGGCGGCGGCGTCCCAAGAGCGCCCGTAACCCACCGAAACCTCCAGCGGGACGTCCAGCGGGTAGGCGGCGCCCATCTTGGCGCGGGCCAACGCCTCGACCCGCTCCCGCTCGCCCGGCGCGATCTCGAACAACAGCTCGTCGTGTACCTGCAGCAGCATCCGCGACGCCAGCCCCGCCTCCTTGATCGCCTTGCCGACCTCGATCATCGCCACCTTGATGATGTCGGCTGCGCTGCCCTGGATCGGCGCGTTGAGCGCCGCCCGCTCGGCGGCCTCCCGCACCTGACGGTTGCTGCTGTCCAGCTCCGGCAGATAGCGGCGGCGGCCCAGCACCGTCGAGGTGTAGCCGTCCTTGCGGGCCTGCTCCACGACGTCCATCAGGTAGTCGCGCACCCCGCCGAAGCGGGCGAAGTAGGCGTCCATCTGCTCCTTCGCCTCTTCGGTGGAGATCTTCAGCTGTTGCGACAGCCCGTAGGCGCTCAACCCGTACGCCAGCCCGTAAGACATCGCCTTGACCCGGCGGCGCAGCTCGGGGGTGACCTCCTCGATGGGCACGCCGAACGCCCGCGATGCGACGAACGAATGCAGGTCCTCCCCGGTGTTGAACGCCTCGATGAGGCCCTCGTCGCGGGACAGGTGGGCCATGATCCGCATCTCGATCTGGCTGTAGTCCGCCGTCATCAGCTCTTCATAGGAAAAGTCGGGGCCCTTGCCGACCACGAACGCGTCCCGGATCTGGCGGCCGGCGTCGGTGCGGATCGGGATGTTCTGCAGGTTGGGTTCGGTCGACGACAGCCTGCCGGTGGCCGCGATCGTCTGGTTGAAGGTGGTGTGGATGCGGCCGTCGGCGGCCACCGAGTTCAGCAACCCGTCGACGGTCACCTTCAGCCGGGTGACGTCGCGGTGGGTCAGCAGGTGCTGCAGGAACGGGTGCCCGGTCTTGTCGAACAGCGACTGCAGGGCGTCCGCGTCGGTGGTGTAGCCGGTCTTGGTGCGCTTGGTCTTCGGCATGCCGAGCTCGTCGAACAGCACCACCTGCAGCTGCTTGGGCGAGCCGAGGTTGATCTGCTTGCCGATCACGGCGTAGGCCGCCTCGGCGGCGTCGCGGATCTCGTCGGCGAACTGGCTTTGCAGCTCGCCCAGCAGCTGGAGATCGACGGCGATGCCCGCGCTTTCCATGCCGGCCAGCACCTGCTGGACGGGCAGCTCCATCTCGCCCAGCAGGGCGGTGGAGTCGATGCGGTCCAGCTCGGCGTCCAGCGCGTCGGCCAGGTCCACCACGGCTCGGGCCCGCAGAATCAGCGTCTGGACGGCCTGCTCGTCGGTGCCCTCGATGTCGTCGAGCAGTGAAAGCTGTTGCTGCTCAGGGGATTCCGCGCGCAGCTCGCGGCGAAGGTAGCGCAGCGAGAGGTCGTCGAGGGTGAAGCTGCGCTGCCCCGGCCGCACCAGGTACGCCGCCAGCGCGGTGTCGGAGGTGACGCCGTTCAGCGTCCAGCCGCGGCCGGCGAGATCGTGGATGGCCAGCTTGGCCTCGTGCAGCGCCTTGGGTTTCTCCGGGTCGGCCAGCCAGGCCGCCAGCGCGGCGTCGTCCTCGGGGGTCAGCGTCGCGGTGTCGACGTAGGCGCCAATGGCGACACCGCCGTCGGCGGCGGCGATGCCCAGCCCGGTCGCGTCCCCGCCGTGCGGCAGGTGCGTGCCCGCCACGGCCAGCCCGGCCCGCCGCCCGTCGCCGGCGTGCTCGGCCAGCCACTGCGCGACCGTGCCGGGCTCCAGCGCGCCGCCGCGCACGTCGAAACCCTCGTCGACCTCGGGCTCGACGGCCACCAGGGTCTCGAACAACCGGTCGCGCAACACCCGGAACTCCAGGTCGTCGAAGAGCCGGTGGATCTGGTCACGGTCCCAGGGCTGCAGCCGCAGCGTGTCCGGCGTCTGGGCCAGCGGCACATCCTTGACGAGGTCGGTGAGCTCGCGGTTGCGAATGACGCTGGCCAGGTTGGCCCGCAGCGCGTCGCCGACCTTGCCGCGCACCGAGTCGACGTTGTCGACCAGACCCTGCAGCGAGCCGTATTCGGCGATCCACTTGGACGCCGTCTTCTCCCCCACCCCGGGGATGCCGGGCAGGTTGTCGCTGGGATCGCCGCGCAGCGCGGCGAAGTCCGGGTACTGCCGGGGGGTCAGCCCGTATTTTTCGACCACCGCCTCGGGGGTGAACCGGGTCAGCTCGCTGACGCCCTTGCGCGGGTACAAGACGGTCACATCGTCGCTGACCAGTTGCAGCGAGTCGCGGTCGCCGCTCACCACCAGCACGCGGTAGCCCTCGTTTTCGGCCTGGGTGGCCAGCGTCGCGATCAGGTCGTCGGCCTCGAAGCCCTGCTCGGAGAGCACCGTGATGCCCAGCGCGTTCAGCACTTCCTTGGTGATGTCGATCTGGCCGTGGAACTCGTCGGGGGTCGACGACCGATTGGCCTTGTATTCCGGGTAGCGCTCGGAGCGGAAGGTCTGCCGGGACACGTCGAACGCCGCGGCGATGTGCGTGGGGGCCTCGTCGCGCAGCAGGTTGATCAGCATGGCGGTGAAGCCGTAGACCGCGTTGGTGGTCAGCCCGCCACGGGTCTTGAAGTTCTCGGCGGGCAGTGCGTAGAACGCCCGGAACGCCAGCGAATTGCCGTCCAGCAGCATCAGTGTCGGTTTGGTTTGTTCCTCGGTTTTCTGAGGGGTGGCGGCGGGCACGGCATTCACTCTAGGCACCCGGTACGACGGACCGGCCCCCGATGGCCCGCCGGGAAACTGCAACACGTTTCAGTTTCGGGTGGGGGCTGGGTAGTCTGGCGAAGTGCCAGAGGTCACCAGCCAACAACCCGCGATCGACGGATGGTTCGCCACCGACTCGACCGGCAGCCCGCACCTGGTCGGCAGCAAGTGCCCCGAGTGCGGCACGTATGTCTTCCCGCCGCGCGAGAACAACTGCCCCAACCCGGCCTGCGCCAACGACACGCTGACATCCGTCGCGCTGTCAACGCGCGGAACGCTGTGGAGCTACACCGAAAACCGTTACGCGCCACCGCCGCCGTACCCCTCCCCGGACCCCTTCGAGCCGTTCGCCGTCGCCGCGGTGCAGCTGGCCGAGGAGGGCCTGATCGTGCTCGGCAAGGTGGTCGAGGGCACGCTGGCCGCCGACCTCAAGGTCGGCATGGAGATGGAGCTGACCACCATGCCGCTGTTCGTTGACGACGACGGCGTCGAGCGCATCGTGCACGCGTGGAAGGTGGCGTCATGACTCCGGAACCGCTGTACATCCTCGGCGCCGGCATGCACCCCTGGGGCAAGTGGGGCCGGGACTTCACCGAGTACGGCGTCGTCGCCGCGCGCGCCGCGCTGGCCGAGGCCGGACTGGACTGGAGCCAGATCCAGCTGGTCGCCGGCGCGGACACCATCCGCAACGGCTACCCCGGTTTCGTCGCCGGCGCGACGTTCGCGCAGAAGCTGGGCTGGAACGGCATTCCGGTCAGCTCGAGCTACGCCGCGTGCGCCAGCGGCTCACAGGCCCTGCAGAGCGCCCGCGCCCAGATCCTGGCCGGGTTCTGCGACGTCGCGCTGGTGATCGGCGCCGACACCACGCCGAAGGGCTTCTTCGCGCCCGTCGGCGGCGAGCGCCGCAACGACCCCGACTGGCAGCGCTTCCATCTCATCGGTGCCACCAACACGGTGTACTTCGCGCTGCTGGCGCGGCGGCGGATGGACCTCTACGGCGCCACGCTCGAGGACTTCGCGCAGGTGAAGGTGAAGAACTCCAGGCACGGGCTGAACAACCCGAACGCCCGCTACCGCAAGGAGAACTCGATCGAGGACGTGCTGGCCAGCCCCGTGGTCTCCGACCCGCTGCGGCTGCTGGACATCTGCGCGACCTCCGATGGCGCGGCGGCGCTGATCGTGGCGAGTGCTGACTTCGCGCGTAAGCATCTCGGCTCGCTCGACGGCGTGCCGTCGGTGCGCGCGGTCAGCACGGTGACCCCGCGCTACCCCCAGCACCTACCCGAATTGCCCGACATCGCAACGGATTCCACCGCGGCGGTGCCCGCACCCGAGCGGGTGTTCAAGGATCAGATCCTCGACGCCGCCTACGCCGAGGCGGGCATCGGGCCGGAGGACCTCAGCCTGGCCGAGGTCTACGACCTGTCCACCGCGCTGGAGCTCGACTGGTACGAGCACCTGGGGCTGTGCGCCAAGGGCGAGGCCGAGGGGCTGCTGCGCAGCGGTGCCACTGCGATCGGCGGCCGGGTCCCGGTCAACCCGTCGGGCGGACTGGCCTGCTTCGGCGAGGCCATCCCGGCCCAGGCCATCGCGCAGGTCTGCGAGCTGACCTGGCAGCTGCGCGGTCAGGCCACCGGTCGGCAGGTTGAGAACGCCACGGTGGGCGTCACCGCCAACCAGGGCCTGTTCGGGCACGGCTCGTCGGTGATCGTGGCCCGCTAGAGCCGCGCCTTACGCCGAGACTGCAACCAGAGCGTCGAATCGCCCAAATTCGCGATCTGAGCGCAGGCTCGACGCGCGGGCGCTACTCGGAAGCGGCGTCCTTCGGGGCATCCCCGAGGGTCTCCAGCACAACCTCGGCCACACGCTTCATGGTGGTGCGCCGATCCATGGCCGCCCGCTGAATCCACTTGAACGCCTCGGGCTCCGTCATGCCCTGCTTGGTCTGCAGCAGGCCTTTGGCGCGCTCGACGACCTTACGGGTCTCCAGCCGGTCGGACAGCGTCGCGACCTCGCGTTCCAGCTCGCTGATCTCGGCGAACCGGCTGACAGCCAGCTCGATGGCCGGGATCAGGTCGCTGATGGTGAACGGCTTCACCAGGTAGGCCATGGCGCCGGCGTCGCGGGCGCGTTCGACCAGGTCGCGCTGGCTGAACGCGGTCAGCACCACGATCGGCGCGATGCGCTTGCTGGCGATCTCCGAGGCGGCATCGATCCCGTCACGCCGCGGCATCTTCACGTCCATGATCACCAGGTCGGGCTTGTGGCGCTCGGCCAGCTCGACGGCCTCCTGGCCGTCACCGGCCTCGCCGACGATCTCGTACCCCTCCTCTCGGAGCATCTCGGCGAGGTCCAGCCGGATGAGCGCTTCGTCTTCCGCGATCAGTACCCGGCGCCGCGCTGCGGCGCCGGTGTCGGTCGTGGGGCCTGTCATGACGGACATTGTGTCGTGCACCCCCGCGACCAGCGAACTCGGGGGCGGTCAGAGTCGACGGGAGCACCGATCCTCTATGGTGGGAGGCTGCCCGCCCTCGTATCCCAACTGGCAGAGGAAACGGACTCAAAACCCGTCCAGTGTGGGTTCGAATCCCACCGAGGGCACCACTAACCCCGGTCAGGGTGAATATCGCCCCCGCGTGCCCAGGGGTCTCGGCTTCCAGCAACGCGCCGGCGCCCGGGCGCAGCGCGCCGGCAGCCTCCCGATGACTTGAGATTTCTATGAAATCATCGAGTTTGTTTGATCGGGCTTTACCGGCCCGTTAGCATGAAATCCGCTGGTTACCATATCCGTCGGTCCAGTGGTGGTTAGCGGAAAAGCAGCGATGTCCTATGTAATCGCAGCACCCGAGATGATGGCGGCGGCCGCAACAAGTCTGGCGGCTGTTCGCTCGACACTGAGCGTGGCCCACTCGGCAGCGGCAACCCCGACCGCCGCAGTGTTGCCCGCGGCCGCCGATGAGGTGTCGGTGGGCATCGCCCACCTGTTCTCGGGATACGCCCAGGAATATCAGGCACAGGCAGCGCGAGCGGCGGCGTTCCATGAGCATTTGCTACAGCACTTGACTGCCAGTGCGCACTGGTACGCGGCCGCTGAGGCCGCCAACACCGCGTCGTTGCTGCACTCTGATGCGACGGCGGCGCCCTCCGCCGGTGGTATCGCCGCCGCGCCGGGCGCATTGATCGATATGTTAACCAGCGCTAACGCCGCGTTGGGCCAATTGCTCAATCAGATACCGAACTTTTGGAGCGGCCTCGCGGATGTAGCATTGCTCGCAGTTATCGTATCTTTGTTACCAGCGTTAGCACTATTCACGCTGGTGGGCGTGATCCTTTCAGCACTATGGCATGTTCCGTTCGAATTGTTTGGTGTGTTGATCTGGCCCTGACCGCAGCGAGACTTTCCAGATCTTCGATCACATTCGGAAGCCTTGCCAGGCCAGCGCGTCGGCCGTTCAACCGCACGGCGCCGGGTTCTAAGCATCAGTCGCGCAACGCCTTTGGCCGACTTCACCTCTGCTTGCCGGTCAACGTCGTCGCGCCGGCCCGCTCGATCATGACGGCGTGAGGAGCGGTAATGCCAGAACCCGCCAAGCGGGCCACGATCTCGTGCCGACCGTATACGCGCTATTTGTTTTCATCCGCGGTTTCGGCACGAATGGTGACGGGGGAACGGTCACGGGTTTCTCCGGTTGGCGTAACCAGCACCGCTTTTCATTTGATCCGCCACCGCAGCCGCAAGAATTATCGCCACTCCCAGCGAAAGCAGTTTCATCCTGCGGGACTGGCGCGTTACGGCTAGTCCCCCATCGGCGACGCCGCGACGGAGGACGTCTTTATTGCAGGGAACCGGGCAACCGTAAGCCGATGGAAGCGGAGCCATTCAGGCGGCGACTTTTCCTGGCGGCAAAGTCATACCGCTCCGATGTGGGTTCGAAACCCACCGAGGGCATCCCCGGTAGATGCTCTACACCATCGGCCACGGCGCCAAAACCGCCGAGGAGATCACTGCGGCGCTGCGCCAGCACAACATCACGCTGCTGGTCGACGTGCGCAGTTTCCCCGGCTCGCGGCGCAACCCAGACGTGTCGAAGGACGCGATGCCGGAATGGCTCGGCGCCGCGGGGATCGCCTACCGCCACGAACCCGATCTCGGTGGGCGGCGCAAGCCGCCGAGCGACCCGGTGCCCCGCGACCAGTGGTGGGAAAACGCATCCTTCGCCAACTACGCGGCCCATACCCGAACGCCCGGCTTCCGGGCGGCGTACCGGCGGCTGCTGGGCGAGGCGGAGGGCGGCGACGTCGCCGTGATGTGTGGGGAACCGATGTGGTGGCGTTGCCACCGGCGGATGATCGCCGACCTGGCCACCCGCGACGGCCACCCGGTGCGGCACATCATGCCCAACGGCTCGCTGGCACCGCACCACCCGTCGGACTGGCTCACGGGTGATGTCGACTAGGCGCGATCGCAAGCGCGGCGCAGCCGGGCGCCGCGGATCGCAACCATTCGACTAGGCGCGATCGCAAGCGCGGCGCAGCCGGGCGCCGCGGATCGCAACCATTCGACTAGGCATGATCGCAAGCGCGGCGCAGCCGGGCGCCGCGGATCGCAACCATTCGACTAGGCACCCGACAAATAGCGAGGTCACCCGTTACTCTTGGTCGTGGTGGCCAAGAAATGCGGGGCCCCACCCCGGAAACATGGCTCGTCGGATCGCCCGGACTGCGTGGCCGCGGTGCGGGAGCAGACGCGTGACCGCAATCTGCACTACGCCGCCAGCGCGGCGCGCCGGGGACGGGTGCTGTCCATCGCCGCCGGGCTGGCGGTGCTGATCCTCGCCACCTTCGTGTGCATGCAGGTCGCCACGGGGTCGTGGTCCTGGCGCATCAACTCGATCAACATCGGCGCCGCCGTCGTCTTCGCGACCATCCCGTGGCTGCGGCGATTCGGGGAATTGGTTGCGCCGGTTACGTTTATCTGCGCGGCCTACGTGTCGATCGTCGCCAGCTGCATGGCGGTGGGCACCGGTGCGGGCGGCCAGTACTTCTTCCTGGTCGGCGCGTGCCTGGTGGTACTGCTGGTGGGGATCGAACACATCCTGCTGGCGGCAGCTCTCGCGGCGGTCGCCGCCGGTCTGACCATCGCGGTGGAATTCCTCGTTCCGCGCGAAACCGGCGTTCAGCCGGCGTGGGCCACGTCGATGGGCTTCGTCGTCACCACCGTGTCGGCGGTGGTGATGGTGGTGGTGACGATGTGGTACGCCCTGCGGGACACCGCGCGCGCCGAGGCCGTGATCGAAGCTCAATACGAGCGCTCGGAGACGCTGCTCGAAAACATGTTGCCCGCCAGCATCGCCGAGCGGCTCAAGGAGCCTGGCCGCGGCATCATCGCCGACAAATATGACGACGCCTCAGTCCTGTTCGCCGACATGGTGGGGTTCACCGAGCGTGCCAGCAGCACCCCGCCCGCCGACCTGGTGCGCTTCCTCGACCGCTTGTACGGCGCTTTCGACGCGCTCGTCGACAAGCACGGCCTCGAGAAAATCAAGGTGAGCGGCGACTCGTATATGGTGGTCAGCGGCGTCCCGCACCCCCGGCCCGACCATGCCCAGGCGCTGGCGGATTTCGCACTCGACATGGCCAATGTCGCTGCGGGACTGAAGGATCCGCACGGCGAGGCGGTCCCGCTCCGAGTGGGGATGGCGTGCGGGCCCGTCGCCGCGGGCGTGGTGGGTTCGCGACGGTTCTTCTACGACGTGTGGGGCGACGCCGTCAATGTCGCCTCCCGGATGGAAGCCACCGACTCGGCGGGACGGATTCAAGTGCCCGAGGCGATGTACCTGCGCCTCAAAGACGAGTTCGTACTGCAGGAGCGCGGCCGCATCGAAGTCAAGGGGAAGGGGCTCATGCGCACGTGGTATCTGATCGGCCGCAAGGCAACCGAGGAATCTCCAGACCTGCGCTCGGAGGCACCGCGCACGGCGCACGTCTGAGCCGAAAGTCCCTATCCGCGGCACCGCCGGTCATGTCAGACTGCTGCCATGCAAACCACTCCGGGCACCGCCCCGGCTCCAAGCTTGTTGCCGCACTTATGGAAATCGACGCTGGTCTCGGGAACTCTGTCGCTGATCGTGGGCGCCGTGATCCTTGCGTGGCCCGGAATTTCCATCCTGGTCGCCGCCGTCGCGTTCGGCGTTTATCTGCTCATCGCCGGTGTCACGCAGGTGGTCTTCGCGTTCAGCCTGCACGTGTCGGCGGGCGGCCGGATCCTGCTGTTCATCAGCGGGGCGGCGTCACTCATCCTGGCGGTCTTGGCGTTTCGCCATTTCGGCGAGGGCTACGCAGTCTTGTTGCTGGCCATCTGGATTGGCATCGGCTTCATCTTCCGCGGCGTCGCCACGACGGTTTCGGCCATCAGCGACCCGGCGCTGCCGGGACGCGGCTGGTCGATTTTCGTCGGCGTGATCAGCCTGCTCGCCGGTGTCGTCGTGCTGGCGTCGCCGTTCGCGTCGATCGTCACCCTGGCGATCGTGGTCGGCGTCTGGTTCGTGGTGATCGGCGTCTTCGAAATCGTGTCGTCGTTCAGCATCCGCAAGGCGTCCAAACAACTCACACGGCAAGGCATGGCGCCGGTCTGACCCAACTACTACACTGTGTCGTAGCTGGCCGTAGTCAGGAGAGATGACAATGAACGTCGTCGACATTTCGCGGTGGCAGTTCGGTATCACCACCGTCTACCACTTCATCTTCGTACCGCTGACCATCGGCCTGGCTCCCCTGCTCGCCGTCATGCAGACGCTCTGGGTGGCCACCGGAAACGCCGCCTGGTATCGCCTGACCAAATTCTTCGGCAAGCTGTTCCTGATCAACTTCGCCATCGGCGTGGCGACGGGAATCGTGCAGGAATTCCAATTCGGCATGAACTGGAGCGAGTACTCCCGGTTCGTCGGCGACATCTTCGGCGCCCCGCTCGCGATGGAGGGCCTGTTCGCCTTCTTCTTCGAATCCACCTTCATCGGCCTGTGGATCTTCGGCTGGAGCCGGCTGCCGCGGCTGATGCACCTGGCGTGCATCTGGATCGTGGCGATTGCGGTGAACGTGTCCGCCTTCTTCATCATCGTGGCGAACTCGTTCATGCAGCATCCCGTCGGCGCGCACTACAACCCGACGACGCACCGCGCCGAGTTGAACAGCATCGGCGCGCTGCTCCGCAATAACACTGCGCTGGCGGCGTTTTCGCACACCGTGACCGGCGCGTTGCTGACGGCGGGGACGTTCGTGGCCGCCGTGAGCGTGTGGTGGCTGATCCGTTCGCGTAACACGGCGTCCACCGTCCCCGAGGCGGATGCCCGCACCGTGTTCCGCCCCGCGGCCATCCTGGGCTGCTGGGTGGTGCTGCTGGCCGCCGTCGGGCTGTTCTTCACCGGCGACCGTCAGGGCAAGCTGATGTTCGTTCAGCAACCGATGAAGATGGCATCGGCAGAATCGTTGTGCAGCACCGAAACCGACCCGAACTTCTCGATACTGACCGTCGGCACGCACAACAACTGCGACAGCATCACCCGCGTGATCGAGGTGCCCTACGTGCTGCCGTTCCTGGCCGAGGGCCGCACCAGCGACGTCACGTTGCAGGGGGTGCGCAATATCCAGCAGGATTTCGAGCACCGATTCGGTCCGAACGACTACCGGCCCAACCTGTTCGTCACGTATTGGTCGTTCCGCGCGATGATCGGCTTCCTGGCCATTCCGGTGTTGTTCGCGCTGGCGACGTTGTGGTTCACCCGGGGCGGCCGGGCGCCCGGCCAGCGCTGGTTCTCCTGGGTGGCGCTGCTCACCATTCCGACGCCGTTCCTGGCCAACATCTCCGGGTGGGTGTTCACCGAAATGGGCCGCCAGCCATGGATCGTCGCGCCGAACCCGACGGGCGATCAGCAGGTGCGGTTGACCGTTCGCGAAGCCGTCTCCCAGCACGCCCCCGGCATGGTCGTCACGTCCCTGGTGACCTTCACCGTCGTCTACGCGGTGCTGGCGGTCATCTGGTTCTGGCTGCTCAAGCGCTACGTCGTCGAAGGGCCGCAGGAACACGACGCCGAACCGGCACCGCCTCGCGCACCCAGCGACGACGAGGTGGCACCGCTTTCGTTCGCGTATTAAGGAGCTGACCGGTGGCATTGCAACAGTTGTGGTTCGGCATCATCGGGATGCTGTTCCTCGGTTTCTTCATTCTGGAGGGCTTCGACTTCGGCGTCGGCATGCTGATGGAGCCGTTGGCCCGCCTCGCTCCTTCAGGCACCGGCGAACCGGAACTGCGGCGGCGCACCGTCCTCAACACCATCGGCCCGGTCTGGGACGGCAACGAGGTGTGGCTGATCACCGCCGGCGCCGCGATGTTCGCCGCCTTTCCCGGCTGGTACGCCACGGTGTTCTCCACGCTGTATCTCCCGTTGCTGGCGATCCTGTTCGGCATGATCGTGCGCGCCGTGGCGATCGAATGGCGCGGCAAGGTCGACGACACGAAATGGCGCGCCTGGGCCGATTTCGGGATCGCCGCCGGATCGTGGCTGCCCGCGGTGTTGTGGGGGGTCGCGTTCGCCATCCTGGTCCGCGGTCTGCCGGTGGACGCCACCGGCCATGTCGACTTGTCGGTCACCGACGTGCTCAACCCCTACACCCTGCTGGGCGGTCTGGCCACCGCGGGGCTGTTCTGGTTCTACGGCGCGGTGTTCGTGACCCTGAAGACCTCGGGCACCACCCGCGATGACGCGCACCGATTCGGTGTGTGGCTGTCGCTTCCGGTGACCGGATTGGTTGCGGCGTTCGGGCTTTGGACGCAGCTGGCACACGGCAAGGGCTGGACCTGGTTGGTACTGGGCGTTGCCGTCGCCGCGCAGCTCGCGGCGGTGCTGTTGGTGTGGCGGCGCGGGTCGGACGGGTGGGCGTTTGCCTGCACCGCCCTGGTGGTCGCGGCCGTGGTCATCCTGCTGTTCGGCTCGCTGTATCCGAACCTGGTGCCCTCGACGCTGAACCCCCAGTGGAATGTGACGATCTACAACGCCTCGTCGACCCCCTACACCCTCACGATCATGACGTGGGTGACCGCGATCATGGCGCCGCTGACGGTGGTCTACCAGGCGTGGACGTATTGGGTCTTCCGGCAACGTCTTTCGTCAGACCGGATACCGCCGCCGATCGGGCTGGCAAGGCGTCCGTCCTGAGCAGCCGGGCGCCGCTGGACCCGCGACTGTGGCGGGCGTCGGCCGCGTTGCGGCGCTACCTGGTCACCGCCGTGGCCTGCGGGGTGGTGATCTCGGGCTGCGCGATCGGCTCGGCCATCGTGCTGGCGGCCACGGTCGCGCGCGTGGTCGCACATCCCCCGGCGCGCGGCCTGCGCGTGTGGCTGGCGCCACTGTCAATCCTGCTGGCACTGTGGATCGTTCGCACGGTGACGCAATGGCTGCAGGCCCGCCTGGCTCAGCGGGGAGCCGGCGCGGTCATCGCCGACCTCAGCGCCCAGGTGCTGTCGGCGGTGACGGCGCGGCAGCCACGCGAACTGGCCGCCCAGCGTGACGCCGCCGCCGTCGTGGTCACCCGCGGCCTCGACGGGCTGCGCCCCTACTTCACCGGCTACCTGCCCACCCTTCTGCTCGCCGCGATCCTGACCCCGGCGACCGTCGCCGTGATCGCGGCCTACGACCTGAAATCGACCGTGATCGTGGCGGTCACCCTGCCCCTCATACCGATCTTCATGGTGTTGATCGGGCTCGCGACGGCCGATCGCTCGGCGGCGGCGCTGCAGGCTATGACGACCCTGCAGGCCCGACTGCTGGACCTGATCGCCGGCATTCCGACACTGCGGGCGCTGGGACGCGGCCGGGGCCCCGAAGACCGGATCGCCGAACTCGCCGCCGCCCACCGCCGCTCGGCGATGGCGACGCTGCGGATCGCGTTCCTCTCGGCGCTGGTGCTCGAACTGCTGGCCACGCTCGGCGTGGCGCTGATCGCGGTCGGCATCGGCCTTCGCCTGGTGTTCGGCGAGATGACGCTGACCACCGGGCTGACGGTGCTGCTGCTGGCGCCGGACGTGTATTGGCCGCTGCGCCGGATCGGCGTGGAATTCCATGCCGCACAGGACGGTAGGACCGCCGCCGACAAGGCGTTCGCCCTCATCGGCGAGCCGGCCGGCCCAGCGGCGGGCAGTCGGACCGTGGACGCGAGCGGCGCCGAGATCCGCTTGGACAGCCTCAGCGTGGCAGACCGGGACGGCCGCGCCCCGCGCGACCTCACGGCGGTGATCGAGCCGGGGCGGGTGACGGTGCTGACCGGACCCAACGGCGCCGGCAAGAGCACCACGCTGCAGGCCATCGCCGGCATCACCGTGCCGTCGTCGGGCCGGGTCACCGTGGCCGGGGTCGACGTCGCCGACCTGGATCCCGCCGCGTGGTGGCGCCAGCTGTCGTGGCTGCCGCAGCGCCCGGTGCTGGTCCCGGGCACCGTGCGCGACAACCTGGTCTTGCTTGGCGGCGTGGACGATCTCGACGAGGCCTGTGCGGCATCGGGTTTCGACGCGGTGCTGGCAGACCTGCCCGACGGAATGGACACGACGCTCGGGCGCGGCGGCGTCGGGCTGTCGCTGGGACAGCGGCAACGGCTGGGCCTCGCGCGCGCGCTCGGGTCGGCGGCGCCGGTGCTGCTGCTCGACGAGCCCACCGCGCACCTGGACGCGCGCACCGAGCAGCGGGTGCTGCGGGCCGTCGTCGCCCGGGCACGCGCCGGAGCCACGGTCGTCGTCGTCGGCCACCGGGAGCCCGTCGTGGCGGTCGGCGACCGGGTGGTCGAGGTGGCCGCGGAGGCCGGAGTCGATCATGTCGCGGTCTGATCCTCCCGTAGGCGCCGCGGGTCGCCGCGAGATCGCCGTGCAAGCGTTGACGCTCCTGCGCCCGCGGCTGCCGCCGGTCCTGGCGGCCGTGGCACTGGGCGTGCTGTCGCTGGGCAGCGCGCTGGCCCTGGCCGGGTGTTCGGCATGGCTGATCACCCGGGCCTGGCAGATGCCGCCCGTGCTGGACCTGTCCGTCGCGGTCGTCGCCGTGCGCACGTTCGCGATTTCGCGGGGCGTGCTGCACTACTGCGAGCGGCTGGCCACCCACGACACCGCGCTGCGCGCCGCCGGCACCGCGCGGGCGCAGATCTATCACCGGCTCGCCGGCGGTCCGGCGGCGGCCGCCGTCCGCCTGCCCAGCGGTGAGCTGGTGGCCCGGGTGGGCGCCGACGTCGACGAGCTGGCCAACGTCCTGGTGCGCGCCGTGGTGCCGATCGCCGTCGCGGCGGTGCTCGGCTTGGCCGCCACCGTGGCCGTCGCGGTCATTTCGCTACCGGCGGCGACGGTGCTGGCGATCTGCCTGGTGGTCGCCGGCTTCGTCGCCCCCAGGCTGGCCGGCCGGGCCGCGGCCACACAGGAAGAGGTTGCCCGCCAACACCATTCAGATCGCGACAAATCCGCGATGATCGCCCTCGAGCACGCGCCGGAGCTGCGCGTCGCCGGCGCCCTGCCCGGCGTCATCGCCGATTCGCAACGCCGCCAACGCGCCTGGGCCGACGCCCTGGACGCCGCCGCCCGACCGGCCGCCATCGCCGAGGCGATGCCGACCGCTGCGATCGGGGCCAGCGTCCTGGGTGCGGTGGTGGCCGGGATCGCGTTGGCGCACAGCGTCGCACCCACCACCCTGGCCGTGCTGATGTTGTTGCCGCTGTCCGCTTTCGAGGCGACGACGCCGCTACCGGCCGCCGCGGTCCAGCTGACGCGCTCGCGGATCGCCGCGCGACGCCTGCTCGACCTGGCCCCGCCGGACCGCCCGGCCGAGCCCGGCGAGGTCGTGCCCGCGTGCGGGGCGCTTTCCGTCGACGTCCGTTCCGGTCACGCGGATTCGGCGCGATCGGTCCCGGTGCGACTCGACCTGGCGCCGGGTGCCCGGCTCGCGGTGACCGGCCCCAGCGGTTCGGGCAAGACGACGCTGCTGATGACGCTCGCCGGGCTGATCCCCCCGCTGGACGGGCGGGTAACGCTGGACGGAACCGACATCGGCCGCTTCGGCGAGGACGAATTACACAGGGCCGTAAGCTTTTTCGCCGAGGACGCGCACGTCTTCGCCACCACGGTCCGGGACAACCTGCTGGTCGCCCGCGGCGACTGCCGCGACGACGAGCTGACGGCGGCGCTGCGCGCCGTGGGCCTCGGCGGGTGGCTCGCCGGTTTGCCCGAAGGCCTGTCGACGGTGCTGACCGGTGGCGCGCAGGCACTCTCGGCGGGACAGCGCCGGCGACTGCTGCTGGCCCGCGCCGTCATCTCGCCGGCCCGCGTCGTGCTGCTCGACGAGCCCACCGAACACCTCGACGCGGCCGACGCCGACCGGGTGCTGAGCGACCTGCTGGGCCCGGACGCCGGCCTGATGTCGGCGGAGCGGACCGTCGTGGTGGCCACCCACCACGTGCCTGAGGGCATTCGGTGTCGGGAACTTCACGTCGATCACGTCGCGGCCTGACAGGCTCACAACGAGGCGGTAAGGCTCCACAATGCTTCGCGATCAACCGATTCCGAGCGGTCCACCGGGCTGATCACGACGTCCGTCGCGCCCGCGTCCAGATAACGCCGCAGCTGCCGCAGCACCGATTCCCGGGTCCCGATCGCGGCGAGTTCGGTGATGTTGGCGACGCCCTCCCTTGCAATGACGTTCCGGTACGACGGGATGGTCTGGTAGAAGCTCAACTGCTCGCCAGCGGTGGCGCGCGCGGTGTCCGCGTCGTCGGACAGCAGCACGGGAACCGCGGCGATGATCCGCGGTGACGGGCGGCCTGCGTCGGCGGCCGCCTTGGCGATCGCCGGCGCGATGAATTCGGCGATGGTGCGAGGCCCGGCGAGGTAGGGCAGCGTGCCGTCCGCGAGTTCGCCGGTGACGCGCAACGCCTTGGACCCCATCGCGGCGACGTACACGGGCACAGGCGTTCCGCCGGCCACCGCCACAGGAAACGCGGGGCTGGCGCTCAGCTCGGCGCCATGGACGTCGACGCTGCCGGTGTCGAAGACGGCGCGCAGGATGGTGAGATGCTCGCGCAGCCGCTGGATCGTGTTCGACCAGTCGGTGCCGAACGTCTGGCGTTCTATCGCACGGGCGCCGAGGCCGAGTCCGAGGCTGAAGTTGCCGTGCGAGGCGGCTTGCGCCGTCTGAGCCAACGAGGCGACGATCAACGGGTGTCGCGGGTTGATCGGCACCACCGACGTGCCCACCCCCAGCCCAGGCACGGCGGCCCCGATCAGGCCCGCCAGCGCGATCGCGTCGTAATGGGCCTGCTGGGCCAGCCAGATCTGGCGGACGCCGAGTTCGTATGCACGCCTTGCCTGTCCAATCACGTCATCGACGAGGTTTTCGGCATCCTGGCGCGCCGTGATGATGATTCCAGTGGTCATGACGCAACCAACGCACCCGGGTCGGCCGGGGATTCCCCTCGGATCTTATTGATCCCAATCCAGGCGGCGCAGGACGTCCTCGATTGTCTCGGCGTTGCCGTACGGATCGCGCAGCCGCGCCGGACAACGCCCCCACAGCACCAGCGGCAGCTCGTGGGGCAGTAGCTCTATCACCACGCCGTCGCGGCCCGCGGTGGCCGACAGGCCGCGGCCCGGCGCCACAACCAGATCGGACCGGCCATCGCTGCGCAGAACAACCGGCCGCGACACCACGTCGGCGCCGTCGACTGTAGTTGCGACAGGCTCACGATGAATGCGCGCATGGCCTCGTCGCGCAATCCCGATGTTTCGGCCATGGGGCCCACCCAACAGGCCCGCGCGGCCGGAGGCTAGCGGCTTTGCGACATCACAGCCGGCCTTGGCTACCTTCAGTTCTCGGCGGCCAGCACGTCACGCACCGCGGCGTCGACGGTGCTGAGCAGGTCGGCGTCGATGCCGGTCCGACCGCGAACCAGTATCGAGGCGAAATTGGCCGGCGGCAGGCCCTCGGCCGGGCACAGGCCATCGGGAAGCTTTCCGATCATCGGGAGCAGCGCCACCCCGAGACCCGACCGCACGGCCGCGTAGAGCCCGGACAGATCGCCGCACTCGACGGCGATCTCGTAGGCGATGTCGCGCCTTTCGAGGATCGAAAACGCCGGTTCCCGCAACGTGCACGGTTCCGAGAAGATCACCAGCGGCAGCGGATCGCGCGTCGACGCCGCGAAGGTGCGGGCCGAAACCCATTGCAGCGGGACCGATCCCGACGCGTTGACGCGATCCAGGCCCGCTCCGTCGAGCATGACCGCCACGTCCACCAGCCCGCGTTCGATGGAGTCGGCCAGCGACACATTGCGGTCGAGCCGAAAGCGCACCCGCCGGTCGGGAAGTCGCTCGCGCAGCGCCCCGGTCAGGCCGGCCAGCATCACGTCGGCGCCGTGCTCGGTAGCGCCGATCGTCAACAGCGCCTGTTCGGTTGCGCCCAGGTCGTCGAGCGCCGCGTCGTGGGCGGCCAGGATGGCGCGGGCGTGCCGCAGCACCTTGTGGCCGGCTTCGGTGAACACCATGCCGCGGCCCGAGCGTTCGACCAGTGTCTGGCCGACCACCGCTTCGATCCTGCGCAGGTGCTGGCTGACGGCGGACTGGCTCACGTGCAGCGCGGCGGCGGCACGGTGAAATCCGCCACAGTCGGCGACGGCGACGAGGCTGCGCAGGGGTGCGATGTCCAGGACCTGAGCCATGTCTGCACCCTAATTCGATTCGTATTCACGATCAATAGCCGAGGTAACCATGTCGAAAATTGGATTTTGGACCAATCACCGATAAGTGCTCACGATCGATCCCGACCCGTAATAATCGTTGGACTCGGTCAGTCGAGCACGCGAACATGGGTGGCATGGACTTGCCGCGCATGCCACTGTCCACCGCTTCCGCGGTGACCCTCCTCTACGCGTTGGGCTATCCGATCGGGGCCCTGGCCGTGGCGGCGATGACGCCGATGGCCGCCCTGGTCCTCCGGTTCGCTTTGGCCGCTTTGATTTTGGCGGCCTGGACCCTGCTGGCCAAGGCGCCCTGGCCGCGGGGGGTGCAGTTCGGCCACGTGCTGGTGGCCGGCCTGCTGATCCAAGCCGTCCAGTTCTGCTGCCTCTACGAGGCTCTTCAGCTGGGCTCGCCCGCGGTGCTCGGGGCGGTGGCGATCGCGATGAATCCCGTGACCACGGCAATCCTCGGTGCGGTGTTCCTGCGGGACCCGCTCGGCCCGCAGCGGTTGGCCGCACTGGTCCTCGGCGTCGTCGCGGTGCTCGCCGCCTGCGCCCGACGGCTGATGAGCACTCACGGCCTCGACCCCGTCATCGTGCTGCTCGTCGTTGCCCTGCTTGGTCTTTCGGCGGGCGGCGTCTATCAGCAGCGGTTCTGTGCCGGGGTCGACTTCCGCGCGATGAGCGCGATGCAGAACGCGGTGGCGCTGATTCCCGCGGCGGCCCTTGCGGCCCTCACGCCCTTCGCCGTCCACGACGGGATCAAGGCGGCGATGGCGGTCGGCGGCATCGTGCTGTTGAATGCCACGCTGGCGGTCAGCCTGTATGTGCGCGCCATCAATACCCACGGCGCGGCGGCGGTGGCGATGCTGTTCGCCGTCATTCCCGCGGTCGCAGCGGGCCTGTCGTGGCTGATGCTCGGCCAGCGGCCGGATCCCGGCGTCGGGGTCGGCCTGGTGGTCGGCGGACTCGCCTGCTGGCTCAACAGCAGGGCGTCCGGCCGGCGCCGCGACGCCAAGCCCCCCGCCAAAGCCCCGGAGGCCCAGGCGCTTTCCAGGGCATGCGCCGTCGGCTAGAGGTGCCGCCGGCGCGGCATGAACTCGAGCGTCAACAACACGACCACCAACGGAAGCAGTTGGGTCATCGAGATCAGCGCGTAGCGCCGCGCGTCCATGGCGTGGAACTTGCGCACGTAGCGGTACAGCGACTCCAGCGCGATCAGCGGGTCGAGAATGTGGATCAGCCGGTAGAAGACACGCTGGACCCGGCCGCGATTCTTGTCCTCGAAGATCTCGGGGAACGCCGCGAATGACAACGATACCCGCTGCGCCCCAGCCTCTTTGGCGGCCATGATCATGTCGATGCTGAGCCGTTCGTCGATCCCGTTGGGGGA
This sequence comes from Mycobacterium sp. E2699, assembly GCF_001666745.1. NCBI lineage: Bacteria > Bacillati > Actinomycetota > Actinomycetes > Mycobacteriales > Mycobacteriaceae > Mycobacterium > Mycobacterium sp. E2699. The sequence goes on along the minus strand of NZ_LZJH01000077.1, from coordinate 47,444 downwards.
ACCGCGGCGGCGCCAGGGGACGTCAAGCGTGACGTCGCTGCCTCCGCCGGCGGTCGCGTAGCGGTGGAAGCCCTGCACGCGACCGTCGGCGTCCCTGGCGATGATCAGCTGAATGCCGGGGAACCGTCCTTCCAGCACGCCGTCGAGGTTCATGTAGAAGCCGCGGTCGTGGTGGGCGCCGCTGGGAGAGGCCCGCACCACCTCGGTGAGCTCCGCGAGCAGCTTCTCGTCGAGTTCCTGCTCGGCCACGATCTCGGTGGTGATGCCGGCGTTGTGCGTGCGCTTCACGGCCTGACGCAGGTTGCGGAACTTGCGGCCCACCATGTCGAAGCCGGCCACGTCGACGACGACGTCGCGGCCAATCGGGACCGCCCGCAGCGATTGTCCGATGACCGCGGGGTCACGCCACAGCTCGAGTCGCCGCTCGCTGCACCCGACCACCGCGATGCGCCAGCCGTGCGTGTGACACATGGCGGCGAAGTCGGCGACCAACTCGGGGAATCTCGCCTCGTCACCGATGGGGTCGCCGCCGACCGCCGCGTACCCCAGCCGGGTCCGGTAGGCCAGCGCGGCCCTGCCGTCGGCGGTGAAGTGGTAGCACTTGCCCGTCTGCATGGCGAAGGGCGCCAACGGGTCGTCGCCGGTGGCGTCGATCAACGACCACACCCGGGGCAGGTCATCGGGCCTCGGACGGGCCGACGTCGGCCACATCAGCACCATCCCGGAGGCGACGATCAGCACATTGCCGAGCAGGTCGAAGGACAGCACGTGCGCCCCCAGCCCGGCGACCACGAAAAGCGCGGCGGCAACGGCGTGCACGGTCGTGACCGGGCGTCCCAGGAAGATGCCGCGCGCGATGAACGCCACCGCGCCCAGCACGGTCAGCGACCAGCCCAGCCGGTCGGCGTAATGCCAATAGGGCTGCTGGTGGTGGCGGGCAAGGACGACAATCAGCCAGCCCGCAGCGCAGAGCAGGGCCAATGCCCCCATCCAGCGGGCCGCAAGTGAATCGACATGGACGACTACGCGTTCCCGCGCGCGGGGCTTCGCTGAGAGGTCGACGGGTCCGTTCACTCTCACCTCCCGATGCGATCAGTTCACTTCGGCAGTTTGTTCCCGCCCACTCGCACCGAATACCCGGCTGTGTAGAACTTACGCCGGATTGCGGCCGCGGTGGGCTCGAATCAGGCGGTTTTCCTGCAGGTATGCCGTACTGTGACCTGTTTATCGTCCGGAGGGCGGGAAATATATCAACACGCCCTCCTGGACGACCGTGGCGACCATCTGCCCGGCGGGGTCGAAGAAATGCCCGGTGCCCAGCCCGCGCGAGTCCGCGGCCACCGGCGACGACGTCGAGTACAGCACCCAGTCGTTGAAGTTGACCTGCCGGTGAAACCACACGGAATGGTTCGCGGACGCGGCGAAGATGCGGTCGAAACCCCAGGACAGCCCGTGGGTGGTGATGACCGAGTCCAGCACCGTGGTGTCCGAGGAGAACAGCATGGTGGCGGTGTGCAGGACGGGGTCGTCGGGCAGCACACCCAGCGCCTTCATCCAGACCCGGTTGTGCGGGAGCCGCTCACCCTTGTCGCGCATCACCCAGGACGGGTCGTTGGTGAAGCGCCACTCGATCGGCTGCAGGGCGTTGACGAAGTGCGGGACGGTCTTTTCGTACCCGCGCAGCAATTCGCCGAGCGGTGGCTGCGTGTGGGGCTGCGCCACCTGCGGCGGGTCGACGGCGTGCTCGAGGCCCGGACCGCCCTGCATGTACGAGATCAGCGCCGAGGACAACACGACGCCGCCCTGCACCGCGTCGACGCGCCGGTTGGCGAAGCGGCGTTCGTCTCGCAGCCGCACCACGTGGAATTCGATGTCCTTGGCGGTGTCTCCACCGTTGACGAAGTGCACCGACAGCGCGCTGGGCGGCAAGTCGTCGCGGTTCAGCGTGCGGCTGGCGGCGACGAACGACTGCGCCATGAGCTGGCCGCCGAAGGTGCGCATCGGGTTCTTGCTGGGGTGGGAGCCGAGGAAGCGATCGTCGGATACGCGGTTGAGGTCCAGTACCGCCAGCAGTTCCTCGAAATCAGAGGTGGTCTTGATCGCGGCCTCTCCTCTCCGGCGAGCTAGACGTCGTCCTCCCCGATCCGGTGCACATGGATCAGGTTTGTCGACCCTACTGTGCCAGGCGGCGCGCCGGCCACGATGACCACCAGGTCACCGCGCTTGTAACGACCGAGTTCGAGCAGCGACTTGTCGACCTGGCGGATCATGCCGTCGGTCGACGTCATCATCGGGACGATGAATGTCTCGGTGCCCCACGTCATCGCGAGCTGGCTGCGCACCTCGGGCCACGCGGTGAAGGCGAGCAGCGGCAGCGGGGTGTGCAGGCGCGCCAGCCGCTTCACCGTGTCGCCGGACTGGGTGAAGGCGACCAGGGCCTTGGCGTCGAGCCGCTCGCCGATGTCGCGGGCGGCATACGAGATCACCCCGCGCTTGGTGCGGGGCACATGCGTCAACGGCGGCGCGGCCGTGGAGTTCTCCTCAACCGCGCAGACGATCCGCGACATCGTCCGGACGGCCGCCAGCGGATACTTGCCCACCGACGTCTCCCCCGACAGCATCAGCGCGTCGGCGCCGTCGAGCACGGCGTTGGCGACGTCGGAGGCCTCGGCGCGGGTGGGCCGCGAGTTCTCAATCATCGAGTCCAGCATCTGGGTGGCCACGATGACGGGTTTCGCGTTCTCCCTGGCGATTTGGATCGCCCGCTTCTGCACCAGCGGAACCTCCTCGAGCGGCAGCTCGACGCCCAGGTCGCCGCGGGCCACCATGATGGCGTCGAACGCCAGCACGATCGCCTCCAGATTGTCGACGGCTTCGGGCTTTTCCAGCTTGGCGATCACCGGTACCCGGCGCCCGATGCGGTCCATCACCTCGTGCACCAGCTCGACGTCGGATGGCGAGCGCACGAACGACAGCGCGACCAGGTCGACGCCCAGGTTCAGCGCGAAGGTCAGATCCTCGATGTCCTTGTCGGACAAGGCGGGGGCGGAGACGTTCATGCCGGGCAACGAGATGCCCTTGTTGTTGCTGACCGGGCCGCCTTCGACGACGGTGCAGACCACGTCGTCGCCGTCGATGGCGTCGACCACCAGGCAGACCTTGCCGTCGTCGACCAGGACGCGGTCACCGACCATGGCGTCCTGGGCCAGCTTTTTGTACGTCGTCGAGACCCGGTCGTGGCTGCCCTCGCAGTCGGCGACGGTGATGCGGACCGTTTCCCCGTCGGCCCAGAACGTGGGCCCGGTGGCGAAGCGTCCCAGCCTGATCTTGGGGCCCTGGAGATCGGCGAGCACGCCGACCGCGCGGCCGGTCGTGTCGGAGGCGGCCCGCACGCGGTCGTAGGCGGCCTTGTGATCGGCGTAGTCGCCGTGGCTGAAGTTCATTCGAGCGACGTCCATTCCGGCCTCTACCAGCGCCAGAATCAGTTCGTCGGAGTTTGTTGCCGGGCCAAGGGTGCAGACGATCTTCCCGCGTCTACTCACGGCGAACCAGCATAGTCGTGCCGGGCGAGAGCAGCCCGAGTTCACCGATTCGACGCAACCCGGCTACCCGCTGAGGACGGTCGGGATCAGCGGGAAGCCCGGCAGGTTGCGCAGCACCGTCCACGCGATCGCCACCACGGTGAGCGTCACCACCGCCGGCGTCGACAGCACCGGCCGGCCCCGCCGCCGGCGAAACACGATCCAGCCGGCCAGCGCCGGGATGGCCAGGAGCACGAAGACGTTGTCGTTGACGGTGGCCGCGAGGTCGCCGTGCAGCAGGTCGTGCGTCATGCGAAGCCCACCGCACAGCGGGCAGTTCCAGCCGGTGAGCCATTTGAAAGGGCACAGCGGATACACCGAATTCGTGTTGTGCGGGTCGACCAGGCCGACGTAGCCGACCGCACCGGCCAGCAGCAGGCCGGTGCCGGCCGCGGCGTACGTGCGGTTCACGTCGTCAACCTTAGTCGGGTGGGCGTCGACTACTCGAGGGAATACGGCGCAATCCGCGCCACGATTCGACCTTCGCGGCGAGTGTGAATCCTGGGCGATGACACGCCGACGAACGCCGCCGCCAGCTCACACCCAAAGCCCTGAGTTCACACTCGGCCCGCCCGCGCCGGGCAGGTCACGCTACGGGTCGCGTCGATTTCTCAGTCGGAAGCTCAATCGCCGCCGGCTGGTGCCGGCCCCGCTGTCCTCCGCGGGCTTCTCCGTGTCGTCCTCCGGCTCCGAGTCGGCTTCGGGCTCTTGACCTTTGGGCTCGGTGGCCTCGGCTTCAAGGTCTTGGGCTTCGGGTTCGGCGCCCGCGGCCTCCTCGGCCTCCGCCGCGACGGCCTCGGACGCTTCGGTCTCCTCGCCGCCCGGCTCGGTCGGTTCGCTTTCCTCGGCCTCCGCCACGGCCGTCTCGGCCTCGGCGACTTCGGGTTCCGACGCCTCGGCCTCTTCGGGTTCTTCTGCTGCTTCGGGTTCCGGTTCCTTGCCTGCGGCCGCCTCAGCCGCTTCGGGTTCCGGTTCTTCGGCTTCCGTGGCTGCGGCCTCGGCCGGGGCGGTCTCCGGCTCTTCGGCTTCCGATTCCGCGGCTTCGGCCCGGGCGGTGGCGGGCTCTTCGGCCTCCGCCGCCGCCGGCGGAACTTCGGCATCGGCGGTTTCCGGCTCCTCGGCCTCCGGCGCCGCCGTCACGGGAACTTCGGCATCGGCCTTCACGGTCTCGGCCTCGGCTTCGGCCTCCGCAGCCGTTACCGGCGCCGGCCGCCTCCGCGGAATCAGCCTGCTCGCCGCCCTGCCCGCCGCCGCCGCACCAGCCACCGCGGCCGCCGCCGCAACCGAAGGGCCGGTTATTCGCTCGGGTTCCTCTTCGGCCTCCGGCTCGGGTGGCGGCGCCTCCTCGGCAACGTAATCCTTGCCCCGCAAGGTCGCGGGATCCTCGCGGCCCTTCGGCGCCAGGATGATGTACACCACCGCGCCGATGAACACGAAAGTCGATGTGAAGACGTTGATCCGGATCCCGGCGATGAGCGTCGCCGTGTCGTTGCGCAGCAGCTCGACGCCGAACCGCCCGACGCAGTAGGCGGCGACATACAGCGCGAACAGCCGCCCATGGCCGAACTTGAACCGCCGGTCCACGTAGATCAGCGCGACGAAAACCAGGACGTTCCAGATCAATTCGTAGAGGAACGTCGGTTGCACCACGAACGCGACCTGCCCGGTCGAGACGCCGTCGAGCGAATGCGGATCGACGTATCCCGACGGGTCGCGCCGGTAGAAGATCTCCAAACCCCACGGCACCGTGGTTTCCCGGCCGTAGAGCTCCTGGTTGAAGTAGTTGCCGAGCCGGCCGATGGCCTGCGCCAAGACGATTCCCGGCGCGATGGCGTCGCCGAAGGCCGGCAGCGGAATCCCCCTACGCCGACAGGCGATCCACGCGCCGACGCCGCCGAGCGCGACCGCACCCCAGATGCCCAGGCCGCCGTCCCAGATGCGCAGCGCCGCGCCGAATCCCGCGCCGCCCGGCCCCCAATAGGTCCGCCAGTCGGTGGCCAGGTGATAGAGCCTGCCGCCCACCAATCCGAACGGCACGGCCCACAGGGCGATGTCGTAGATGACGCCGCGCTGGCCTCCGCGGGCCTCCCAGCGCCGGTCGCCGATCATCAGGGCGACCACGATGCCGACGATGATGAACAACGCGTAGGCGCGAATGGGCAACAGGCCGAGGTGCCATACCCCCCGCGGTGGGCTGGGGATATAGGCGAGCACGCGCGTCACGAGGCGGCCTCCCGTTGCCGCACACCCGTAGCCAGTTCCCCGGTCAGCGCGCGCAGGGCGGGCACGCCGCCGTCACCCAGCGCCGACACCAGCGCCGAGCCGACGATGACGCCGTCGGCGTAGCTGCCGATCTGCGCGGCCTGCTCGCGGGACCGCACGCCCAGGCCGACGCCGACGGGTATGTCGGACACCTCCTTGACCCGGCGCACCAATTCGGGTGCGGCCTGCGACACCGCGTCGCGTGCACCGGTGACGCCCATCGTCGAGGCCGCGTAGACGAAGCCGCGCGACGCCTCGACCGTCAGCGCCAGACGTTCCGGCGTCGAGGACGGCGCGACCAGGAAGATGCGATCCAGTCGATGCTCGTCGGAGGCCGCCAGCCACTGCCCGGCCTCGTCGGGGATGAGGTCGGGAGTGATCAGGCCGTGGCCGCCGGCGGCGGCAAGGTCGCGGGCGAACGCGTCAACGCCGTAGCGCAGCACCGGGTTCCAGTAGGTCATCACCACCGCGCGGCCGCCGGCCGCACTGATCGCCTCGACCGCGGCCAGCGTGTCCCGGACCCGCACTCCCCCGGCCAGCGCGGCTTCGGTCGCCCGCGCGATGGTCGGGCCATCCATGCCCGGATCCGAGTAGGGGACGCCGACTTCGATGATGTCGCAACCGGATTCGACGAGGGCGATCATCGCATCGACGGAGGTGGGCACGTCCGGGTAGCCCGTGGGCAGGTAACCGATCAGCGCCGCGCGGTTGTCCCGGCGGCAGGACTCGAAGGTCGGCCCCAACCGGCTGGCTTCGCTCTGCTGCACCGTCATTGCTCGTCGGGCCCCATCAAGCCGAACCACTTCGCGGCCGTCGCGACGTCCTTGTCGCCGCGGCCCGACAGGTTGACCACGATGACGGCGCCCCTGCCCAATTCGGCGCCGAGCTGCAGCGCGCCGGCCACCGCGTGCGCCGATTCGATGGCCGGGATGATGCCTTCGGTCCGGCACAGCAGCCCGAACGCGTCCATCGCCTGGGCGTCGGTGATGGGCCGGTACTCGGCGCGTCCGGTTTCCCGCAGCCAGGCGTGTTCGGGGCCTACCCCCGGATAGTCCAGACCCGCTGAGATCGAATGGGATTCGATGGTCTGGCCGTCTTCGTCCTGCAACAGGTAGGAGAACGATCCCTGGAAGGCCCCGGGCGAACCGCCGCTGAACGTCGCCGCGTGCCTGCCGGTCTCGACGCCGTCACCGGCCGCCTCGAATCCGACCAGCCGCACGCCGGGATCGTCGATGAAGGCGTGGAAGATCCCGATGGCGTTGGAGCCGCCGCCGACGCAGGCCGTGACCGCGTCGGGCAGCCGGCCCGCCTGCGCCTGGATCTGAACGCGGGTCTCCAGGCCGATGATGCGCTGGAAGTCGCGCACCATGGTGGGGAACGGATGCGGCCCCGCCGCGGTGCCGAAGCAGTAGTAGGTGTTGTCGGCGTTGGTGACCCAATCCCGGAACGCCTCGTTGATGGCGTCCTTCAGCGTTCGCGACCCGCTCTCCACGGAGACGACCTCGGCGCCCAGCAGCCGCATCCGGGCCACGTTGAGCGCCTGGCGGGCGGTGTCCACGGCGCCCATGTAGATCACACAGTCCAGCCCGAGCAGTGCGCACGCGGTGGCCGTGGCAACGCCGTGCTGCCCGGCGCCGGTCTCGGCGATCACCCGGGTCTTGCCCATCCGCTTGGCCAGCAGCGCCTGGCCGAGGACATTGTTGATTTTGTGAGAGCCGGTGTGGTTCAAGTCTTCTCGCTTGAGGAAGATCCGCGCCGAGCCGGCGTGCTCGGACAGCCGGGCGGCCTCGTACAGCGGCGACGGCCGGCCCGCGTAGTTGGCCTGCAATTCGTCGAGGGTGTCCAGGAAGTCGGGGTTGACCCGTTCCTTCTCGTAGGCCGCGGTGACCTCTTCGATCACCGCCATCAGCGCCTCGGCGACGTAGCGGCCGCCGTAACCACCGGGGCCGCCGAAATGACCACCCGGATCGGGGTCGTGGCGGGTGGGTTCGGCGATGGCCGCACTCGAAAGCGGAAGCTCCGGGCGGGACAGGTCTACCATCACCAATTCTCGACGCGGGGACAGCTCATCGGCGGCTAGCGAGACGGTTTGGGGCAGGACGGATGGGTGCCCGCGGTGACCAGGTCGGCGACCGCCGCGCGGGGGTCACCGCTTTTGACCAGACCCTCGCCGACCAGAACCGCGTCTGCGCCGGCGCCGGCGTAGGCCAGCAGGTCCCCGGTGCCGCGCACGCCGGATTCGGCGATCCGGATCACCTTGCTGGGCAGCCCCGGCGCGATGCGGGCGAAGCAGTCCCGGTCCACTTCCAGCGTCGCGAGGTCGCGGGCGTTGACGCCGATCACGTTGGCGCCTGCCTTGAGCGCCCGGTCGGCTTCCTCCTCGGTGTGCACTTCGACCAGCGCCGTCATGCCGAGCGATTCGGTGCGGTCCAGCATCGAGACCAACGCCGACTGTTCCAGCGCGGCAACGATGAGCAACAGCATGTCGGCGCCGTGCGCGCGCGCCTCGTGGATCTGGTAGGGCTGCACCACAAAGTCCTTGCGCAGCACCGGAATTGACACCGCGGCCCGCACCGCGTCCAGGTCGTCGAGCGAGCCGCGGAAGCGGCGCTCCTCGGTCAGCACGCTGATGATGCGGGCGCCGCCGTCTTCGTAGGCCCGGGCCAGCTTCGCCGGATCGGCAATGGGCGCCAGTGAACCCGCCGACGGGCTGGCGCGCTTGACCTCGGCGATGACGCCGATGCCCGGCTCGCGTAGGGCGGCCATCACGTCCAGCGGCGGGGGCGCCGCGGCGGCGGCCGCCTTGATTTCGCTCAGGCTGACAACGGCTTCACGCGCGGCAACGTCGGCCCGGACTCCCTCGAGGATGGAGTCGAGCACGGATGCCGGACTCATGCCTGTCGTTCCCTTCTCACTGCCATCACACTGTCGCCACGATTACTTAGCCGATTTCGATGACGTGAAAGAAGGGTAGCGACCGTCACCGCGCGGCCCGTCACCGACCCTCGGTGTCGGACTCGCGGGCCCGATCGGTCGGGTCACGTCCCTCGTCAAGCGCATCCCAGATCATCCGCTCCGACATGTCCGACATGCCCGGCTTTTCACCGCCCTCCGGCATCGCCCCGCCGGAGTCATCGCGCCGCGCATTCGATCGGCGGGCCGCCGGTGCGACGTATTTCGTTGCGCTGCCCCGGGCCTTGGAGGCCGACCGCATCAACAGAACGGCCGCGGTCAGCGTGCACACGGCCGCGGCCACCGCGATCCCGGCCCCCCAGTAGCGCCGCTCGCTGCCCACCAGGAACATCACCGGGATGTGCGCCAGCTCGGCACCGCGCACCGCCACGTCCGCAAGCGCCCACAGGCTGACGCCCAGATAGCCGACCGCCAGGCTGGCCACCGCCAACAGCCCCGCCAGCACCCGCAGCGGCCAGCCGCGCACGGCGAGCGCCGCGACGGCGGTGGCCAGCATGAGCAGCGCCAACGGCAGCAGCGCCGTCGACCAGGCGGCGCCCGACAGCGCCACCTGCTTCGGCTGGCCCAGCCCGTCGAAAGAGCGGATCACCACCCAAGGCAGCCGCGACGCGACCCACAGCGCCCCCGCGGCCACCACCAGCAGCAGTTGGGCGACGACGATCGTGACCCGGCCCGCCCGAGCCGGGCGCGAATCACCCATTGCGGCCCGGTGGCGGCGCCGTCAGCGTCTCGGCGGCGGCGATCGCGCTGAGCACCGCCCGCGCCTTGTTGGAGGCCTCGGTGTATTCGTAGGGGCCGTTGGAATCGGCCACCACCCCGCCGCCGGCCTGAACGTAGGCCGTGCCGTCGCGCATCAGCGCGGTGCGGATGGCGATCGCGAAGTCGGCGTTGCCGGCGAAGTCGAGGTAGCCGACCACGCCGCCGTACAGACCGCGACGCGTCTTCTCCACCTCCTCGATCAGCTCCATGGCCCGCACCTTGGGCGCGCCCGACAGCGTGCCGGCCGGGAAGCAGGCCGTCACCGCGTCCAGCGCGGTCCGGCCCTCGCCGAGCAGCCCGGTCACCGTCGACACCAGGTGCATGACGTGGCTGTAGCGCTCGATGTGGCTGTAATCGTCGACGCGCACCGTGCCCGGTGTGCAGACCCGCCCGAGGTCGTTGCGGCCCAGGTCGACCAGCATCAGGTGCTCGGCGCGTTCCTTCTCGTCGGCCAGCAGCTCCTTTTCCAGCAGCTGATCCTCCTCGTCGGTGTGCCCGCGCCACCGGGTGCCGGCGATCGGATGTGTCTTCGCCCAGCCGTCGGCGACGGTGACCAGCGCCTCCGGGCTGGAACCCACGATCGAAAAGTCCGTTGCCCCAGCGCCGTTCGGCACATGCAGCAGGTACATGTAGGGGCTCGGGTTGGTCGCCCGCAGCATCCGGTACACGTCGATGGGATCGACGTCGGTGTCCATCTCGAAGCGCTGCGAGGGCACCACCTGAAACGCCTCGCCGGCGGCGATCTGCTCGACCAGGTAGTCGACGATCTTGCCGTACTCCTCGACGGTGCGCTGCGACCGATACCGCGGCTCGGGCCGCGCGAACGTGGCCACCGTCGACGGCAGCGGCTGGCCCAGCGCCGCGGTCATCACGTCCAGCCGGGCGATCGCGTCGTCGTAGGCCTCGTCGACGCGTTCGTCGGTGCCGTTCCAGTTCACGGCGTTGGCGATCAGGGTGATGGTGCCCTCGTGGTGGTCGACGGCCGCCAGGTCCGTGGCCAGCAGCAGCAGCATGTCGGGCAGCCGCAGGTCGTCGACCGCCAGCTCGGGCAACCGTTCCAGGCGCCGCACCAGGTCGTAGGCGAAGAACCCGACCATGCCGCCCGACAGCGGCGGAAGACCGGGCTTGAACGAACTGGGGGCGGCGGTGGCCAGCAGCTCGAGGGTGTCCCGCAGCGCGCGCAGCGGGTCCCCGCCCGTCGGCGCGTCCCGCGGCACGGCCCCCAGCCACACCGCCTCGCCGTCGCGGACGGTCAGCGCCGACGGCGCGCCCGCCCCGACGAACGACCAGCGCGACCAGGATCGGCCGTTCTCGGCCGACTCGAGCAGGAACGTGCCGGGCCGGTTCGCGGCGAGCTTGCGGTAGGCCGACAGCGGAGTCTCGCTGTCCGCCAAGACCTTGCGGGTCACCGGGACCACACGGTGCTCCGCGGCGAGGTGGCGGAACTCCTCCCGTGACGTGGTGGCGGCGAGGTGGGCGTGCACCGACCCATCCTCCCAGATGGGGTAGGGCGGCTCGCGAGCGTAACCTGGCTGCGCTTATCTGCGGCCGGATTCGCAGTGGGGTTACGCTCGGCCCATGAAACCTGGTGACACCGTGGCCGACTTCGAGCTCCCCGACCAGACGGGGACGCCCCGCAAGCTCAGCGCCCTGCTCGCCGACGGGCCCGTGGTGCTGTTCTTCTACCCCGCCGCGATGACGCCGGGCTGCACCAAGGAGGCCTGCCACTTCCGCGACCTCGCCGCGGAATTCGCCGCCGTCGGGGCCAACCGGGTCGGCATCAGCGCCGACCCCGTCGAGAAGCAGGCCAAGTTCGCCGACCTGCGCAAGTTCGACTACCCGCTGCTGTCGGACACCGAGGGCACCGTCGCCGCGCAGTTCGGTGTCAAGCGCGGCCTGCTGGGCAAGCTGATGCCGGTCAAGCGCACCACCTTCGTCATCGACACCGATCGCAGGGTGCTCGACGTGATCGCCAGCGAATTCAGCATGGACACCCACGCCGACAAGGCGCTGCAGACCCTGCGCGCCCGGTCGTCGGCCTAGCCCGTCAGGGGATGACCGCCAGGAACACGTAGGCGGCAAGCAGCACCAGGTGCACCTCACCCTGCAGCCGCGTGGCCCGGCCGGGCACCACGGTGAGCATGCTGATCACCACCGTGAGCGCCAACAGCACCAACTGGGTGGGCGCCAGACCGAGCACCAGCGGTCCCTTCAACCAGATGCTCGCCAGCGCGATGGCCGGGATCGTCAGCCCGATGCTGGCCATCGCCGAGCCGTAGGCCAGGTTCAGGCTGGTCTGGATGCGGCCCCGCCGCGCCGCACGCACGGCCGCGAGCGTCTCGGGGAGCAGCACCAGCATCGCGATCACCACCCCGACGAACGTCTGGGGAAATCCGGCGGCGGTCACCAGACGCTCGACGGCCGGCGACTCCTGCTCGGCCAGACCCACCACCGCGACCAGCGCAACCAGCAACAACAGCAGGCTGATCAGCGCCGTCCGGGCGCTGGGCGGATCGGCGTGGTTCTCGTCCTCCTCGAAAATCCTTTTCTGGCCCCGCTGCGCGACGGGCAGGAAGAAGTCGCGATGCCGGACGGTCTGGGTGAAGACGAACAGCAGGTACAGCAGCAGCGAGGCGGCCGCGGCGAAGATGAGCTGCCCGGGCGAGAACTCCTTACCCGGATGGCTGATGGTGAACGCGGGCAACGCGAGGCTCAGCGTCGCCAGCGTGGTGAGCGTGGCCAGCGCGGCCCCGCTGCCCTCGGCGTTGAACAACGTCACCCCGTATCGGCGGGAGCCCCACGACAGCGACAGGCCGGCGATCCCGTTCGTCGTGATCATGAAGGCGGCGAACGCGGTGTCGCGGGCCAGGGTGGCCGCCTCGTTGCCGCCGGACGCCATCAGCTCGACGATGAGGGCCACCTCGATGATCGTCACCGCACCCGCGAGCACCAGGGACCCGAACGGCTCCCCGACCCGGGCCGCGACCACCTCCGCGTGCTCGACGGCGGCCAGCACGGCGCCGATCAACAGCACGGCCTGCAGCGCGACCAGGGCCGGTCCCAGCTGCTCGTCCCAGGTGGCCATCAGCACGACGACGGCAATCAGCGGCACCACTGTGTTCCAGGACGGCAGCCGCTTCAACATCGCTCGCCATTCTCACCGAATACGCGTCCCGGTGCGCGACGGGCGACCGTGGAGTCAGGCCATCTTCAGTCCGTCACGAAGATTTGGTCGCCACCACGAAATAGCCGCGCGGCACGTAGGGCACGTCGAGCGGAACCACCGGGTGCTCCCATCGGTGCCACCGGCTGCCGGGTTCGGCCACGTCGGTGACGACGGCGCTCCAGCCGTGCCGCTCGACGAGGGCGGCCGGCACGTCGGTGCCGAACGTCCAGGGCGCGCCGAGCCGCCGCATGAATTGCTGGGTGGACTGCAGGAATGGCGCCTGCAGCAACGTCTGGCCGATCACGTTGTACAACAGCACATCCCCCGGGAGCCGGCAGCGCGTCGACGCGCGCGAACAGGGTGCCGACGGCCGGTGCGTCGAGGTACTGCAACAATCCCTCGACCAGCGCCCGGCTCCGGCAGCTGGACCCGCGGTGTCGCCAATGCCCGAAGAATTCGACGTATTCGGCCAGGGGCAATGGCGGTCGGTACAGCGTGGGTCCGTAGACCACGGCAGGTCCTTTCTGCCATTTCGGGCCTCGGCCCTCAGTAACATGCTCACATGCCAGAAAGCGACGGCCTGACCGAGGGACAGGTGTTCGCCGGGTACACGATCATCCGTCGGCTCGGGTCCGGCGGCATGGGCCAGGTGTATCTGGCGCAGCACCCGCGGCTGCCCCGCCGCGACGCCCTGAAGATCCTGCCGCGCGAGCTGACCGCCAACGACGAATTCCGCCAACGCTTCAACCGCGAGGCCGACCTGGCCGCGAGCCTGTACAACGAGCACATCGTCGGCATCCACGACCGCGGCGAATGCGACGGGCAACTGTGGATCTCGATGGACTACGTCGAGGGGACCGACGCGGCGAAACTGCTGCGCACGAAGTACCCGTCGGGGATGCCGAAAGCCGATGTGGTCGAGATCATTTCGGCCGTCGCCGACGCGCTCGACTACGCCCACGAGCGGGGGCTGCTGCATCGCGACGTCAAGCCGGCCAACATCCTGCTCACCGACGCCAGCCCGCGGCGACGGATCCTGCTCGCCGATTTCGGCATCGCCCGCGAGCTGGGCGACATCAGCGGGCTGACGGCGACCAACATGCTGGTGGGCACCACCGCGTACTGCGCGCCCGAGCAACTGCAGGGCGCGGACCTGGACGGCCGGGCCGACCAATACGCCCTCGGCTGCACCGCGTTCGACCTGCTGACCGGGTCGGCGCCGTTCCGCCACTCCAACCCCGCGGTGGTCATCACCCAGCACCTGTCCACGCCGCCACCGAACATCAGCGAACGCCGACCCGAACTGGCCGACCTCGACGGCGCCCTCGCCAAGGCCCTGGCGAAGAAACCCGGGGATCGCTACCCGACGTGCGCCGATTTCGCCGCGGCGCTCGCCAGCCAGCTCAACACGTCCGCATCCGAGGTGCCGGCGGGTCCCACGACGGTCATCCCGGCACCGACCGAAGTCATCGCCGCGCCCCGCAGCCCGTCACCGCCGCCCCCGCCCGAGGCGCGCGCCGGCTCCCGGCGACCGGCGATCGTGATCGGGGCGCTGGTCGCCGTCGCGGTGGTCGCCGTGGGCGCCTACTTCGGCGTCCGCGCCCTCGGCGCCCGAAACCACCAGCACCACAACGCCACCGCCCCGGCTCAATCGGCCGCGCCCGGCAGTCCCGTCGCGCCCGCGCCCACACCGGGGATCAAGCTGTCCGGTCAGATCACCGACCGGGTCGGAGTGCTCGGCCCCCTCGAATACGACGCGGTGAACCGGGTGCTCACCGGGCTGTACAACGGGCGCGGCACCCGGCTGTGGGTGGTATACGTCCCGAACTTCGGTGGCCTCAAGCCGTTCAAGTGGGCCGAGGACACCATGGCGGCCAACCATTTCACCGACAGCGACGCCATCCTGGCCGTCGCGACCGAGGGGCCGGCGTACTCCTTCCGGGTGCCCAACGCGGTGATCACCGGCAAGGCCATCGATCTCGAGGCGATCCGCCGTGACCGCATCTCACCGGCCGTTTTCCGGCACGAGTGGGCCCGCGCGGCCATCGCCGCGGCCCAGGGATTGGACGTCGCGCCGGGCTAACCTTCGGGCCCGAGCAGCAGGTCGGCATCGAAGCAGCTGTGATCGCCGGTGTGGCAGGCGGCGCCGACCTGGTCGACCGTGAGCAGCACGGTGTCGCCGTCGCAGTCCAGCCGCACCGAGTGCACGCGCTGGGTGTGGCCGGATGTCGCGCCCTTGACCCACTGCTCGCCGCGGGACCGCGAAAAGTACGTGCCCTCACGGGTTTCCAGCGTGCGGGCCAGCGCGTCGTCGTCCATCCACGCGACCATCAACACGTCGCCGCTGCCGCGCTCCTGCACGACGGCGGCGATGAGCCCGTCGGCGTTGCGCTTCAACCGCGCGGCGATCGCCGGGTCGAGCGTCATCGGACCGTGATCCTCTCCGCGGCCATGGCCGCCTTCACCTGCCCGATCGTCAACTCGCGGAAGTGAAAGACGCTGGCCGCCAACACCGCATCCGCTCCCGCGGCGACGGCCGGCGCGAAGTGCTCGACCGCCCCGGCACCCCCGCTGGCGATCACCGGAACGGTGACCGCCGCGCGGACCGCGCGCAGCATCGGCAGGTCGAAGCCCGCCTTGGTGCCGTCGGCGTCCATCGAGTTGAGCAGGATCTCGCCGACCCCGAGCTCGGCGCCGCGCGCCGCCCACTCCACGGCGTCGATGCCGGTGCCGCGCCGCCCGCCATGGGTGGTGACCTCCCAGCCCGAGGGCGTCGGCGCGGATCCGGCGGGAACCGTGCGGGCGTCGACGGACAGCACGATGCACTGCGACCCGAATTGCGTTGCCATTTCGGCCAACAGGTCGGGCCGGGCGATCGCGGCGGTGTTGACCGACACCTTGTCGGCCCCGGCGCGCAGCAGCGTGTCGACGTCGGCGACGGTGCGCACCCCGCCACCCACCGTGAGCGGTATGAACACCTGCTCGGCGGTGCGGCGCACCACCTCCAGCATCGTCGCCCTGCCCGACGAGGACGCGGTCACGTCCAGGAAGGTGAGCTCGTCGGCGCCCTCGGCGTCGTATGCCGCCGCCAGCTCCACGGGATCGCCCGCATCGCGCAGGTTTTCGAAGTTGACGCCCTTGACCACGCGCCCGGCGTCGACGTCCAGGCACGGGATCACGCGCACGGCAAGGCCGGTACCCGAGTACATCTCAGTAGTCCCCCGGATCGCCGACCGCGCTCAGGATGTCCAGGATCTCGCCGTGCGCACCGGGTGCGGCGGCCAGCACCGAGTCCGACGCGGGGGTCCACGGCTTGCCGGCCAGGTCGGTGACGATCCCCCCGGCGGACCGCACCTGCGCCACACCAGCGGCGTGATCCCACACGTGACCGCCGAAACTGATTGCGGCACCCACGATTCCGTCGGCGACGTAGACCAGGTCGATCCCGGTCGAGCCGTGCATGCGCAACCGCGACGACACCCGGCTGAGGTTCTCCAGCAGCGCGATCCGGTAGCGCCCGGGGAACCGGCCCCGCGAGTCGGCGCTGAAGGTCCCGACCGCCAGCAGGCTCTCCCCCAGCTCCGTGGTTTCCAGCTGCGGCTGCGGCGCACCGTTTTTGACCAGAGGGCCTCCCGCGACGGCCGTGTAGCGCTCGTCGATGAACGGCAGCCAGGTCAGGCCGGCCACCGGATCTCCGTCGTGCAGCAGGGCCAGCAGGATCGCGGCCATCGGCGAGCCGGCGGCGTAGTTGAACGTGCCGTCCACCGGGTCCAGCACCCACACCCACGGTGAGTCGACGTCGGTGCCGCCGAACTCCTCGCCGTGTACGCCGATCCCGGTGGTGGCTTGCAGAGCGGTGACGACCTGGCGCTCGATCGCGAGGTCGATCTCGGTGGCAAAGTCGTTGCCCTTCTTGGCAACCGCGGAGTCGGCGCGGTGGCCATCCAGGAACCGTGGCACGGCGGCATCGAGGATCTTCGATGCCACGGACACGAGCGCGTTCAGGTCCACCCGGCTACGACCTCACCGCGGCCAGGGCCTGCGGCAGGGTGAACCGCCCGGCGTAGAGCGCCTTGCCCACGATGGCGCCCTCGACGCCGCGGCCGGTGAGGGTGGCGATCGCGCGCAGGTCGTCCAGGCTGGACACGCCGCCCGACGCGATCACCGGCGCCTCGGTGCGGTCGGCGACCGCGGCCAGCAGGTCGAGATTGGGGCCGCCGAGCGTGCCGTCCTTGGTGACGTCGGTGACCACGAAGCGCGAACACCCCTGGCCGTCAAGGCGTTCCAGCACCTCCCACAGGTCACCGCCGTCGGTCTCCCAGCCGCGCCCGCGCAGCCGGTGCCGGCCGTCAACGATCTGGACGTCGAGCCCGACGGCGACCTTGTCGCCGTGCTCGTCGATGGCCCGCGCGCACCATTGCGGGTTCTCCAGCGCCGCGGTGCCCAGGTTGACCCGCGCGCAGCCGGTGGCCAGCGCCGCGGCCAAAGAGTCGTCGTCGCGGATCCCGCCCGACAGCTCCACCTGCACGTCGAGCTTGCCCACCACCTCGGCGAGCAGCTCGCGGTTGGAGCCGCGCCCGAACGCGGCGTCCAGGTCCACCAGGTGGATCCACTCGGCGCCGTCGCGCTGCCAGCCCAGCGCGGCGTCCAGCGCCGAGCCGTACTCGGTTTCGCTGCCGGCCTTGCCCTGCACCAGGCGCACGGCGCGGCCGTCGACCACGTCGACCGCCGGTAACAGAATCAACACAGCCCCTCCCGCGCGCCGAAAGTGCCGCCGGCGACGCCTGTTCTCGGCTTTTGCGTCGCCGGTTGCACTCTCGCGAAGTCGTTCACAGTCCCTCGACCCAATTGCTCAACACGGCCGCACCGGCGTCGCCGCTCTTCTCCGGATGAAATTGCGTGGCCGAGAGCGGCCCGTCCTCGACGGCCGCCAAGAACGGCACCTGGTGGGTCGCCCACGTCAGCACCGCCTCGGCAGCGCCCTCCCAGCGCTGCGCGGCGTACGAATGCACGAAGTAGAACCGGGCGCCGGCGTCCAGCCCCCGGAACAGCACGCTGCCCGGCCCGGCAGTCACCACGTTCCAGCCCATGTGCGGGATCACCGGCGCGTCCAGCCGGGTGACGGCCCCCGGCCACTGCCCACAACCCTTCGTCTCCACCCCGAATTCCACGCCGCGGGCGAACAGGATCTGCATCCCGACGCACACCCCCAGCACCGGGCGCCCCGCGGCCACCCGCTCGGCGATGATCCGCTCCCCGGCGATCTTCCGCAGGCCCGTCATGCACGCCTCGAAGGCGCCGACGCCCGGCACCACGAGCCCGTCGGCGGCGGCGGCGTCGCCCGCGTCGGCGGTTACCTCGACCGACGCGCCCACCCGCTGCAGCGCGCGTTGCGCCGACCGCAGGTTGCCCGAGCCGTAGTCGAGCACCACAACCGATTTCCTTGTCACAGAACACCTTTGGTGGACGGCACGCCCGACACCCGGGGATCGGGTTCGACGGCCTGGCGCAGCGCGCGGGCCACCGCCTTGTATTCGGCCTCGGTGATGTGGTGCGGGTCGCGGCCGTACAGCACCCGCACGTGCAGCGCGATGCGGGCGTTGGCGGCCAGCGTCTCGAACACGTGCCGGTTGACGACGGTGTGATACGGCACCGAGCCGCCGGCGATCGTGGTGTGCTGCAGGTGATCCGGCTCCCCCGTGTGCACGCAGTAGGGCCGCCCGGACACGTCGACCGCGGCGTGGGCCAGCGTCTCGTCCATCGGGATGTAGGCGTCCCCGAAGCGGCGGATGCCCTTCTTGTCGCCCAGCGCCTGGCCGAGCGCCTGGCCCAGCGCGATGGCGGTGTCCTCGATGGTGTGGTGGCCCTCGATCTCGACGTCGCCCTTGGTGCGCACGCTCAGGTCGAAGCTCGCGTGGCTGCCCAGCGCCGTCAGCATGTGATCGTAGAACGGCACACCGGTGTCGACGTCGACCTGGCCGGTGCCGTCGAGGTCGAGTTCGATGACGATGTCGGATTCCTTGGTGCGGCGCTCGATACGCGCCCGCCGCGCTTCGCGAGTGGTCACTGGGCTCCTACTGGGGTGGCTCGGGCCAAGTCGGTGGCCGCGATCTGGGCGCTGGCCCGCAGGAACGCATCGTTCTCCTCGGCCAGCCCCGTGGTGGCGCGCAGATAGCCGGGGATCCCGACGTCACGGATCAGGATGCCGGCTTCCAGGTAGCGCTGCCAGGTGGCCGGCGCGTCGGCGAACTCACCGAACAGCACGAAGTTGGCGTCGCTGGGGATCACCCGGAAGCCCATGCCGATCAACGCCTTTGACACGCGTTCGCGCTCGGCGATCAGGGTGGCGACGCTGCCCAGGGTGTCGTCGGCGTGCCGCAGCGCGGCCCGGGCGGCGGCCTGGGTGACCGACGACAGGTGATAGGGCAGCCGCACCAGCAGCATCGCGTCGATCATCGCCGGCGTGGCGATCAGGTAGCCGAGCCGCCCGCCGGCGAACGCGAACGCCTTGCTCATGGTGCGGGTGACGACGAGCTTGGTGGGATACTCCTCGACGAGCGCGACCGCGCTGGGCCGCGCGGAGAATTCGCCGTAGGCCTCGTCGACGATCAGGATGCCCGGCACCACGTCGAGCAGCCGCCGCAAATCCGGCAGTGAAACGCTTTGTCCCGACGGGTTGTTGGGGCTGGCGATGAAAACGACGTCGGGCCTGCGTTCGGTGACGGCGGCGACCGCCGCGTCCACGTCGAGGCCGAAGTCGTCGGCGCGCGCGGCTTCGAGCCATTCGGTGCGGGTGCCGTCGGCGATGACCGGGTGCATCGAGTAGGACGGGACGAAGCCGATTGCGGTGCGGCCCGGCCCGCCGAACGCCTGCAACAGCTGCTGCAGGATCTCGTTGGAACCGTTGGCGGCCCAGACGTTTTCGGTGGCCAGCGGGACGCCGGTCTGCGCGGTGAGGTAGGCGGCCAGGTCGCGGCGCAGGTCGACGGCGTCGCGGTCGGGATACCGGTGCAGGTCGACGGCGGCCTCGCGCACCGACCGCACGACGTCGTCGACCAGGGCCCGGGTCGGCGGGTGCGGGTTCTCGTTGGTGTTCAGCCGGACCGGGACCGCCAGTTGCGGTGCGCCGTAAGGGGATTTGCCGCGCAGGTCGTCGCGCAGCGGCAGCTCGTCCAGCGTCGGGCGCTCCGCGCTCATCGCTCGAACCTCCGCCGTACCGCCTCGCCGTGCGCGGGCAGGTCCTCGGCCTTGGCCAGCGTGACCACGTGCCCGGAGACGTCCTTGAGGGCCGCCTCGGTGTAGTCGACGACGTGGATGCCGCGCAGGAACGTCTGCACCGACAGGCCGCTTGAGTGGCGGGCGGAGCCGCCGGTCGGCAGCACGTGGTTGGAGCCGGCGCAGTAGTCGCCGAGGCTCACCGGCGCGTAGGGGCCGACGAAAATCGCCCCGGCCGAACGGATTCGGCCGGCGACCCGCGGGGCGTCGGCGGTCTGGATCTCCAGGTGTTCGGCGGCGTAGGCGTTGACGACGGTGACGCCTACGTCGAGGTCGTCGACCAGGATGATCGCCGACTGGGGGCCGCCGAGCGCGGTCGTCACCCGTTCGCGGTGCACCGTCGTCCGCAGCTGGGCGGCCAGCTCGGCCTCGGTGGCCGCCGCCAGGCGCTCGCTGGGGGTCACCAGCACGCTGCCGGCCAGCTCGTCGTGCTCGGCCTGGCTGATCAGGTCTGCGGCCACGTGCGCGGGGTCGGCGGTGTGGTCGGCCAGGATGGCGATCTCCGTCGGCCCGGCCTCCGCGTCGATGCCCACCCGCGAGCGGCACAGCCGCTTGGCGGCGGTGACGTAGATGTTGCCGGGCCCGGTGATCATGTCGACCGGCGCGAGCTCGCGACCGTCGGTGTCGGTGCCGCCGTAGGCCAGCAGCGCGACGGCCTGCGCGCCGCCGACGGCCCAGACCTCGTCGACGCCCAGCAGCCGGGCCGCCGCCAGGATCGTCGGGTGGGGCAGCCCGGCAAAGCGGTCCTGCGGCGGGCTGGCCACCACCAGGGAGCCGACGCCGGCGGCCTGCGCCGGCACCACGTTCATCACCACGCTCGACGGGTACACCGCGTTGCCGCCGGGCACGTACAGGCCGACGCGCTCGACGGGGACCCAGCGCTCGGTGACCGTCGCGCCCGGACCGAGGGTGGTGGTGACGTCGGCGCGCCGCTGATCGGCGTGCACGGCGCGGGCGCGTTCGATCATCACCTGCAGCGCCTCGGCCACGTCGGCGTCGAGCTCGGCCAGCGCCTCGTCGAGCGCCTCGTCGGGCACCCGCACCGCCGGCGGCCGTACGCCGTCGAACGACGCCCCGTACTCCAGCGCCGCCTCGGCCCCGCGCTCGGCGACGGCCTGCACGATCGGGCGCACTTTCGGCAGCACGCTCTCCACGTCGGCGCCGCCGCGGGGCAGCGCGGCCCGCAGCCGGGCGGCCGTCAGCTCCGCGCCGCGCAGGTCGATGCGGGCGATCGGCGACGCTTGGGTGGGGGTCACGTTCTCCATTGTCCCCGATGGGAGCAACCGCATTTGCTCTCGGGGGTTCGGACCGGGCGGGTCGGCGTTCAGCCGCCGAACGCGTTGCTTCCCATGACCAGTGCTGCGGTGCCCCCGTATAGGTATCCCACCTCGACCGCCTCGGTGACCTCGGGTTCGCTCGCGCCCGCCGCCCTGGCGTTGTCGGCCAGCATCCTGACACCATCCGGGTGCGCCGCGATGGCGTCGGTGACCATACCGATGAGCAGCTTGTACTTGGCGGGGATCGCCCCGTCCTTCAGGATGCGCTCCCGCGTCGCCAGGTAGGAGTCGGCGAACTGCGGATCGCGCCGCTCGATCGTTGACAGCCACGGCGGTTTGGGAAGGCCGGCCTGCGGCGGCGGGTCCGCGGCGGGCGCGCCGGGCGGGGCGCAGCCACCCCCCGGCGCCTGCGCCCCGCCGACGTCGCCGCACACGTCGGCCCGGCCCGGTGCAGCGGTCTGCATCAGCAGGGCCGCGCCGACCATCATGGCGGCCACGCACAGGGCCAGATAACCCCGCAGTGTCCGCGGTCGCGAGGTTTCGGCGGCCGCCACGGGCAGACTGGCGGCGCCAACGGATCGTCGGATCTCGACCGCCTCGGCGATCTCCGCGTTCGAGGCGCCGGCCGCTCGAGCGGCGGCGGCCCACGCGCTGACACCGTCGGGACGCGCGGCGGCCATGGCCACGAGCAGTCGGTACTTGGCCGGGATAACGCCGTCATTCATGTGCTCGCACGCGATGGTCATGCGCAAACCGTACGCCCGCGGCGCCGTCGGCCGCAAACGAAATCCCTTGTGCGGCTTGGCTTATTGCGGTACAGGGGTCATGAGCCCCGGTCGCGCACGCGGCGGCCGGGTGCCACACACTCTCCCGGAACGGCTCAAGCAGGCACCCGACCGGTACAGTGCCGGTGAAAGGCCGGGGAAGACCGGCCAAGGCCCGCAGAGATCACTCAAGGAGCCGTCGTGTCCAAAAAGGATCACCCCAACAACGCCCCGGGTGTGCCGATGGTCTTTCCGGTCTGGTTCGAGAACTTTCAGGTGAAATACCTCAACAATGTGCTCAAGCCGATCGCGCGTTTTCTGCCCGGAACCGGGACCATCGAGCATCGCGGTCGCAAGTCCGGGAAGCCGTACGAGACGATCATCACGGCCTACCGCAAGGGAAACGTGCTGGCGATCGCCTTGGCCCACGGCAAGACCGACTGGGTGAAGAACGTGCTGGCGGCGGGCCAAGCGGACGTGCGCTTCGCCCGCCGCCAGGTGCACGTGACCAACCCGCGGATCCTCCCCGCCGGCTACGACGGCCCCGACGCGCAAAACCTGCCGCGAATGGCGCGCATGCAGCTGAGCCGGGTTGGCGTTTTCGTCGCCGACATCGCCTGAATTGAGGCCGCCGCCGTTGAGTGTGCGCTGACGGCTTTCCGCGTGCGCTCAGGGCGCGATTTCGGCGATTTTCGCGCCCCACCCACACACTCAATGCCCTGGATACCCACCCGATAGGCCTACGCCCTGGTGAAGACGGTCTTGCCGGTCATCGCCGGCCACGCCGACGGGGCGTCCTCCCAGGCGACCACGCGGTCGACGGCCGGCGAGAGGTCCAGGCCGCCGGCGAGCAGCTCGAGCACCCGCGGGATGACCGTGCGCGCGCTGACCCGCCCGGTGACGAACCGCACGCCGCGGCTGTACATCGGCAGCAACGGCATCTCGACGTTGTATTCGGGGTAGATCCCGGTGTCGGTGCACACGCCATCCGGCCAGGTCGCGCGCAGGGTGGCCGCGAGCAGCGCCGCGTCGCTGGTGGTGTGCACGGTGACCGGGTACGCGCCCCACGACTTGTCGGGTTTGTCGACGTCGTGCACCACCGCGCCGACCTTTTCGGCGGCGGCCAGCCGCTGCGGATCGGTGTCGACGTAGTCGACGCGCGCCCCCAGCGCCGCCGCGATGGCGGCCGCGTACAACCCGATCGACAGCCGCCCGAGCACCAGGACGCGGCGATCGACGGGATCGAGGCCGTCCAACTCCGCGGTGAACGGGCCGACGGCCCGCCAGCCGTCGGGAATGTTGTCCGACAGCGACGCGATCGAGACGGGGTCCACGCCGTCGGGAAGCGGGACCAGCATCGCGTCCGCGTAGGGCACCAGCACCAGTTCCGACATGAAGCCCCCGCCGTCGAGGCCGACGATCGGGGCCATTCCGTAGGCCGCCATCAGCGGCACCGAGCCGCAGGATCCGGTCACGCCGCGGCGACATTCGCGGCAGGTTCCGCAGCTGATCTGGAA
Source organism: Mycobacterium sp. E2699 (assembly GCF_001666745.1). Classification (NCBI taxonomy): domain Bacteria; kingdom Bacillati; phylum Actinomycetota; class Actinomycetes; order Mycobacteriales; family Mycobacteriaceae; genus Mycobacterium; species Mycobacterium sp. E2699. Next base: position 23,870 of record NZ_LZJH01000077.1, on the reverse strand, counting down.
CGGCACGACGACGCGGTCGCCGGCCCGGACGCCCGTGACGGCGTCGCCGACGGCGACGACCTCGGCCAATCCCTCGTGGCCCACCGCGTACGGCGGCGGAAACGGCAGCCGCCCGTGGCACACCGCGACGTCGAGGTCGCAGCATGCCACCGTCAACGGCCGGACCAACGCCTGCTCGGGCGCGCTGAGTTGCGGCTCGGGCACGTCGCGCCACGCGTATCGCCCGGTCTCTTCGTAGGTCAACTGCCTCATCTCAGCATTCTTGAGTGGTCATTCAAGTAAAGTCAATAGCGTGCCCCGACCAGATCGCAGCCGCGCGGCGCTGATCGACAAAGCCGCCACCCTGTTCCGCCGGCAGGGCTACGCCGCGACCGGCCTCAACCAGATCCTCGAGGAGGCCGGCGTCAAACCCGGTTCGCTGTATCACCACTTCCCGCGGGGCAAGCAACAGCTGGCCGCCGCGGTCGTCGACGCCGAGGGCACCGGCATCGAGCAACTGCTGCGCCGCTTCCTGGCGACGGGCCGGCCGGTGGCCGACATCGTCGACCGCTGGGTGGACCTGCTGATCGCCGGGTTGGCCGGCGATCAGCGCGACGGCTGCCCGATCGAGCCGATCGCCACCGAATCGGTCAACGCGAGTCCGCTGGTGCGCGAGGCGTCCGCACGCGCCTTCAACGGGTGGTGCGCGGCGGTCGAGGAGCGGCTGCGCTCCGACGGCCGGCCCGCCGCGGAGGCGCACCGCGTGGGGATCGCGGTGATCTCACTGATCGAGGGCGCGCTGATCCTGTCGCGGATCTCCGGTGATGCGGGCGCGCTGGAGGCCGCCAAGCCCGCGGCGCGCACGCTGCTGCGCGGCTGATGCCAATATCGGCGCGAGAGTGCAACTGGCTACGCGTTTCTCGAGTAAAGCTGTCGGTAGCTGCACTTTGGCGGCTGACGCGGACTCTTTACATGTCCAGGCCGATGTCGAGCGCGCGCACCGAATGCGTCAGCGCCCCGACGGCCAGGTAATCGACACCGGTGGCGGCGTAGGTCGCCGCGTTCTCCAGGCTGAGCCCGCCCGACGACTCGAGCAGCACGGCGGGCGCCCGGGTGTCGCGGCGCTGCACGGCGATCTGCGTCTGCCACACCGGGAAGTTGTCCAGCAGGATCAGCTCGGGCTTTTCCGCCAGCACCTCGTCCAGCTGCTCGAGCGAGTCCACCTCCACCTCGCACGGCAGGTCGGGGGCCGCCTCGCGCACCGCGCGCAGCGCCTCGACCACCGAGCCCGCGGCCGCGACGTGGTTGTCCTTGATCAGCGCCGCGTCCCCTAGACCCATTCGGTGGTTGACGCCCCCGCCGACGCGCACCGCGTACTTCTGCAGCACGCGCAGGCCCGGCAGGGTCTTGCGGGTATCGCGGATCTTCGCGTTGGTGCCGTGCACCGCGTCGACCCAGGCCGCGGTCGCGGTGGCGATCCCCGACAGGTGGCACAACAGGTTCAGCGCGGTCCGCTCCGCGGTCAGCATGCCCCGCGTGTCCGCTCGCACCGTCAGTGCCGACTCACCCGGGCCCAGCCGGGCGCCGTCCTCGACGCGATCGAGCACCTGGTAGCCGCCGGTGCCGAGCACCTCGTCGAGGACCAGCAGCGCCACGTCCAGCCCGGCGATCACCCCCGGCTCGCGGGGCACCATCGACGCGGTGGCCACCGCCGCGGCGGGCACCGTGGCCAGCGTGGTGACGTCGGGACCGTAACGCAGATCCTCGCGCAGGGCCTGCCGAATGGCGTCGCGGGCGGCGTCGAGTTCGCAGTCGGAGAACATCGTCAGCACACCGCCGCCAACGCCTCCACCAGCACGGAGTTTCCGTCGTCGGCCAGCCGGAGCACGCTGCTGCGGGCCTGTTCCGGTGCGGCGTCAGGGTACTCGGCGCGGTGGTGGCATCCGCGACTTTCATTGCGCGCCAAGGCCCCGGCGGACACCGCCCGGGCGGTGAGCGTCAACGCGACGTCCTCGAAGTCGCGGCGGCCGGCCACGTCCCGGACCGGCGCGCCGGACAGCTCGTCGCACAAGCGGTTCAGCCCGGCGGCGTCGCGCACCACCGAGGCGTGCCGGCCCATCGCCCGGTGCAGGTCGCCTCGCTCCAGGGCGGTGTGGGCGACGGGCTCGGGGGCCGCCGCTGTGACGCGGCCGGCCGTCGCCGCGTGCGCGGCCGCGGCCCGTCCGGCGCGACCGCCGACCACCAAGCCCTCCAGCAGGCTGTTGGAGGCCAACCGGTTGGCGCCGTGCATTCCGGTGCGGGCCACCTCGCCCGCGGCGTACAGCCCCGGCAGTTCGGTCTGGCCGAACACGTCGGTGACGATGCCGCCGCAGCTGTAGTGCGCCCCCGGAACCACCGGGATGGGCTGGCGGACGGGGTCGATGCCGGCGGCGCGGCACGCGGCGGTGACGGTGGGGAACCGGGCCTCGAAGCCCGCGATGCCGCGCGCGTCGAGGTAGACGCACGGGTCGCCGGTCTCCCGCAGGCGCGCGTCGATGGCCGCCGCGACGACGTCGCGCGGGGCCAGATCGCCCATCGGGTGAACGCCGGCCGTGACCGAATTGCCTCGGCTGTCAAGCAGAATGGCGCCCTCGCCGCGGATGGCCTCGGTGACCAGCGGGCGCCGGCCGCCACTCTTGCCGCCAAACAGCATCGTCGGGTGGAACTGGATGAACTCGAGGTCGCTGACCGGCACGCCGGCCCACAGCGCCAGCGCGATGCCGTCGCCGGTGGAGCCGTCGGGATTCGTGGTCGCGCCGTAGAGGTGCCCGAGCCCGCCGGAGGCCAGGATCACCGACGGCGCGTTGATGATTCCGTAGCCGTCCACGCTGCCCAGCAGGACCCCGGTGACGGCGTCGTCGTTGTGCAGCACCCGCAGGGCCACATGGCCGGGGCGGATGTCCAGCCTGGCCGCGGCGCGGTCGAGCGCCCGCTGCACCTCGGCGCCGGTGGCGTCGCCCCCGGCGTGCACGATCCGCCGCCGGGAGTGGCCACCCTCGCGCGTCACGTCCCAGCGACCGGGGACCACTTCGTCGAATCGCGCCCCGTCACCGACCAATTCGGACACCGCCCGGTAACCCTCGGCGACAATGGAGTACACCGAGTCGGGATCGCACAGGCCCGCGCCGGCGGCCAGGGTATCGGCGACGTGCGCCTCGACGGAGTCGTCGTTGTCCGGCAGCACCACCGCGATGCCGCCCTGCGCATAGTGGGTCGCGGTCCCCCCCTTCGCCTGATCGGCCTTGCTCAGCACCACGACGCTGCGCCCGGCGCGATGCGCGGCCAGCGCGGCGGCCAGCCCCGCGACGCCGGTGCCGACGACGACGACGTCGGCGGTGTGCGTCCAGGTGGGACGGGCCATCATTCGCCGCCGCCCGGCTGGCCGATTGCGATCATGCGCTGCACGCTGCGCCGGCCCGCGGCCGCGATCTCCGGGTCGACGTGCACCTCGTCGGCGCCCTCCACCAGGCAGCGCAACAGGGCCGCCGGGGTGATCATCTTCATGTACTTGCAGGCTGCCCGGTCGTTGACCGCCTGAAAGTCGACTTTCGGTGCGGCCCTGCGTAATTGGTGCAGCATGCCGACCTCGGTGGCGACCAGCACCTTGCGGGCGCGGGTCTGGTGCGCGGCGTCGAGCATGCCGCCGGTGGACAAGATCTTCACCCGCTCGGCCGGGAAGGCGCCCTCGCCGGCGAGGTACAACGCCGAAGTCGCGCAACCACATTCGGGATGGACATACAGTTCGGCGTCCGGATTGGCCCGCGCCTGCGCGGACAGCTCGTCGCCGTTGATGCCGGCGTGCACATGGCATTCGCCGGCCCACACGTGCAGGTTCTCCCGGCCCGTCACCCGGCGCACGTGGGCGCCGAGGAATTGGTCCGGGCAGAACAGCACCTCGCGGTCGGGGTCGATGGACTCGACCACCTCGACCGCGTTGGACGAGGTGCAGCAGATGTCGGTGAGCGCCTTCACGGCGGCCGTGGTGTTGACGTAGGAGACGACGACGGCGCCGGGGTGCTCGTCGCGCCAGGCGCGAAGTTCGTCGGCGGTGATGGAATCGGCCAGCGAGCAGCCGGCCCGCTGGTCCGGGATGAGCACGGTCTTGTCGGGGCTGAGGATCTTGGCGGTCTCGGCCATGAAGTGCACGCCGCAGAACACGATGGTGTCCTCGGGCGCCTCGGCGGCGATCCGCGACAGCGCCAGCGAGTCGCCGACGTGGTCGGCGACGTCCTGGATGGCCGGCAGCTGGTAGTTGTGCGCCAGCAAGGTGGCGCCGCGCAGCTTCGCCAGCCGCCGAACCTCGGCCGCCCACAGTGCGTCGCCGTCGAGACCGGTGTAGCCGGTGGGCGTGTTGGTGATGCGGCCGGTCAGGTCGGCCCCGTTGTCATCGAGCGTGTCCATGCGAGTCAAGACCGTCATGGCGGCTCCTTTCGCGCCGGGAGGTTTTCGACTTACAATCGAAAACATGGGCCATACTAGCACTGAACACGAGGTGCTTGCGGTGGTGTTTCAGGTTCGCCAGGTAACGGCGAGCCCGCGCAGAGAGAAACCGCAGCTGAACGTGCTGTTATGGCAACGCGCCAAGGATCCGCAGCAGGGCGCCTGGTCGCTGCCGGGCGGCCGGCTGCGCAGCGACGAGGACATGACCACCTCGGTTCGCCGCCAACTGGCCGAGAAGGTCGACCTGCGAGAGCTGGCTCACTTGGAGCAGCTGGCTGTGTTTTCCGACCCACAGCGGGTGCCGGGTGCCAGGGTGATCGCGTCGACATTCCTGGGCCTGGTGCCCTCCCCCGCCATCCCCGAGCTGCCGCCGGACACCCGCTGGCACCCGGTGAATGCCCTGCCGCCGATGGCGTTCGACCACGGCACGATGGTGGAGCACGCCCGGACCCGGCTGGTCGCCAAGATGTCGTACACCAACATCGGGTTCGCCCTGGCGCCAAGGGAATTCGCGCTGTCCACGCTGCGCGACATCTACGGCGCCGCGCTGGGCTACCAGGTGGACGCGACGAACCTGCAGAGGGTGCTGGCCCGGCGGGGGGTAATCAGCCAGACCGGCACCATCGCGCAGTCCGGCCGCAGCGGCGGGCGCCCGGCGGCGCTCTACCACTTCACCGACTCGCGGCTGCGGGTCACCGACGAATTCGCGGCGTTCCGGCCGCCGGGCCAGGTTTGAGTTACCGTGAAAGACGCCCCCGTCCGGGCGACCGGGGGTTTTTGCTCGGGCCGCGTCAGTAACTGAGCGGGAAGAACTAGCTCACAATGCGGCGATTACGTTTTGGCCACCCCCAGTACATGCGCGAGAATGCCGGGTGGCCAAGAAGGGACCGGCGAATGGTTGAACTCGGCAATCTTGCGGGAACGCAGGGCGCGCAGTGGATCGCGCGGCCGCCGCACGAGGAGCTGCGGCGCAAGGTGCGCCCGCTGCTGCCCTCGGACGACCCGTTCTACCAGCCGCCGCCGGGCTACCAGCACGCCGAGCCCGGAACGGTGCTGCGCTCGCGCGACGTCGAGCTGGCGTTCCTGGGCCTGGTTCCGCAGCCCGTACGCGCCGTCCAGCTGCTCTACCGGACCATGGACATGAACGGCGAGCCCGAGGCGACGGTGACCACCGTGATCGTCCCGGCGAAGCTCGCTCCGGGGCAGACCTGCCCGCTGCTGTCCTACCAGTGCGCGATCGACGCGATGACGTCGCGCTGCTTCCCGTCCTACGCGCTGCGGCGCCGGGCCAAGGCCCTGGGGTCGCTCAGCCAGTTCGAATACCTGCTGGTCACGGCCGCCGTCGCCGAGGGCTGGGCCGTCTCGGTCCCCGACCACGAAGGCGTCCACGGGTCGTGGGGCGCCCCTTATGAGCCCGGCTACCGCGTGCTCGACGGGATCCGGGCGGCGCTGGGCTCCGAGCGGCTGAACCTGTCGCAGTCGGCGCCGGTCGGGCTGTGGGGTTATTCCGGCGGCGGCCTCGCGAGCGCCTGGGCCGCCGAGGTGTGCGCCGACTACGCGCCGGAACTGGACATCGTCGGGGCGGTGCTCGGATCGCCGGTCGGCGACCTCGGCCACACGTTCCGCAGGCTCAACGGGGGCTTCCTCGCCGGCCTGCCGGCCCTCGTGGTGGCGGCGCTGGCGCACGTCTACCCCGACCTCGACCGGATGATCAAGGAGCACGCCAACGACGAGGGGCGCGCCTTGCTCGAATCGCTGGAGAAGATGACGACCGTGGAAGCGGTCCTGAAGATGGCCGGCAAGAACATGGGCGACTACCTCGACGAGCCGCTGGAAGACATCCTGTCGACGCCGGAGATCATGCACGTCTTCGACAGCATCAAGCTGGGCGCGGCGGTGCCGACGCCGCCGGTGCTGATCGTGCAGGCCGTGCACGACTACCTCATCGACGTGCACGACATCGACGCGCTCGCCGACGCCTACTCGGCCGGTGGCGCCCGGGTCACCTACCACCGGGACGCATTCAACGAACACCTGGTCCTGCATCCGCTGTCCGCCCCGATGACGCTGCGCTGGCTCACCGACCGGTTCGCGGGCCGGCCGCTGACCGAGCACCTGATCCGGACCACGTGGCCGACGATGTTCAACCCGATGACCTACGTCGGCATGGCGCGGCTGGTCAAGATCGCGGCCAAGGTCATCACGGGGCGGAGGATCCCGCACAGGCCGCTCTAGGACGGCTCTGCCGCCGCCACCAGAGTCGCTACGAGACGGCCGCCTCCGGGGCCTCCGGCTCCAGCGGGAGCGCGGAAGCCGGCCGCGCGATGACCGGCAGCCCGCCCAGGTCGTCGCGGGCGTCCGCGGCGGCGAGCAGGGCGTACACCAGGCCGGCGACGCCGGCGGGCCACGCCAGGGTCAGCGCGACCTGCAGCGGCGTCCGCGCGAAGAACACGGGCGGCGCCTGGGTGACGTAGGCGACCGCGGGGCTGCCGGACAGCGGGACGGCATCGAAATTCAGCGCGCCGTAGCCCAGCCGAACCAGCACGACGCCCGTCGCGGCGGCGACGGCGGCGGAGGCCACCATGCCGAGCGACAGCCCGAGGACCATCGCCGCCCCCCGATGCCGGCGCCACTGCCACACCAGCACCGTCCCCACCACCGCCAGGACCGTCAACAGCCCCAGCAGCAGGCACGGCGCGTCGAAGAAGTGCTGGGATTCGCTGCCCAGGTAGTCGTGCACCCGCTCGCCCGCGCGGGTGATCGCCACCACCGCGTGGATCGGCGGGGCGATCCAGGCCCACAGCGCGCCGATCACCACGCCGGTCGCCGTCAGTCCCAGCGCCGCTGTGACGACCGCGCGCGTCCGCGCCGTGCGGGAAACGCCCGTCGGCTCGAACGCCCCGGGCGCCGCCTGCTCGGTCATCGCCGCGCCTCCAGGTCGGCCGAGTCGACCTGGCCGTGCCGCGAACACCGCGCCCGCCAGCCGTCGGGACGGACCTGGACCACCATCCGGCGCCCGCACTCGGCGCAGAACCGCGGCGGCTCGAGGCCCAGCTGGGCGGCCGTCGGCATGGCGGTGCCCCCCAATTCCCCGGTGTAGACGTTGTAGACGCCGGCGCTCACCGGAGCGCCCAGATCCCGAACCACGGCTCCAGTGTCTTACAAGGTGGCTTTACAAACTGGCATTGAGCGCCTTGATCGGCATCTGCAGGTCGTCGAGCAGCTCCAGGTCCGCCTCGGCGGGCCGGCCGAGCGTGGTCAGGTAGTTCCCGACGATCACGGCGTTGATGCCGCCCAGGATGCCCTGCTTGGCGCCGAGGTCGCCCAGGGTGATCTCACGGCCCCCGGCGAAGCGCAGCATGGTGCGCGGGAGCGCCAGCCGGAAGGCGGCGACGGACTTCAGCGCCTCGGCGACCGGCATGACCTCCAGGTCGCCGAACGGGGTGCCCGGCCGCGGGTTGAGGAAGTTCAGCGGCACCTCGTCGGGCCCGAGTTCGGCCAGGTCGGCGGCGAATTCCGCGCGCTGCTCCAGGGTTTCACCCATGCCGAGGATGCCGCCGCAGCACACCTCCATGCCCGCGTCGCGCACCATCGACAGCGTCTGCCAGCGCTCCTCCCAGGTGTGGGTGGTCACGACGTTGGGGAAGAACGAGCGGGCGGTCTCCAAGTTGTGGTTGTAACGGTGCACGCCCATCGCCGCGAGCTGCTGCACCTGTTCGGCGGTCAGCATCCCCAGCGAGCAGGCGATGTTGATCTCCACCTCGTCGCGGATGGCCTCGATGCCGGCCGCGACCTGCGCCATCAACCGTTCGTCGGGCCCGCGCACCGCGGCCACGATGCAGAACTCGGTGGCGCCGGACTTGGCGGTCTGCTTGGCCGCCTCGACGAGGCTGGGGATGTCCAGCCGCGCGCTGCGCACCGGCGAGGCGAACAGCCCCGACTGCGAGCAGAAGTGGCAGTCCTCCGGGCAGCCGCCCGTCTTCAGGCTGATGATGCCCTCGACCTCGACCTCCGGCCCGCACCAGCGCATCCGCACCTCGTGGGCCACGGCCAGCAGGTCGTCGAGCCGGTCGTCGGGCAGCCGCAGCACCTCGAGCACCTGGTCCCGGCTCAGTCCCTCGCCGCGCTCGAGCACCTGATCCCGCGCCACCGCGAGAATGTCGTTGTTCGCGTCGTCGGCGCCGGTCGCCGGCCGAGTTGCCGCTCGAGTCACCAGGTACTCCCCTGCCTTCGTGTCCGTGCGCGCGCAGCCGCGCCTGCCGAATCCGGCAGCCTGAATCAATCGGTGTTCAAAGTAGGGTAACGGCCGCGCAACATGGGGGCTGCGGGGTATCCCTGCAGAATGACCGTTTGGCAGACCGCCCCGCACGTCGAATACCTCGGCCACCACATGCTGCTGCTGGCCATCCCGGCGTTCCTGCCCGCGATCCTCGTCGTCGCCGTCATCCTGTATGTCGCGCTCAAAGACCGGCGCACCGGTGGCAAACCCGCCGAGGGACGTGCCGACGCCGACCAAAAGGGTGATTGACGGGCCCGCGATCGGGGCATTCCGGTTGCTGCGAGTTTGCTCACACCACCTTCGGTCAGGCGTGTTGGGAGGGTTTGACGATGAAATCGGCGGATCTGACTGTTGTTGCCGAGGCACCGGCGCGCGGCGCGGGTTTGAACCAGGTGATCGGGCTGTCGGTCGCCGCGGTGGTGATCGCCGCGGTCATGCTGTGGGTCGGGCACGCCCATCGCACCCATCGCATCGAGTGGCTGACCCGGATCGCGGACAAGATGGGCGAGAAGTTCCACCGCCCGAACTGGGTGGCCCTGCCGGTGCTGGTGTTCACCACGTCGATCATCTGCGCGCTGTTCGGGTTCATCTGGGACGTCAGCTGGCACATCGGCAACGGCCGCGACCCCGGCCCCCTGGCGAATCCGGCGCACTACTTCATCATCATCGGGCTGTTCGGGATCTTCGTCGGGGGCATGCTGGCGGTGGTGCTGCCGTTCGACAAGCCGGGCCCGGCGGCGGTGCGGATCACACGTGACTGGCACGCCCCGGTCGGCGGCGTGCTGATGGCCGGTTGCGGGCTGTACGCGATGATCGGGTTCCCGCTCGACGACATCTGGCACCGCATCTTCGGCCAAGACGTGACCCTTTGGGGCCCAACGCATCTGATGATGATCGGCGGCGCGTGCTTCTCCCTGTTCGCGGTGCTGATGCTGGAGCGCGAGGGCGAGGCTCACGAGGCCGGGGAGGTGTACCACGGCGTCTTCATCACGTTCCTGCGCTACCTGTCGTTCGGCGGCTTGTTCATCGGCCTGTCGGTCTATCAGATCGAATTCGACTTCGGCGTACCGCAATTCCGCCTGGTGTTCCAGCCGATGTTGATCGCCGCGGCGGCCGCGCTGGCGGCCGTCGCCGCCCGCTACACGATGGGACGCGGAGCCGCGATCATCGCGGCGCTGTTCGCCATCGCGCTACGCGGCGCTGTCTCGTTGCTGGTAGGCCCCATCTTGGGCGCGCCGATCAACTGGTTCCCGCTGTACCTGGGCCCCGCGCTGGTCGTCGAACTGGTGGCGCTGACCCCATTGTTCAAGCGCCCCATCGCCTTTGGCGCCGTTTCCGGCCTCGCCGTCGGGACCGTCGGGCTGTGGCTGGAATCGTTGTGGATCGGAGCGGTGTACCACTACCCGTGGCCGACCAGCATGTGGGGCGAGGCGCTGGCGATGGCGGTGCCGGTGGCGGTGCTGACCGGCGTCTGCGGGGGGCTGTTCGGCCTGGTGCTGACGGGGCAGCGCCTGCCCGGCCGCAAGGTCGGCATCGCGGCGGTCGCGCTGACCGTGTTGGTGATCGGCGGCGCGGTGGCCAACGGGCTGCACATCCTCGTGCCGCGGCAGAACACCGCCACCGTCAACTTGACGGACCTGCCCAGCCCGCCCGGGCAGCGCATGGTCTCGGCCGACGTGCAGCTGAATCCGCCGTTCGTCAGCGACCACCCGGACTGGCTGACCATCCTGTCCTGGCAGGGCCGGATGCAGAACAACCGGGGCCTGATGATCGACCGGCTCGCCAAGGTGGGACCGGGGCACTACCGGTCCACCCAGCCGGTCCCGGTGTGGGGGGAATGGAAGACGCTGCTGCGGGTCCAGGACGGCCGCACGATGACGGCCGTCCCCATCTGGGAACCGGCGGACGACGCCATCCCGGCGCCCGAGGTTCCCGCGCTGGCGTCGAGCACGCGGCCGTTCGTGCTGGAGGTCACGATCCTGCAGCGCGAACGCGACCAGGGCGCGCCAACCTGGTTGTTCACCGCCGGCGGGATCGTGGTCCTGATCCTGACGCTGATGGTGATCTCGGCCCTGGCGTGGGGCGCCGGTCGCCTCAACAACGCCGAGCAGGCGCCCGAGCCGGTCGAGGAGAAGCAGCCCCTGCCCGGCGCGCCCAGGGCGGCCTGATTCGATGACGGTTCGGAGCGCCCTCGTCTGGGTGGCGGCGCTGACGTCGGCGCTGGTCGCCTGCGGCGGCTCGCAAAACCAGCCCGCCGGCGCCGGCCCGGTCGTCGACATCACCATCGCCAAGGGGCAGGTCACCCCGACCAACGCCACCCTGCTGGCCAAGGTGCACCAGCAGATCACCCTGCGGGTCAGCAGCGACGCGACCGACGAGCTGCACGTGCACTCGACGCCCGACCACAAGTTCGCGGTCGCGGCCGCGCCCAACCAAACCTTCCAGTTCAGCGTCGACGTGCCCGGTAACGTCGAGGTGGAGCTGCATCACCTGGACCGCACGATCGCGACCATCCAAGTGCAGCCGTGAGCGACCGCGGCGCGGCGGTGGTGCTCGCGCACGGTCTGGGCGGGTCGGGCGACCTTCCGGTGCCGTACCTGTACGCGATGGTCGGCGCGGCGTGGGCGTTGACGTTCACCTTCGCGCTGGTCGCGTTCGCCTGGCGGCGCCCGCGGTTCGACCCCGGCAAGCCCGGCCGTCCGCTGCCGGAAGCGCTGACCGCGGTTGTCGATGCGCCGGCGACCCGGTGGACGGCCGCCCTGCTGGCGCTGGCGTTCACGGTGTGGGCCGTGGCGGCCGGGGTGTGGGGGCCGCAAGCGGAGTCCAACGGGCTGCTCGGGGCGTTCTACGTGCTGCTGTGGGTCGGGTTGGTGGCGCTGTCGCTGGCATTCGGGCCGGTCTGGCGGGTGATCTCGCCGATGCGCACGGTGTATCGGCTGCTGCACCGTGTCCTGCCGGGAGGCGGACGGCGGCCGTGCCCCGAGGGCTGGGGATACCGGCCCGCCGCGGCGGGGCTGTTCGCGTTCGTGTGGGCGGAGCTGGCCAGCCCGAATTCGGCGTCACTGCCGATGGTCAAGGCGTGGCTGCTGGTTTACGCAGTGCTCATGCTGGGCGGCGCGTGGCTGTGCGGGCAGCGCTGGCTGGCGCGAGCCGACCCGTTCGGCGTGTACAGCATGGCGGTGTCGCGGCTGTGCCCGTTTCGCCGCAACCCGGACACCGGGCGGATCGTCGTGGGCAACCCGCTCGACCACCTGCCGTCGCTGCCGGTGCGCCCGGGTGTGGTCGTGCTGTTGGCGGTGCTGCTCGGGTCGACGGCCTTCGACAGCTTCTCGTCGTCAGCGACGTGGCGCGGGTTCGCCGACGGGATTTCGCGCGGCTTCCGCATGCCGCCGACGCTATCCTCGTCGGTGTTGCGAACGGTTGGCCTGGTGGTGTTCATTTTCGTTGTGGCGCTGACGTTTTCGCTGGCCGCCCGCGCCACCGGCGGCGTCGACCGCGAGCGGCGCCGCGCCCTGCCCGGCGAGATGGCGCACTCGCTGATCCCGATCGTGGTGGGCTACATCTTCGCCCACTATTTGAGCTACCTCGTCGAGCGTGGGCAGCAGGCGGTGGCCGCCCTGGCCGACCCGTTGGGCCGCGGCTGGAACCCGTTGGGGCTGGCGCACTTTCACGTCGCCTACGTGCTGTCCAGCCACCCCCCGGTGCTCGCCGGCATCAAGGTGGCGTGCGTGGTCACCGGGCACATCCTGGCGGTGATCGCGGCCCACGACAGGGCGCTGCGGCTGCTACCGGCGGGGCATCAGCTCACCGGGCAGCTCACCATGATGCTGGTGATGGTGGGCTACACCTTCACCGGCCTGTATCTGTTGTTCGGCGGCTAGTCGATCGGGTGTTCGGCCTTGTTGTTGCCGTCCCAGCGCCGCAGGCCGGCGAAGCGGCCGTCGACCTGCGTCGGGCGCCCCGCGATGCGCAGCGCCCGCCCGAGTTGGGCGCCGCCGACGCGGCGGGCCAGCGTGACGTGGGCGGTCCACTGGCCGGGCAGGCTGTTGGACATCGGCTTGGGCAACAGATGCGCACCGCACAACCGGTGCACCTCGGCGTGCAGCGCCAACAGCTCGGTCGTCGGCACCACGAGCCGCGCGAACACGACGGTTGCCCGCCCGAAGAGCACCGGGGCCCCGATCGTGGCCGTCAGCGGCAGGCGCCCGCTGACCGGGCCCAGTAGCGCATCCACGTCGGGGTCGATGCGTTCGGCGACGGCAAGCGTCACGTGCGGCCGGCTGGCGGGCGCCTGGCTGGGGATGCCGGCGCCGGCGAGGTCGGCCCAGATACGGCGGATCGCCGCCTCGGTGTCGGGGTCGAAGACCAGCTCGATCGAATGGACCATCAGCGCACCAGCGCGCTCACCCAGCCGCGGTCGAACGCTGCGACGCTCATCGGGGCGAAGTCGGTGGCGCCCAGCGCTCCGGCACCGGCCGGCAGCACCGCCCGGACGGGCGCCAGCTCGGCCAGCGCGGCGCGGTTCGATTCCTCCACCAGCCCGGGCCGGGGCGGCCAGCTGCCGATCACCAACCCTGCGCATGAAACTCGTTGCGCGGCAAGCGCTTCCAGTGTCAGCGCGGTGTGGTTGAGAGTGCCCAGTTCCGCGGTGACGGCGACCAGCGCGTCCGCGCCCAGCGCGGCGGCGAGGTCGCGCAGCGTGACGCCCCCGTCGGCGAGCTCGACCAGCAACCCGCCGGCGCCCTCCACCAACGTCAGCCGCCCCGGCCGGTCGAGTTCACGGATGAGGCGCTCCAGATCCTCGCGCGTGGGCAGCGCCATGCCCGCCTGCCCGGCCGCGGCCGCCGGCGCCAGCGGTTGCGGGTAGCGGGCGAGCCCGGCGAGCTCGGTGACCCCGGACAGCCGGGCCACCTCGGCCAGGTCGTCGTCGCCGCAGTCGGTGCCGGTCTGGACGGGTTTGCAGACCGCGACGTCGATGCCGGCCTGGCGGGCGTGGCACGCCAGCGCCGCGGTGACGACCGTCTTGCCGACCCCCGTGCCGGTACCGGTGACGACCAGGACGGTCAACGGCGCGCCCTAAACAAGTCCCGTGAGCACGTCCGTCAGCACGCGGCGCGCCAGCTCGAGGTCGGTGTCGTCCAGCGACGCGCGCGCCGACAGGCGCAGCCGCGACGTTCCGGCGGGCACGGTCGGCGGCCGGAAGCAGCCGACCCGCACCCCGGCGTCCAGGCACGCGGTCGCCGCGACCAGCGCCACCTCCGGATCGCCGAGGATCACCGACACCACCGCCGACCGCGGCTCGTCGGGCACGTCGCACGTCTTGGCCAGGAGGCGCGCATGCTGCAGGACCGCCCCCGGGCGCCACGGCTCGGCCTGCAAAACGCGCAGGGCGGCCCGCGCGGCGCCCACCGCCGCCGGGGCGAGGCCGGTGTCGAAGATGAACGGCCGGGCCGCGTCGATCAGGTGTGCGCGCACCTGCGCCGGCCCGAGCACCACCCCGCCCTGGCTGCCGAGCGCCTTGGACAGCGTCGTGGTCATCACGATGTCGGGCGCGCCAGCCAGACCGAGTTCGTGCAGCAGCCCGCGGCCGCCGCCGCGCACGCCGAGGCCGTGCGCCTCGTCGACGATGAGCAGCGCGCGGTGGCGGCGGCACACCGCGTGCAGTTCGCGGACCGGGGCCAGGGAGCCGTCGGCGCTGAACACCGAGTCGGTGACGACGACGGCGCGCTCCTCGTCGCGGGAACCCAGCGCCGCGTCCACGGCGTCGACGTCGCGGTGCGGCGCCACGACCACGCGGGCGCGCGACAGCCGGCAGGCGTCAACGAGCGACGCGTGCGACAGGGCGTCGGACACCAGCAGCGAACCGGGGCCCGAGAGGCCGACGACGGCGCCCAGGTTCGCGGTATAGCCCGACGAGAACAGCAGGCCGGAGGCCGCACCGACGAACTCGGCGAGCTCGGCCTCGAATTGCTGATGCAGTTCGGTGTCGCCCGTGACCAGGCGCGAACCGGTGGCCCCCGCGCCCCAGATGCGGAGCGCCGCGACCCCGCCCTCGATCACGTCGGGGTGCTGGGACAGCCCGAGGTAGTCGTTGGACGCCAGGTCGAGCTCGGTGGCGACGGCCGGGCGCGGCCGCAGCGAGCGGCGCAGCCCGGCCTCGCGGCGCTGCTTCTCCACCTCGTCCAGCCAGGCCAGCGGTGACGTCTCGATCGGTGCCCTCATCGGAGCTCAGCCTACGAGTCGCGCGGCCTCTGCCGTCGCGGAGGTGATCCGCCGGGTGCTGAGCGGAGGGACCGCTGTTGTCCGACCGCCTGGCGAATCCGTCAGCCGCCGGCGCCCCCGGCGCCCGCGGTGCCGCCGGCGCGGCCGGTCCCGCCGGTGGCACCGGTGGGGGCGCTGCCCGTATTGCCGCCGCCGCCGTTGGTGCCGGGGAGGCCGGGAACCAAACCGAGGTTACCGCCGCCGCCCGTGCCACCGTTGCCGCCGAAACCACCGGTGCCGCCCGTGCCGCCGGTGCCGGTGCCGTTGGCGTTGCCACCGCTGCCGCCCGTGCCGCCGATCGCACCCGACCCGCCTTTGCCGCCCGACCCGAGGAGGCCACCGCCGGTGCCGCCGGTGCCGCCGTTGCCGCCGACGCCACCACCGCCACCGGTACCGCCGTTGCCGTTGCCGCTGCCACCGGCGCCGCCGACGCCCGCGATACCGGCCGTGCCGCCGGTACCGCCTTGGCCGCCGCTGCCGGTGCCGATGCCGCCACCGCCGGTCCCGCCCGTTCCGCCCGTGCCGGCAACGCCTCCAGTGCCGCCGGTACCGCCGCCGGTGCCCCCGACGCCACCGGTCCCCGCGGTGCCGCCGGTGCCACCTTGGCCCCCGATGGCGCCATTGCCGGTGCCGGTGTTGGCGCCGCCGGTACCACCGGACCCGCCGGTGCCGCCGCCACCGCCGGTTCCGCCCTGGCCGCCGCCGACCCCGCCGATACCGGCACCACCGGTACCACCGGTACCGCCGGCACCGCCCTGACCGCCCTGGCTGCCGCCGGTGGGACTGGCGCTTGACGTGCCGTTGGCACCCGTGCCCCCGTTTCCGCCGGTGCCGCCGGCGCCGCCCTGACCGCCGGTGCCGATGCCGCCGTTCGCGCCGCCGTCGGTTCCGACGCCGGCGGCACCCGCGGCGCCCCCGGTGCCGCCGTTCCCGCCGGTCGCCCCATTGCCGCTGCCGGTGTTGCTGCCGCCGTTGCCGCCGGCACCACCGGCTCCGCCGATGCCGCCGGTTCCGCCCTGGCCCCCGCCGACCCCGCCGATGCCCGCACCGCCGCGACCGCCGGCACCGCCGCCACCGCCCTGACCGCCCTGGGTGCCCGCGGTGGGACTGGCGCCCGACGTGCCCGCAGCACCGGGACCGCCGACGCCGCCGGTGCCGCCCGTGCCACCCGTGCCGCCGGTACCGATGCCGGCCCCACCGGAAGCCCCGGCCGCGCCACCTTGACCACCCTGGCCGCCGGTACCGCCGTTGCCCACGGTGCCGATGCCGGCCCCCGCCGAGCCACCGGTGCCGCCGTTACCGCCGGTACCTCCGGCACCACCGGCCAGGGTTGCCGTGCCGGTGCTGCCGGTTCCCCCGGCCCCACCCTGCCCGCCGGTTCCACCGACGCCGTTCACCGCAGTGGCATTGTTGGCTGCCCCGCCCTGGCCACCGGCGCCCCCGTTACCGCCACTGCCCGCATGACCGGGAGCGCCGACACCGCTGCCCGCGTTGCCGCCGACGCCGCCGGCGCCGCCGTTCCCGCCGATGCCCGCGGTGCTCCCGGCGTTGCTCACCGCCGCACCGGCACCGCCCTGACCACCCGTTCCGCCGGAACCACCCGAGCCGTCATTTCCCCCGGCTATACCGGCGCCGCCGCCGCCACCGGCGCCGCCGGTCCCGCCGGTGCCGGCGGTGCCGGCCGCGCTGATGATCGAGCCGCTGCCCGCGGCTCCGCCGAGGCCGCCGTTCCCGCCGTTGCCGCCGTCGGCCCCCGTCAGACCGGTGCCCCCGGCACCACCGACACCGCCGGTGCCGCCGTTGCCGCCCGTGCCGCCCGTGCCGCCCGTGCCGACCGCCCCGCCGGCGCCTCCGACACCGCCGGCGCCGCCGTTACCGGCGACGGCCCCGGCCAGCGCGTGCGGGTCGGTCGACGGGTCATACCCGGCACCCCCGGCACCGCCCTGACCACCCTGACCACCCGAGCCGTTGATGGCCGTGGCGCCGGTGGCATTACCGCCGTTGCCGCCCGCACCGCCGCTACCGCCGGCCGTGCCGTCCGGGCTGAGGGCCGTGCCGGCCGTCCCGGCAAGACCGGTACCGCCGTTTCCGCCCTGTCCCCCGACGGCCGAACCGGTTCCGTAGTTGTACGCGGCACCGCCGGTGCCCCCGTTTCCGCCGAGGCCGAGCAACCCTGAGGCACCGCCGGCTCCGCCGTTCCCGCCGGTGGCTGTTCCCCCGGCGTAGTCGAAGGCAGCGCCGCCGTTGCCGCCGTGGCCGGCAACCAAAGCACCGGTACCACCGACTCCCCCGTTACCGCCGGTGGCGTTCAGGCTCGCGGGCGCGTTGAGGAACCAGGTGCGGTCGCCTGCCGTGGTGAAGGGGTAGTTACCCATGACGGCGTCGCCACCGTTGCCGCCCGCACCGCCGGTGGACGCGGGGCCCGTGCCGTTACCGCCGTCACCGCCGTTCCCGCCGACGATGGAAGTCCCGAATCCGTCGGCCAGTACGCCCCCGCCGTTCCCGCCGGCCCCGCCGCCCAGGAACCCGTCTCCACCGTGCCCGCCGGTACCGCCAACCGCGACGCCATTCCCGCCGTTGCCGCCGCCCCCGCCGGTGAAGGTCGCGCTGGTGCCACCCGCACCCCCGTTGCCCGGGGTCCCGAAAAAGCCGACGCTGCCGCCATTCCCGCCGGCCCCGCCGTCGCCCAGGAGACCGGTCGCGTTGCCGCCGATGCCGCCGGGGCCGCCGTTGCCGGCGAAGAACCCGCCGTTACCGCCGTTCCCGCCGGCCCCGCCGGCAAGAAGCCCACTGGACCCCCCGGCACCGCCGGCCCCGCCGTTACCGAGCAGCAGCGCGCTTCCACCGTTGCCGCCGGCCTGGCCGGCCGCACCGGCGCTGCCGTTGCCCCCGTTACCGATCAGACCGGCGTTGCCGCCGCGGCCGCCGTCAACCCCGTTTCCACCGTTGCCGAGCAGCCATCCGCCGTTATAACCGTCGGGGTGCGACGGCGTCCCGTTGGCGCCGTTGCCGATCAAGCCGCCCGTCAGTTGGATGAAGGGCTGGCCAAGTGCCGCTTTGACGTCGTTGATGACGATTCCCACGTCCGTCAGGTTGTTTCCGACGAGCGGGTCGACGCCGCTGGGGCCCATGGAGCCGAGGTTCAGGCCGATATTCGAGGGGGCGCCGGTGCCGGTCATCATGTTGATGGCGAGGCCCGTCGTGCCCGGGGCGCCGACGCCGCCCAACCCGACCCCGGGGAGTCCGGGGGCCCCGCCGGTGACCGTGCCGCCGTTCAGGTAGTTCGTGAGAACGGACGCCAGGATGTTGTTGAGGGCGTTATTGCTCTGCGCGGCTTCGACATAGAAGGGCCGGAGGAAGTTGTAGCCACCCAAAAACGCGTTCCCGCCGTTGCCCGCGTTCCCGCCGACGCCGGTGGTGCCGGCTCCTCCGTTACCGCCGGTACCGCCGGTGATGGCGGCGAAACCTCCCAAGTCGTTGTTGAACACCGAGCCGCCGTTACCGCCGTTACCGCCGATGACGCCGTCGCCGCCGTTGCCGCCGGTGCCGCCGAGATAGATTCCGGAACCGCCCACGCCGCCGTTGCCGCCGGTGCCGGCGGTGCTGCTACCGCCGTTACCGCCGATCCCGGGGTGTGCCTTGAACTCGGTTGGGCCGCCGAGGTTGAACCAGCCCGCGCCGCCGCCGTTACCACCGTTACCGCCGTTGCCGGCGGAACTCGACGCCGCCCCGCCAGCCCCACCGGCCGCGCCCATACCCTCGAGGAAACCGCCGGCCCCGCCGTTTCCACCGTTCCCGCCGTTGCCGCCGAAGAGCCCGGCCAGGCCGGCGCCACCGATCCCGCCTAGACCACCGTTACCGAGGAGGGTCGCGTTCCCGCCATTCCCTCCACTCGCGCCGGCCCCACCGCTCCCGCCATTTCCACCGTTGCCCACCAATCCGGCATTACCACCGCTGCCACCGGCTTGCCCGGGGACATTGGAGTTCCAGCCGTTGCCGCCGTTGCCGAACAAGATGCCGCCGGGCTTGCCATTGGGGCTGGCGGCTGTCCCGTTGGCGCCGTTGCCGACCAGGGGGGTGCTCAGGAAGGTGGTGCCGACCAAATTGATGTTGTCGAGGATCGTCTGCAATGAGAACTGGTAGGGGAATATGGCCGCGGGCGTTTCCGCCGCGACCAAGCCTTGCGCCGCCTGCAACGGCGCGACATTGACCGCCTCCGCACCCGCGTACGCGCCCCCCGACCCGGTCAGGGCCTGCACGAACTGGGCATGAAAGGACGCCGCCCGAGTGGTCAGGGCATGGAACTGCTGCGCGTAGTTGGAAAACAGCGCCGAGATCGCTGCCGACACCTCGTCCTGAGCGGCGGCCACGATCTGGGTGGTCCGGGCTGCCGCCACCGAATTAGCCGCGCTGATCGACGAGCCGATCCCTGCCGCCTCTGCCGCCGCGGCGACCAACACTTCCGGCGCCGCGATCACATACGACATTGGTGTCCTCCGAAGGCTATCTCGGCGTCGTGCCCTCCCACACCGCGGTCACGATCCACCAGCCAAAGTGAAAACGTATCGTGTTCGACACGTGCCCTACAACGTTTCGCGGAATTTCGTAGACGCCCTCGATTGGGCACTGCCGCAGCGCTGCTGCCACGTCCGTCGCATTCGGGATACATAACGTCATTCCTCTGAGTACAAGGCAATCCATCCTAAATCACGATTGCGTTCGATATTCCCAACTTTGGGTATATTTGCCCGACCTGCGTATACGACCTTGGCGCATCGCGGCTCAGGATCGCGCCTCGCCGCTTGCGACCATTCGACGATCGGGCGATTTTGCTGTCGCCGAGCTGCGCCCGGGTGATCGCGACGCGGACCGTGCCGGGCTGGCTCGCTCAAACTAAGCCGGCTCCATCGGTACCGCAGGCGGGTACCGGGGCGCGCCCCCGAGCGTTGCTGGTCGCCTCGCGCGGCTCGCGGCGGGCGGGCCGTCCTCTCGCGGCCGACCGCCTCAGGCGGACGTCGCGCCGCAATCGCGTCGGCGTCGCCGGCGTCGAGAAAATCGGCCGGCGGGCAATTTCACGAGCTGCTTTGTGGCCTACTACCGTCATCTGCCGCTCGGAGTTGTGAGGCTGAATCGCCTTCGTCGGCCGGCCCGCGGGCCGGCGACAAACTGAAAACCATAATTTGCATTTACGAGTCGGTTGGATAGCTGCCAATCGTATTTGCCAACCTCTGGCGGCGGCGTGGGCACCTCGACCCGTCGATCGCGGGCTTGGGACCAAATGCTTTGTTGTGCAGCGGTCTAATTTGCCGCCTCGGCACGGCGACTCGTTGGCCGGGATGCCTGATGGCCTGCCTGAAGTTTGCTTGCCATGCAGCGCGGATATTCTGCTCAGCGGACGCTTAATGAGTAAAATAGGAACCACAACAATTGCTCAAACTCGGCTTGCGGGAAAATTGCGGGCGGTGACTTGTCTTACGCGTGAGCGGGCGAAGGGCACTCAATCTGTCATTGAGACTTGATCGGGGGGACATGCAGGAGGACGACTTTCTGATAGCCGTGGGCGAGGCGGCACAGGATGCGGTTTGGGAAACGCAGCATCCGCTCACCCACCACTTGGCGGAGGACGACCCGCGCCGGGAGCAGTACCTGCGCGAGTACCAAATGTCGGTCGGTCGCCAGGTGCTGGCGGCCATCGAGGGCCTGCTGCGGGGCAGTTCATGTCACGGGAGGCCGCAGGGATGCCCGCCCGCGGTACCGCCGTTGGCCGTTTTCGCTCCCTTTCTGTAGAGCCGCCTACCCGCCGGATGTCGCCGGTGCCCGGGCGACGAAATCCGGCCGCTGATCGCCGACGCGCAACGTCCTTCGTCGACGCACCAACGGCGCACATCACGCTCGCTGAGCGCAGCACAAGCTCGCCGTCGGATTCGTACACATCCTTCGGAATGGGGCGGTAGTTTCAGTCCGGCGCATCTGTCGTCGCTGCCCGCAGCGATGCCGCGCCGACAGCCTGCGGTACGGGACGGACTTAGGAGGATCGGTGAAAACCGTTCCCAAGATGGTGGTCTTCGGTCTGGTCGAGTTTGTCGTGTTCGGCTCGATGTTGTTTCTTCCGGCAGGCACGTTCGATTACTGGCAGGCGTGGGTCTTTCTGGTGGTGGTCGGCCTTTCGGCGTGGATCCCCGTCGTCTACCTGGCACGAACGAATCCTGTTGCGCTGCAGGCGCGAATGCGCGGGGGGCCGGCGGCCGAGACTCGGATGGCGCAGAAGGTCGTCATCGCCGGCCTGTACCTGTCGTTGGCGGCGATGGTGGTGTTCAGCGTCCTCGACCACCGCTACGGCTGGTCGCCGGTGCCCGCGGCAGCCTGCCTGGTCGGTGACGTGCTGGTCGCCATCGGGCTGGGCGTGGTGGGGGCAGTCGTCATTCAGAACAGCTATGCCGCCGCAACCGTCCGGGTGCAGGCGGGGCAAAACGTCGTCTCCACCGGACTGTACGGGCTCGTGCGCCATCCCATGTACACCGGCAACTTAATCATGATGCTCGGCATCCCCCTGGCGCTCGGCTCGTACTGGGGACTGGTCTTCGTCGTGCCCGGGCTGATCGTGCTCGCCTCGCGCATCCACGACGAGGAGGAGCTGCTCCGGAAGGAGCTGGACGGATACCGCGAGTACACGCAGAAGGTGCGCTATCGCCTGATGCCTGGTATTTGGTAGCCGCCCCGGCACCTCCACTTCGGAGTTGCGGCAGCCCGGGTCTTCCTAAGACTCGCCGGCCGGACTCACGAGGGGCACTTCCGCTTCCGAGCAGGCCTGTCCACCCAGCCACTGGCTCAAGCGACTGACGGAGGGCGCCTCGAAGAGGGCGGCCACCGCGAGGTTGGTGCCCAGGGCTGTGTTGATCCCGACAATGGCCCGCATGGCGGCCAGCGAGTCCCCGCCGAGGTCGAAAAACGACTCGTCGACTCCGACGCGCTCCACACCGAGGACCCGCGTGTAGACGCCGGTGACGATCTGTTCGACCGGGCTGGCGGCGGCATGGTGATCGCCGCCGTTGGGATGGGGTGGGGTTGCCGACACCGTTGTCGGTGCGGGCTTGGGCGGCGGCATCTGGTCGCTCGGCCCGCCCAGGCCGGCATGCTTGCCCGTTTGGTGACCATCGGGAGACGACAACGGTCGCGTCGGATCGGTGGTCATCGCCACCAGCGCCTGGGTGAACCGCTCGATCAGCGCCTCGACGTCGGCCGCGTCGAACACATCCGCCCGGAATTGGAGGTGGAATTCCAATTCGCGGCCCGGGACGGCCTGGATCGCGAGCGGGTAGTGGTAGTAGTCGCGGTTGGTGAGCTCGGTGACACTCAACCCGTCGGCGCCCGACAACGCCGCAGCGTCGGTTGGGTAGTTCTCATACACGAAAACGGTGTCGAAGAGTCGTCCATGGCCGGCGACGCGGTGGATCTCGCTGAGCGCCAGGTGCTGGTGATCGAGCGTCCGGTTGTGGGCGCTTTGCAGCTGATCGAGCAGGTCGGTGGCAGTGGTGGGCGCGGTGATGCGGGCGCGCACCGGCACCGTGTTGATGAACAGGCCGACCATCGAGTCGGCGCCGGGCACCTCGGCCGGCCGGCCCGACACCACGGTGCCGAAGGCGACTTCGCGCTGGCCGGTCAGCCAGGTCAGCAGCTGGGCCCAGGCGGCCTGCAGGACGGTGCTGACGGTGGTGTGCCGCGAGCGCGCGAGCTCGCCGATGGCCCGCGTGGTCTGTTCGGGTACGCGGAACGAGGCGACGCCTCGCCGCCCGAGCCCGAACCAATCCGGTGGGCCGACCAACGTGGGCGTGTCGAAACCGTCCAGCACCTCGCGCCAGGCCGCGCGGGCGGCATCGAGGTCGCGGTCGGCCAGCCAGGTCACGAACCGGCGGTAAGAGCCCGCCGCGGGCAGTCGCTGCCCGTAATAGCTGGCAAACAGTTCACCCAGCAGGATCGACAACGACCACCCGTCGAGCACGATGTGGTGGTTCGTCAGCACGAACCGGTGCTGATCCTCTCCGGTGCGGATCAGGGCGACCCGCAGGGCCGGATGGTCGGCCAGGTCGTAAACGGCGGCGCGTTCGGCGGCGCACACCTGCTGGATCCGCTCGTCGAGGTCCGGGCCGGCGCCGGTGAGGTCGACATACCGCCAGGGCACCACCGGATCGGCCGGGATGATCTGCACCGGCTGGTCGAAGCGTGCGCTGAACCTGGCCGCCAGGTTGGGATGGCGGGTCACCACGGTGTGTACCGCCTCGCGCAGGCGATCCTGATCGAGCCGGCCGCTCAACGTGACATCGAGCTGCACCGCGTAGACATCGTCGCCGCCGCGGGCGGTGCTGGCATGGAACAACAGGCCCTGCTGCAAGGGGGTCAGCGGCAGGACGTCGGCGATGGGGTACCGCCGCTGCAGCTCGTCGATCTCCGGCTGGCTCAGGCGAGCGGGCAGGAGGTCCGACGGCGTCAGCCCGCCCCCGCCGCCGCGCACATGCGCGCAGATGCCGGCCAGCGCGTCAAACCACAATCGGCTCAGCCGGGAGACCTGCGCGTGATCCAGGGCCGAGGGCGCCCACGTCCACCCAGCCCGCAGGCGCGGGCCTGCGCTGGTGTCCAGGGTGCCCGCGTTGAGCTCGACGGTGTGCATCAACGGCATCGGGATCGCCGCGGCGACACCGGTCACCGACCAGCCGTCCTGGCGGATCTCCCAGATATCACCGGACACCTCGGCCGCTCCGGCGCCCAGCCGTCCCAGATAGTTGAACCCGATCGCCGGGTCGGAGCCGTCCAGGTCGGTCTCGCCGTTCAGGTAGCGCAGCACGCCGTAGGTCAGGCCATCCGGCAGCGCGCGCAG